>CALGTL010000027.1 GCA_937901475.1 uncultured Dehalococcoidia bacterium
CAACGGGGATTTGGGGCTCGTTGAGATAGTCGTATTGAGTGTCGTTCCCAGTGATACCTCAATGGGTGGCCTGGAGAACGTGCAAGAGGGAAAACATTTCTATGGGAAAAGCGTAGATAAGCGGACGGGATTCTATGAGGAATCCCGTCCGCTTATCTACCATTGCGCGAAGAACTACTCGCCCTCACCGGAACCAGGTGCATTAGCCATCTCCGGAAGATTATTCCAAGTTCGGATGACTTCGTTGATTTTCTCTGAATCAGCGCTGAAACCAGACTCGCCGGGAATGTACTTCTTCGGGCGGCGCATTCCAAATTTGACATTTTCTATGGGTGCGACCACGCAAGACGCCTGTGCGGCATCTCGGAACACATTCATTGGTTCTCCACCGTCGGCCATAATATTAATTTCGCGGCGAAGTTGTTTCCGGAACATGATAATCCCGCGATCAGACTCGCCAAGAACTTCTTTACTTCGATCAGCAATGGGGCCTTGCGTGACCCATGCCATATAGTCTTGGTTGAATACTAAATCAGTGACCCAACGGCCTTCATCATCTTTAAGCGCCACTTCGCGAAACGGCACTACATCCTGTGCAGGAGCAGTGGTGCCAGGGGCTGCGTGCCATACGTATTGAGAGATATGCAAAGTGTTCTCATCATCGATGGGAACACGCCATTGGAAAGTGACCGATACTTCGCTGCCCACCATAAGGATATTTGGGAAGAACACCGGGTGCCCTTCTTTCCAGTCATCGTCCTCTTCAGAATAGCCTTCGAAAACCCGGCGTTTGATAATACCGTGCTCGAATTCATCGAAGCCTATTTTTTTATGACCAGGAAGCTCAAGGAGTGCTTGCGGGCCGCTCCATTTACCGCCCTCAGCTGAGTAGCGACCGAAGTACGTGTGCATCCATTCAACGTGAACTGGATCTATAGAATTTTCTTGACACTGGAGCCAATTGCACGGGAGGTGTGAAATTGCAATGTCACGAACAGCGTCATTCCAAATTAACGGCTCCCATTGAGGTAAATACGGTGCGGGTAGCGGGCCGAGGTACGCGAACACAAGGCCCGCTAATGCTTGCACCGGGTAACCATTGATCTTGACCTTTTCCTTGAAGCGACCATCAGGATGGACAGTTTCTTCGAATGGCTGCTCGATGCACTGTCCTGTTTCATTAAACATCCAGCCGTGGTACATGCAGCGAAGGCCGTGCTCTTCGGGAATGCCGTATGAAAGATCTACGCGCCTGTGCGGGCAGACGGCATCGATGAGCCCCAAAGTTCCTGAGCGGTCCTTGTAAAGCACCAAATCTTCACCCAGGAGGCGCACGGGTTTAGTAGGCCTTTCATCGAGTTCCCCTGTGGCCGCAATCGGTTGCCAATAACGGCGCATCAGCTCGCCCATTGGCGTGCCTTTGCTCACTCTAGTAAGTGCTTCATTCTCTTGGGCATTAAGCATGTAGTTGCTTCCTCTTAGAGGTGGTGGGAGTGCCAAATATGCTAGGCAAATTTATATGTGCTAGTCAACTGATTTAATCGACCGTCACTTTCATTTACGAAGGTCTGTTCATCGGCGGAGCGGCACTTGGGTCATTCTGGACAACCCGCGTGTAATACTGCCAAACACCACCCACGCGCGGGCGCCAGCCGGCGGGAAGGATCTTTGCGAAATGAGGTAGCTCGATAATGGGTGTGCGCTCGGTCATCTCTGCGATGAGCTCATCTTCTATGTAAGGATGATCTTGCCCCACCGCTGAGAGGGCGTAGTAATTCATTTTGGCCTGCTCTTCAAGGTTGAGCATGGTCATAACGGAGTCTTCTGGGCTGGTGCCAACTGTGGTCGCTCCATGGCCACGCAAGAGAACTACCTTCCCGTCACCCAAAAGATCTGCAACTTCTTTGCCTTCCTCATCGTTCTGAACAGTCTTGATGTGCTGCCACACTGGAAGCTCGTCTTTGACAAGAGCTACGCCTTCTTGGTTCATGGGGCGCAATCGCTGGCGCAAAGTGGTAGCCAAGACAATGAAATGAGGATGTACGTGCGTCACGGACTTCACGTCAGGACGTGCCTTCATGATGGAGGAATGCATCTTGACTTCGAAGCATTGGCTTGAGCCGACGGGCCCATCAACGAAGTCCCCATTGAGATCAACGACAATCATGTCTTCTGGTCGAACAGAATGAAGGGAATCGACAGCATAGCCGCGACCCTTCACTACAAATTTGTCAGGATCACCCGGAATACGCATGCTGACGTGGCCAAGCGACGCGCGGAACCCTGTGGCAAGTCCTGTTTCAGCCAACACGCGATTTGCGACTGCTACTTCGTATTTGACCTCATCCCACTGTCGGTGGCTCATATGCGACGCTCCTTGTCTTTCACCAGTTCTATTGCAGTCCGGTTTGATCTCTCATGGAGGCTTATGCCTTGCGCGGAGAACGTAGACCATGTGATTCTGGGCCGCGCCATCCTATAACGAGAGACTGCTGTCGACAACGCTAAGCTTGACAGCGCCCCTCGCACTCGGTAATTTTCCGATGCAAGCTTGGTTAGGTGCGTAAGCAAGAAGGAGTACGAGATGGGTGATACCAATGAAATCCGCGCGTGGGATGGTGATGGGCACGTAGAGGAATGGGAGGAGACGTTCTCTGATAAGTACCTAGAGCCTGCTTTCCGAGACCGACGGCCGAAAGTGATTGAAACGGGCGAGTTTGAACATGACTACGTGTGGGAGATAGATGGCCAAAGAAAACGTGTAGGAGGGTCTCCTTCTAGCAGAGGGGGAGTGCTTTCATCCGAGTACGAGATCATGGCTAAGTGGCGCGGACCTCACGAAAGCGGGGAATTTCACTCAGCAAAAGACCGAATCGCCGTTATGGATGCTGAAGATACATGGCTATCCGTAAACTACCCAACACTATTCTTACACTGGCCTGTGGCTGTTGACCCTGCACTGAACCAAGCGATTACTCGAGCGTATAACAACTGGGTTGCCGATATCTCCAACCAATCGCCTGATCGACTGAAGTGGGTGACAGTAATCGATATGAGCGACCCGAAAGAAGCCGCTCGCGAGATGGAGCGAACTTACGAGATGGGGTCGGTAGGCGTGATGGTTCTGGGTGACTACTCAACTAAGTCTCTCGACCATGTCGATTTCGAGCCCCTTTGGGACACGGCGAACCAGTTAGGTATGCCTGTGAACGTGCACCCCGGCATGGGAGCATTGGACGCAGCAAAGGCCTACCCGAGCGTTGCTAGCGATCAATTCCTCATGTCTGTAGTGCGTGGTTATAAATCTATATGCGGCTCCGGCCTATTGGATCGATACCCCAATGTGAAAGTGTCATTTTTGGAGTCGGGGTGTACATGGGTGGATTTCGCCGGAGAAGTGATGGACTTCTCTCTAGATAACATTCGCGACCGTATGAAGCTGGGCTCGCTCCGCTCCGAGCACAAAGCGACTGTTGAACGAGGCCTGCCGCAGATGACCCCATTGGAGTACATCAAAGACGGCCGTATTTTCATCGGATTTGAAGTGGACGACCAGCTACTGCCGTACATGGTCGACAAGTACGGAACGGATTGCTGGGTTTATGCCAGCGACATCCCTCACGCGCACCGCAAGCCGGACTCTGCGAAACATGTCTTGAACCGTGCCGACCTGTCGACGGCGGCGAAGGGTCGTATCCTCTGGGAGGGAACCGCTCGTCTATATGGCCTGGAATCACCTCTAACCAAGAGCGGAAAGTGATGGGGCGCCTTGACGACAAAGTCATCATCGTCACAGGAGCTGCTGCGGGTCTGGGCCGGGAGTATGCAGTTCGAATGGCAGAAGAAGGGGCGAGACTCACCGTGGCAGACGTGCAGGATTGCGGTGAAACGGTTGAGCGCATTCAGGCGGCTGGGGGAGTGGCTCTGCCGCTGATTGTGGATGTCAGCTCAGAGGACCAAACAAAGGAAATGGCTCGCCGTACGTACGAAAAATACGGGCGCATTGATGGCCTGCTGAATAACGCGGGTATGATGCGAGGGCTAGCCGTCCGTTCACTGATGGACATAGATATGGATGTCTGGGATAGAGTTTACGCAGTCAACGCAAGGGGGACATTTCTAGGTATCAGAGCAGTGTTTCCGTACATGAAAGAGCAAAAAGGAGGAACCATTGTCAATGTTTCCTCCGGGAGTACGCTGCGCATTGCTCGCGCGGCAGATGATCTAAACCCTCATTATGTATCTTCGAAATCGGCGATTATTGGCATCACCCGCGGAGTGGCTCGCGAGCTGGGTTCCCACAATATCAATGTACTGACAATCGCTCCTGGCTCCACAACCTCTGACCAGGAAGACGCGCTCACGACCGATGAGGCTTTTGATGAGCCGGAAGCGTCCCTCTTGCGGCGTGGTGTTCCTTCAGACTTGACAGGGGTAATGGCATTCCTATTCAGCGATGATGCCCGCTTCATTTCAGGTCAGATGATTACCGTTAATGGTGGCCGTGAAGTCCACTAGAACTGCGACTTTGTAGATTAGTCATCGAAGGCGTGAGCCTGATGGGATACCACTCCCCGTTTTGCGAGTTCCGCCTCGAATGTTTCTTTCACACGTGGATCTTCAACTTCAAAGTCGATGTTCGTTCCACCTGTGTCCTTGGTACGCTTCCCTGCTGCTCCCGCATAGCGCGGGTTCCCATAGCGGAGCACAATATACCGAATGTTGCTACCGCTACAGTTGAAGTGCTGGTGGTAGCCGGAACCTGATGACATGAGGCTGCCGCCCTTGTAGTTAATTTGCTCCCAGGGAATACCGTGCCCCGGAACGGTCCCTGCTGGCCACTGTAGGTCATACCCCTCTCCGCTGAGGAAGAGATAGGCAACATCGGACATAAGCCCGTTACGGTTCCGGTTGTCCTCGTTGGTGTGGGCCTTTTTGTAGGTTCCCGCAGGGAACTCGGAAAGGTGGCAAATGTAGTGCCCGCCTGCCATCGAAATCATCATGTTTGACCCCGGTCCGCGACTCTTCCATCGATCGAGATCTACTGTTTGCACGTCCGGGATGAAATTGGTCTCCATGAACCGCTCAGCTAGTTTCTCGGTCTTACCGCTGAAATATAATTCATCCGACGGATCGAAACGATCAGGGAATATCATTGGGCACCCGAAAACAAATTCGGGATTCGCATAAAGATTGAGCGCTGTGGGAGCGCTGATTGCAGCGTACAGTCGCGCAGGTGCATCTCCTTGGCCGTTATATATCTCGTGGTAGCAATTGAGAGGAATCGAGAAAACGCTGCCCTCTTTCCACTCGAATGTTTGGCGCGGTCCCCCTTCTTCTTGCCAAATGGTGGTGGCTCCGCGGCCTTTTAGAACGAAAAAAATTTCCTCGTACATGTGTTTTTCGAGGTTGTACTTGCCGCCAGGAGGAATGTCACAAATATAGCGAGTAGTTCCTTGGTTATCGACAAGGGCTCCATCCATAATGCGATTCGAGAGGTCCATCAGTACCGCATTCGTGCCAGTGCGTTCCCATGGGTGCGTCTCGATACTATATACGTCGTCAACTATCTGGCCATGCACCACGTGCAGGCCTTCGCTCACTATCCAATTTTCGAAAGGAGTGTAGCTCCAAGGCTCGTAACGTTGAGTAACCATGTGGCCTCCAATTTGGACTGACCGACTGTTCCACACATAGGGATGATGAAACAGTGCTCTCTCACTTTAGGATGCTGGCTTGAATTTTGGCAATGTCACTTCATCGGTAACGTCTTCAAAGGTTACTTCAACGGCCATCCCAATCTTGATGTGCTCATCGTCTAGCTCAACGCCGACTAGGTTTGTAGGCATACGAGGGCCTTCTGCTAAATCTATGAGGGCGGCTACGTAAGGGACAGCATCGCGGAACGGTGGTATCGGCCCACGCTCGACGATCGAATAAGCGTGCAAGGTGCCTTTCCCGCTGGCTTGAATCCAAGTGACATCAGTGGAGTAACATTTGGGACAGATGCTTCGGGGATAAAAGTAAGCTTGATCGCATGTGTTGCACTTGCAAAGCCATAATTCGTGCGCCTGGGCCTTTTCCCAGTAGAAATCGGACTCAGGCTGCTTGATCGGTAACGGAAGTTTGTAGTCGGCCATTAGTCGACTCCTAAAATTATGGTACCGGTGGACGAAAGAAGCCCGCCTGTTCCGTTTACCAGGCTAAGTTTCGGATCCTTGAGTTGTCGTTCTCCGGTCTCTCCGCGTAATTGCCGAACAGCTTCGACGATTAGGAAAATGCCGTACATGCCTGGATGAGTGTATGAGAGGCCGCCGCCGCTGGTATTGAGGGGCCAATCCCCGCCTGGGGCGCTTCGTTGGTTGGCCAAGAAATCTGGACCTTCCCCTGGGCCGCAAAACCCAAGCGATTCGAGCGTCGCTAGTACAGTGTATGTGAAAGAATCATAAATCATGGTGAGATCAATGTCCTTGTGCGTGACGCCGGCCATAGCCATTGCTGCTGGGCCGGTAACCGCAGCGGGAGTGACTGTGAGATCTACCATCTGATGAATCAATGAATGGTCGTGATGCTCTGCTGCTCCTAGTACGTACACGGGTGCCTTCGGAAGCGTCTTTGCACGCTTGGCTGACGTGACTACCACCGCTGCACCTGCGTCCGTAACCAGGCAGCAATCCAAGAGATGGAATGGTCGGGCAATCCATCGAGAGTTGTGGTAATCATCGAAGGTCATAGTGTCACGCATCATCGCCTTGGGATTCATTTGAGCCCACTTACGGGTGGACACTGCAATCTCGGCTAGGGCCTGACGTGTTCTTTCCTCACCATATTGGTACATGTAGCGAGAGGCCGCCATCGCGTAGTTCACTGGGGGGCCAATGATGCCATAGGGTGAATCGTACTGAGCTGCTGGCAGATTGGGGTCACGCCCGTAAGGCGCGCGCGCACTGCGACCCATCTGGCCGTGAGTAATGAGGGCTACTTCACAGTAACCTGCGTTAATTGCGGCAATAGCGTGGGCGACATGGATTACGAAAGAAGAGCCGCCAACACTTGTGCTGTCGGTGTACTTCGGGTTGATGCCAAGATACTCGGCTACGTCGTAGTTCCAGTAGCCCGCAGTAAAAAACCCATCGACATCGTCCTTATCCAGACCCGCATCAGCTATCGCGTTGCGCGCAGCCTCCATGTGGAGCATGAGCGCGGACTTGTCGGGAACTATTCCGATTTGATCTGATTCCGCGACGCCAACGATGGCGGCGGTTTTGGATAGACTTGCCATGGAGTTCCTCTATGTAAAAGGTCACCTATCTATAAGGGCCGCAGTATAGACCGGTAGGTGGTGAGGGGCTATATCGGCGTGCCTCACTACTGCTCAACTCACAACCATCTACTACGCCTTAGCCATGCGCAACCTTGTCGGTCTTGGCGGCCATGATGAAGTCGTCGCGGGTTATCCCTCCGCGTTCATGAGACCACCACCGTACAGTGGCTTTGCCCCAGGTGAAAGTGATTTCTGGATGATGCCCTTGGTCCTCAGCAAGGGCCGCGACTTTATTTACAAACACCATTGCAGCCGCGAACGTTGGGAAATCGAATTGTTTTTTGAGGGCAGTCATCTTGTCCTCAATGACGGACCAGCCAGCAACTTCCTTGAGCAACATAATGATTTCGCGTGGGCTGGACCGTTGGGCCGAAGTGATTGGCTCGTCTGAGAATGGAATGAGTGAGCCTCCTTTGACAGAATGACGTGACGTAACTCGGCTGATTATAGGCTGGTGGCGAGTTGCGCGGAGGAGTAATAGCAGCGTTCAATAGCGACGTTGCCTCATAGCATGGTGGTAACAGAAGAGGCATTTACATGACAATCACCGGTGCGCAAGCCATTACGCGGTCATTGCGACTCGAGGGAGTGGACACTATTTTTACCGTGGCAGGGGATCACATACTGCCCTTGCTGGATGTTCTTTCCGATGAAGGGTTTCGATTAATCGACTGCCGTCACGAGCAGGCCGCAGTCCACATGGCCGATGCCTGGGGCCGTTTGACAGGGAAATTGGGAGTGACCGCGGTGACAACACCAGGGCATGCCAACGCGATACCAGGACTGGCGAACGCCATGTCATCAGAAAGCCCCGTGCTGAACATATCAGGCTCCGCAGGTATGAAGGACCTCTCACGCGGGATCATGCAAGAAATAGACCAAGTTGGCATGGCGAAACCCGTAACGAAGGGAGCGTGGTTGGTCCACGACGCCTCTCGAATTCCCGACTTCATTGCACTTGCCGTCAGAACATGCTTCGAAGGAAGGCGCGGCCCCACGCACCTGACTATCCCCATGGATGTCCAGTCTCAGCCCTTTGATGAGGCTTCCGTCAGTTGGCCGTCACCAGCAACAACAAGAAGAAGCGGATCTGTCTTGGGTCCACCAGACCAAATTACTGAAGCCATATGCCTACTGCAGGCAGCCGAGCGCCCCTTAATTGTGGCTAGTACCCCCGCAGCCTACGGTGACTGGACTGAGGTATACGAACGATTCCTCGATATCACAAAAATGCCGTTCATGACGGAAGAGGCCGCGCGAGGCATAGTGTCTGATGAGCATCAGTATTGTTTTGGGTTTTTCGATATGTCGCAGCACCAAGCGGCGAATCTTATCAAAGAGTCTGATTGTGTTTTGTTGCTTGGGAAAATGTTAGATTTCACTATCGGCTACGGCCTGCCTCCAATCATCCCTGCAGATGCAAAAGTGATTCAAGTGGACCCGTCTGAAACTCAGATTGGTCGCAACCGCGGAGTCGACGTAGGCATTCTCGGCGACGTTGGGGCAGTGGTGGCCCAGCTTACAGAGCAAGCCCGCAAATGTAATTGGGATGAACTCCCATGGGTGGAACGCTTTCGAGAGTTGAAGAAAAGCCAAATCCAACGAATGAACGCCTTTGTAACAGACGAGATTCCTCTCCGTTCAATGCGTGTACATTCGGTGATTGCCGCACAACTGAGACCCGATGATGTTCTCGTGTTCGATGGAGGTGACTACGCATACTACGGAAGGGCAACGCTGCCTGCGCGCGCCCCACGAAGCTGGTATTACCTACCGAATTTGGGAATGCTCGGCTCAGCAGTACCCGTGGCAATGGCTGCCAAGCTGGCCAAGCCAAACTCCAGGGTATTTTGCATCACAGGGGATGGTGCGTTTGGGTTCAATGCCATGGAAATAGACACTGCTGTACGCCTCGGGCTTAACATCGTAATCATCTTAGGGAACGACGCTGCGTGGGGAATCGACAAAAATATTCAAGTTGGAATATACGGAAAACCCGTAGTGACGGATCTATGGCCTTCCCGGTATGACATGGTTGCAGAGGGACTTGGTGCATACGGTGAATTAGTGGAACGACCAGAAGACATCGCCCCTGCACTTGATCGAGCATTGGCAGCCAACAGACCTGCACTTTTGAACATTATGGTGCGCAGCCAGATAAGCCCGCGTGCTCAGGCGATAGTGGATTCTCGGAAGAATCACGGAGCCTTCTAGTTTTATTCCGGAATGGCTTTTTCCGACCAATAGAATGCGGGGAAATAAATGACTGAAAACATAGTGATCTATGGAGCAGGAGCCATCGGCTCGCAAATCGCTGGACGTATGTATGGTGCAGGGCATCCCGTAACCGTAATCGAGCCTTGGGAACCCCAACGGAGAGCTATGCAACAGTCAGGTATCACCATTCACAATGAGATGGATGGGCGCCCAGATGAGCACTATACGCCTCCGGTTATCAGCCCTAATGAACTCAGCAAGCTAGACGGACCGATAAGTACTCTGCTCCTGTGCGTGAAATCATATGACACGCTCGGATCGCTCAATATAGCTTTGCCCCATCTAGCCAGTGATGGGCTAGTAGTCAGCATGCAGAACAGCTTAAACGAAGAATGGATTGCCCCGATAATCGGCACGGAACGCACGGTTGGTGGAGTGATCTTAATCAACGCGGTGTTGTTAGAGCCGGGCCACGTGACGTTGACCTCGTCAGTGAGTCGTGCAAGTAGCACACAACGAGATTTGCCAGGAGTGTATGTCGGCGAATACCTTGCCCCGGTTGGCGAAAAGGCCCGGCATGTTGCTAGCCTAATTAATTCCGTATGGCCAGCTCTGACTGTCGATGACCTGATGCATGAACGATGGTCGAAGCTAGCTAGTAACACGATGATGAATACTGTTAGCGCAATCAGCGGGTTGCGATCAAGCCTCGCGTTGCGCTCTCCTGACGTGCGTAGGCTGATAGTGGCTATAGCTGCGGAAACAGTACGCGTGTCCGCAGCGGAAAAACACCCACTGCAAACTTTGATGGGAGATTACTCTGCAGATGATATTTTCGCTGCCGCCGAGGGCCGCTCTACGGTCGTTGACGAAGGGTTGACTAAGAGGGCGGCGCTGGTGAGTGAAAGCGCAACAACATCGATGCTGCAAGATGTGCTTCGAGGCAGGAAAACCGAAGTGGATTACTTTACAGGGCTTATCGCGGCAAAGGGGGCCACGCATGGAATTGAGACTCCCTTCTGTAACGCGGCCACGGAAATAGTACATCGTGTTGAAGCAGGCCTTGCCGCCAGTACCGAGAACATTGCAGATGTATTTCGATTAGTAAACGATTAGTTGTGGCCTTTGGCCTTGAGCGAAAACCATCTCCCTAGTGGCGCTCCGAGCCCTTGGCAGGCCAGGCGGTTTCCCGTCTGAAAAACTACTGAGAGCCGCCGCCCAGAGCCTCTTTCCACGCGAATGCGGTTCGGCGATGACAATGTCAAAGACAAGCGACGGCTTCATGGTCACCGATGCAGCGAAAATAGGAACGAGCGCACGTAGTGCTCACCGTCTATTTGGGTTTGAACGCAGGGGGTATTTGGCCAGCCGTGGGCAACTCTCCTTGACAGCGCCGAAGCGGCAGGGTTAGATTCGGCTCGCCCCTCTCTTGATTGGCGCAGAGCCAAAGGGATGGGATAGAACCCTAGCGAAGGAGATTCAGATGGACATCCAACTTAGTGTCGGCATGGCTTCAAACCCGAGAACCTGGCCGATTTTCGATGGTACGGTGAAAGCCGATGGAATCGACTTGATTCCGAGCCCGGTGCATGCGTCGGAGCTTTTCTGGAGGCAATTGAAATTTGCCGACTTCGATATCTCTGAGATGTCGTTCTCATCCTTGATTATGGCCATGGCAGGAGGTGATGACCGCTGGGTGGGTCTCCCCGTGTTCACAACGCGCCGCTTCTTCCACACGGGTATCTTGGTTCGCCGAGATGCGGGCATTGAAACGCCGGCTGATCTTAAGGGAAAACGTGTTGGGGTTCCTGAGTACCAGCAAACCGCAGCACTTTGGACACGAGGTGTACTGCAGCACGAATTCGGTGTCGAGCCAAAGGAGATGACATTTTTCATGGAGCGAGTCCCCGAGCAAAGCCATGGCGGGGCAACAGGCTTCAAGACTCCTGCTGGGGTCACAATCAACCAGATTCCTCTAGACAAGAGCATCGGCTCAATGATGCTTTCCGGCGAGTTGGATGCAACACTGCTTTATATAGTCGACCCTAATCTTATCGACCGTAGTACTGCAGATCTCTGGAATCACCCCGATATCAAGCCGCTTTTCGCTGATCCATATGCAGAAGGCCTAAGGTTCTACCAAAAAACCGGCCTCTACCCGATTAACCACGGAGTGGTGATGAAGCGAGAAATCGTTGAGAAACATCCCTGGGCTATTTTGAATGTATATAAGGCTTTCAAAAAGGCTAACGATATCGCAGGTCAACGCAGAATGGCCCAGATAGATGAATACCTTGAGACAGGCGTCATTGACCGTGGCTCAAAAGCCGCTCTCGCGAACCCACTGATTCAGCACGGAGTCGTTGCGAACAGGCTTGTTCTGGAGACAGCTGCGCAATACAGCTTTGAGCAAGGACTGACCCCGAAGTTGGCGAAGCTTGAAGATGTGTTCGCCAAAGCAACGCTCGAACAATAGTTAGTAATTAGTGATTTCAGTTGAGCCCGCGCATTGTTTCAGAACAGGCGCGGGCTTTTCTCATTTCAAGGGAGAGTCGAATGGAAATGCAGGGCAGGGTAGCGATAGTGACTGGTGGCTCAGGTGCGATAGGGAAAGCAGTGGTTAGTAAATTGCTAGGCGAGGGTGCTACGGTGGTCGTGGCTACCCGCGTGGCAGATGAAAAACATAAGCCTCATTTAGCAGTCATTGAGACTGATGTGACGAGTGAAGAATCAGTACGCTCGCTAGTAGCCCAAGTAATTGCCGACCACGGGACTGTCGACGCCCTTTTCAATGTCGCAGGAGGGTTCAAATATGGGCCGGTTGTGGAGGAATTGGAAGGGTTGGATTGGGATTTCATGATGGATATGAACCTTAAATCAACATTCCTGTGCATGAAGCACGTGCTGCCAGCAATGAAAGAGCAGCGCTACGGCAGAATAGTGTCGGTTGCCGCACGAAGCGGACTCAAGGGAGACCCAATGGTTGGGCCTTACGCTGTGAGTAAAGGTGGCGTGATTTTGCTTACACAGACAGTTGCAGAGGAAAATAAAGAGTACGGCATTACAGCGAACGCCGTACTACCTAGTATTGTAGATACCCCTGCAAATCGTGAGTCGATGCCTGGAAGCAACTTCGAGACGTGGGTCGCAGCAGACGACCTCGCTGAGGTAATGGTCTTCTTGGCGTCAGAACGGGCTCGAGCTGTTACTGGCGCGGCCATCCCTGTATACAACAGGGCCTAACTGCCACTGACCACCCGACGTATATAGGTGACACGTGCCTCACTACAGTTACAGTTACCTTCACTAGACTGAAGAGAACATACGTTACGAACCCCTAGCCCAGTGTTATTTGCGTTCAAGCCTGCTTAGCGGACTTGAACGATTAGGTATGTCGGTGTTTACAGGGTCGAATACGTATCCTGTTCTACCCCCTTCCTAGGGGACCTGGTGAATGCAGGTACAAGTTGTATGTGATTCCTGCTTTGGCATCACTAGTGCGAGAATCCTACGAAACCGAAGCTGGCATGAGGACACAGACACACCCGGGCACCGACTTTGGGCCTACTGATAGTCAAAATTGGGTAAGTAGCATTGCAACATAAGGAGTAAACGTGCCTAAGATAGAACGCATCAATCCCCCGGAGTTGGCCCCGCCACCAGGAGCACGATTCGCACATGTGGTTCGGTGGGGCAAGCAAGTATGGATTGCAGGCCAGACTGCACGCACCGCTGACGGCATGAACATTGGCATTGGCGACGCTAAGACCCAAGCTGAACAGGTCTACGACAACCTACGAGTAGCCATCGGTGCGGTAGGAGGCACGTTCGCGAACATAGTAAAGGTGACAATCTTTTTGACATCTGAGGACTCCCTGCCGGCTGCGCGGGCTGCCCAAAATGAGTGCTGGGGAGTTACAGAGTTACCGGCGAGTTCTATGGTCATTGTGAAGGCATTAGCACACCCCGATTTCTTGATTGAGATTGAGGCGGAGGCCGTTCTCGATGATTAGCTAGGCACGGTTCCCCATGAGTCTCCGCTATCGCTGGGCCTAGGGCCCCAACGTCCTGCTTCGATCTGTACAAGGAACTCGGCGATTCCCTGATTGAACATCTGAGGCTCTTCTAAGTTACAGGCATGACCAGTTTGGGGAAGCACTAACAGACCAGCCCTTGGAATAGTTCGCTTGAGGTAAAGGGAAGGCTCTAAACATGGATCATCTTCGTCTCCAACAATGACGAGCGTGGGTACATTCATCTGAGCGAATGCAGCGAGTCGTGAGTAGAGGGTTGGGCGCCTTGCCTGAAACCCGCGCAGAGTGTTGGCTGATCCCGTCGGGGAGTGAGCAAGGAAGAGTCGGGCGAATTCAGCCCAACCGACCGGGTCCTTCTCTCGAAACCTGATACGAGTGGCTCCTGTAAGGTAGGATTCCTGAGCTTCCATGCCACCCGATACCAGCTTGTCTGCACGGCCCTCGGACTCAGTTCTCATGAGTTCGGGGCTTGCGCTGCCCGTCCCTGCACCAGCAGCGACAATACCTAGACACAATTCTGGGTGGGCTATGCTGAAATTTAATACACAATGAGCGCCCATGGAAAGGCCACAAAAATAAGCCTGGTCAATCCCTAAGTGACCAAGGAGCTGGTATAGAGTCTCAACTTGATGCTCCTGAGAATAATCGCCAGGCGACGTCGGAATTCCTGACGGCACATATCCACGGGCATTGTAAGTGATGGTGCGATAGCGTCGTGAAAAATAACTGACCTGGAGCTTCCAGCTCTCCATACTTCCTGCGAATTCATGACAAAAAATAATCGGGACCCCGGAGCCAACGTCCTCATACGCTATCTCTACTCCGTCTAGGAGTGCGGTTGGCACGGTATTTCTCCTTTGTTCTCGGTTGAATTACTACTGAACGATTGTAGCTTTGGTTGAAATGCAACGCAGGAAGCCTGGTCATGCGATAATTTACCCGATTCCCCACAGGCAGGTGTTTACACATGGTTTCGAAACAGTATGGCCTAATCCGTACCATCCAAGTTCGCAACGCCAATGTCCCAGGCGTGCTAGGGGCTCTGGCCACCGCCGTAGGACAAGCTGGGGCGAACATAGGCAATATTGTTACGGTGCACATCAGCCAGAATCATGTGATTCGGGATATTGATGTTTTGGTAAACGACGAAGACCACTTAGCAGATGTGCTGTACAACCTCAATTCCCTCGACGCGGTTGATGTGCTTGAGACAAGAGACGAAGTCCTTGGCTTACATCGCGGAGGGAAGATTGAAATGGTGAGCCGCCACCCTGTGGATTCGATTGCGACATTACGAAAGGTGTACACCCCTGGAGTCGCGGACGTGTGCTTGCAAATCGCAGATAAGCCTGATCTTGCGCGCCTATATACGACCATCAGCCGTACCGTGGCTATTGTTACTGATGGATCTGCGGTACTTGGGCTGGGAAATATAGGCCTTGCTCCTTCTATGCCGGTAATG
>CALGTL010000028.1 GCA_937901475.1 uncultured Dehalococcoidia bacterium
GTTAGGTGCGGGGGCTAGCCAGTACGGTTCGAAGCGGGACGACAGCAATGGCAGAGTTACTCTGTGCATCCACAGGAGCCGGGAGGCTGAATATGTCGCGAGTAGCAGGCGCACGTAAGCAAGATTTACCAGATGACCTTCGCAAAGCTTGGGAACAGCAAGAAGCATCGCGTGGGGCACCTCAGCCCAACCTTCCTGTCTATGCGTTACGGCCGAGCATCTGGCGCGGTCACCGAGCGCTCGCAGATGGTATCGAAGAATCAGGCCTGCTATCGCAAGAGCTGAAGCACCTTGCTGCCCTCAAGGCCGCCCTGATCAACGGCTGTCCCTTCTGAATCGACATCAACGCGTCCGGTGCGGCGCGCAGCGGTTCGGGAAGCGCAAAAATCGAGGCACTTGCAGATTGGAGGCATAGCGACCTGTTCGACACCCGTGAACGGCTCGCGTTGGAGATGTCCGAGCGCATGACGTACACTCGCCGACGAGTGACCAACGCTTTCTTTGCGCGCCTGAACAAGTGCTACTCAGACGAAGAGCTCGTAGAACTTGCAGCAGTGATTGCCCTAGAGAATTTCAGGAGCAAGTTTAACCCAACCTTCGGCGTTGAGTCTGGCGAATCGTGTTCACTGTCGTGGGTGCAAGCGGAAGCCTCACGGGCTGCCGACCGATTCGATTAGCGCTCGCTGTTTCGTGAAAAACTCTGCAATTAGGTGAATTGCTCCATGCTCGGACTCGGATTCTTGCTCGCTCTGTTCTCCTCGGCGAGCCTTGGGCTCACCGTCGTCACGATCCGTCGCGGCGTTCTGAAGGGTTCGCCTGCCGTGGCCACGCTCATCACCGTGCTATTGGGCGTGCCCTTGTTCCTGTTGGCCAACGTTGTAACCGGGCAATTGTTCCGAACGGCCGAGATTACGCTTCAGGGCTACCTGGCGCTCTTCGTCACAGGGATCTTGCAGATGGCAATCGGTCGTTACTCGTTCTACCGATCTATCCAGGCGATCGGAGGCAATCAGGCGGAACTTTTCCAGGCGCTACAAGTTCCGCTCAGCATCGCCATTGCTCTCATATTCCTTGGCGAATCGTTGAACATGCAATCGACCATCGGTGTCGGATTGGTGTTAGCTGGGCCGGTGCTTGTGGTTCTCGCGAGAACACCTCCGAAGCCAGCCGTGCCAGCGTCGACCTTGGATTTGACCTCCGCAACACCGATAGCGCCCGAAGTCCGTATGCAGGAAGGCCTGCTCTTCGGCCTGATCGCAATCGTTTCGTTCAGCGCTGGGGACGTACTGGCAAGAGGCGTCTTGGCGGACACCGGCCTTGGCTTGCTTGGGGGGCTAGTGATCTATGGGGCAGCGGCGGTCACCCTCCTGGCTTGGGTGGCTATAGCAGGGCGCTTTCACGAACTGCACGAGGCATCGCCCGCTCGGCGCTGGTTCCTCCTGGCGGCCTTCATCGGGTTCCTCGCCCAGATGTCCCGATACGTAGCGCTCGCGTTGGCTCCCGTTTACGTCGTAGTACCGCTCATGCGCACCGTTCCGCTGTTCGTGCTCGTGTTCTCGTTCTTCATAAACCGCAGACTGGAAGTGTTCAGCCTCAAGATCGTCATGGGAGTCCTCGTGGCAGTGCTCGGGCTGATTATCCTGGCGCTGTAGCGCCACTTAGAGCCTGTATGCCGCACCCATTAAAAGTGGAGACCTTTAGTCGGCCTCGTCCGCCGACTTCTTTGGCTTGAGGTACTCCACAAACATATAATCGGTCCGTTTAGCAGTACTGCTGTGACTCCGCATTGGATGCACCGCATCTCTGGTCCATCCATTTCATTATGTAGGAACAGGGTTCCCGTTCCGCACCGGCGGCACGTTGACTGAGCCTGCTTCATGGTTAAGTTCTGTTCTTGCATCTGCCTCTGCCTTTCACCAATTAACTAGCGTGTATTTTCTGCGCTAAAAGGAGTGCCGGTCATCATCCTTGCCTGTCACGAGAGGGGCGCTTAGTAAAGCGACCCTCTCGTGAATCAGAACTTGTCAGCCTATGGGAGGAGAACGGAATCAATCACATGGATGATTCCGTTCGAAGCCTGGATGTCTTGGATGATCACCTTGGCCTCATCGATGAAGACGTTTCCGTCCTCCACTTTGATTGAGACCGTCTCGCCGCCCACCGTCTCCGCCTGAGTGAGTTCCACCACCGCTGAGGCCGGAACTTGACCTGATACCACGTGGTAAAGGAGCACCTTCGACAGCGCAGGGATGTCCTGGAGCAGTCCTTCAAGTGTTCCCATCGGCAAAGCAGCAAACGCCTCGTCCGTAGGAGCAAACAAAGTGAATGGACCTTCACCGGACAAAGTCCCCGCGAGATTAGCCGCCGTAACGGCAGCTACCAAGGTTTCAAAACGCCCGTCCTCAATCGCTATATCCACGATCGTCGTAGGCATCGACGTAGGCGTCGGAGTCGGAACTGGCGTCGGAGTTGGATCTGAACTGCACGCGCTAATTAGCAGTGCCGCTAATGCCAAGGAGGCCACCAAAGGGATCCTGAACGAGGGATGAGTAAGAGAGCTAAATAGTGACAACGACATTGAATCCGCCTTTCGTTTGTTCGAAAATGTGTATTTTGTACGACATTTCCTATATGTATTATGTATATAGTACACAATACATTGCCCGTACTGTCAACTATGCACTACTTATATAGAGATTATGTAGTATATAAACCACATTTCATGAGAATGATTACCCGCTGAACACCTGGGTTGACCGAAAGTAGGCCATCACCGCAGAGGTGATGGCCTACTTTGAGGCTGCTTGAGACTGGTTGCAGTATGTATCGCCGTAGACATGGGATTGTTGGCGTAGACGTGAAGCTACGGGGCAGGGGAGAGGAGACCGTTTACCAGCCTATGATGTGATAGAGAGTGGTGCCGAGGAAGGGACTCGAACCCTTACACCACTTTCGTGGCAGCGGATGTTAAGTTCGTGACCCCTAATCCATCACGGTTCGCTAGCGTATCTCAGCGTTCACTAACTCCTCGGTAATTACCTCTAATTAGACCTCAGCAGATTTCGGCAGTGCGTCGGGGGATGATGGCGGACGCCGTTATTAACTGTCGTAGAGGCTGGCCGGCAGGGAGGTATTCGTGCCAATGGCGTTGGCTGTGAATCTTGGGTGGTGGTGATGGTAGAGGGGGGTGGTATGGCTTAGCGTTTCTTGTTGTGGTTGGTGGTCTACCCGTGACGGTATAGAGAGCACAAAAGAGATCGCCATCGACTGCGAATTGAGAATTCCGCGAATGTGCCTCTAAGTGGATGCGGACCGATTCGCAACGGAATAACATCTTAGGGCTGAATATCAAGGAGGAGTTATGAAACTCATAATCACTGCGGAACTTACACAAGGTTACGAGCTTTGGAAAAATCTTTTTTTGAGCACAGATTCTAAAAGAGAGGAATATGGGGTTAAAGTTTTGGCATATGGTCATCCCCACGATAATGAAAATAAGATGTACCAAGTGGTTGAAGTAGAGTCTATGGAGAGAATGCAAGAAGCGTTGCAAGACCCTGTGATAGCTAAACTTAGAACAGATGCAGGTGTTAATTTAGATTCTCAAGAAGTTGTATTTTTAGTTGAGTGAGATAAGGACATGCCTGTACGGATACGGTTACGTCAACCAGCCAGTGATCTCACTGCCGACGCTGCTATAGCCGTAACAATCACCGTAGCCGTACAGGCATGACGAAGTTCTGAGACTCAAAACTCGATGCCCCAATTGCCGCACCTTGAAAAAGAGTGGGGGTACTGCATCTTGAAAAGCCCCTAGGCGGCTTTGACCGGTTTTGACGGCACTTTTGAGGCTCAAATCTCAATTAAATCAAGTTGCGTTTATCTGGTCATCATCCCAATCATCACAGGTGAAGCGGTACAGCCTCATTTGAAACCTCTAAACGTGAGCATACGCCTGCCTGCCGTCGCGCTGAACTTCTATAGATTAGTCAGTTCAATGATCGCGCGAGTTAGAACCTCGGTTCCCGCAGCTAGATCGTCGGGAGTCGCACTCTCCATCTCGTTATGAGAGATACCATCCGCACAGGGAACAAAGATCATTGCCGTTGGTGCGACTCGAGCAATGTAACAGGCGTCATGACCAGCCCCAGAGGCTATTTCCATATATGGATAATCCATCGCTGCCGCACCCCCTTCGATCGCTTTCACGCAACGGCGGTCGAACTTAACCAGCGGAGAGTGCCATATTTCACGCAGGTCGATTTCAACGCCCTGGCCATTGGCAATGCCTGCCGCGAACTCGCGTAGCGTCATTCCCATACCCAACAGCACGTCTTCGTCGGGATGGCGCATATCCACCGTGAAGAAGCACGAGCCAGGGATCGTGTTTCGTGAGTTGGGGCTAACCTCCATCATACCGACCGTCGCACGTCCATCATCAACAGATAAACCGATACGATTGACTTCTACAATGATATTAGCGGCTGCCACCAGTGCGTCATTGCGTCTCTCCATTGGCGTCGTGCCGGCATGGGAATCTTGACCTCTAAGCGTTACCTCGTACCAACGCTGCGCCTGTGCGCCTTGTACGACCCCAATCGTCTTTGCATTGCTTTCTAGGATCGGGCCTTGTTCGATATGCGCTTCCAAGTACGCCGCGATCGAACGCCCGCCGACCGGCATATCGCCCGCGTAACCAATACGAATCAACTCGTCAGCCACGGTACGCCCCTGGGAATCGGCGCGACTGAGGCCGTATTCCAGGCTAAATGCACCGGCGAAGACACCGGATGCCAACATCGCTGGTGCGAACCGCGAACCCTCCTCGTTAGTCCAATCAACAATTTCGACAGCACGAGTGGTTTGAATGCCTGCGTCATTGAGTGCTCGCACCGCCTCGAGCGCTGCGAGCACTCCGAACACGCCATCGAATTTCCCTCCGTTGGGTTGCGTATCAAGGTGGCTACCGGCGAGCACTGGAGCAAGTGACGGATCTGTCCCCTCTCGACGGGCGAACACATTACCCATCGCGTCCACAGAAACCGAACATCCTGCATCTCGGCACCAGGCAAGGAACATATCGCGTGCCTCGCGATCTAAATCGGTCAATGCCAATCTCCGGGATCCACCTTTTGGCGTCGCGCCGATCGCAGCGATCTGCATCAGAGAATCCCACAATCGTTCCGGGTTGGTTAATTGATCAGTCATAGCGGCATTCTACGTTCTCATTCACGACCCACGCACTACAAGTGACACGCAGCTTTCATGCTGCGACCCTACGCCAAATGTCACAGCGGGGGGAATCGCGAGGGGCATTACTCCTCAAAACGGTTGCGCTGCTCTTGGCACTGGCTCCCACATGCTCAACCCGTGGTCACCAGCGGCTTGCCACACATTGTTCAGGTACCTGCTGCGTTCGTTTCGTAGAGAACCGGTCTGCGCAATCAGCGCCTCGCGGAGCGGATGGTGGTGGACGTTGAAATTAAAGGGCGTAGAGGCTGGCCGGCAGAGGTATTCGTGCCGGTGGCGTTGGCTGTTAATCT
>CALGTL010000029.1 GCA_937901475.1 uncultured Dehalococcoidia bacterium
CCCTCGCAAAATTGCCGCTCCCGCCTTGGTGAGGTAAAATCTAGGTGCTGCTAAAGCGTCGCCGCACCGAGAACCTCACAGGGAACTCGGTCTTTGTTTTTCCGGGGTTTTTCTAGGCGCACCCCCGTGTGAAGGGACAGCATGGCCCCTAACGGCACGTACCTCACCACCGAAGGGCTTCGTACACTCGAAGAAGAGCTCAAGCATCTGCGCAGCGTCCGGCGACCAGAAATCGTTGAACGTATCCAAGATTCGAAAGATGCAGGCGAGCTTGAGAACGCGGAGTATGACGAGGCTAAAAGCGAGCAGGGATTCATCGAGGGGCGCGTCCGAGATCTTGAATCGATGATTCAGAATGCGATTATCATCCCTGACCACTCGCGCACGAAACAGAGGCCCAGCGTCATCGAACTCGGCTCAATCGTAAAGATTCAACGCGTCGGAGGGAAAAAGCCTGAGGTCTACACCATCGTAGGTAGTACCGAAGCGTCACCAACAGAGGGTAAAATCTCAAACGAATCGCCTTTGGGCCAGGCTCTTCTAGGCAAGTCTTCGAACGACGAGATCGAGTTCCCCGTGCCCGCAGGCGTTCAACGCATCAAGATTCTTACTGTGCGCTAGGTGCCGCCCCCGCCGGTGGCGCTCTGGCGTGCCCTTTGTTCTTAATCCCAATGGCCTAAACGGAGTAGCAGATGCCACAGCGCGGAGATGAACTCCTGCGAAATCGCCGCTTGAAATTGGAAAGGCTCCTAGCCCGAGGGATAGATCCGTTCCCTCCTCGCTTCAACCGGAGTCACACCACCGCTCAAGCAGTGGCGGCTCTTGCTGCAGGACCGGGCGGCGCCGAAGTCGAGGGCTCAGAAGTTTCCGTCGCGGGTCGCATGATCCGAATGCGTAGCATGGGCAAAGCATCCTTCGCTGACATAGAAGATTCTGAAGGCAATATTCAACTCTTTCTGCGCAAGAACACGCTGGGAGACGAGTACGCCTTATTGGATGATTTAGACCTAGGGGACTTCGTTGGCGCCACCGGCACGATGATGCGCACTCGGACCGGAGAGGTCTCCGTTCAGGTACAAACTTTCACGCTACTTGCCAAGGCGCTGCGTCCTCCACCAGAGAAATTCCACGGCCTTCGCGACGTGGAACAGCGCTACCGTCAACGATATCTAGACTTGATTTCCAACCGCGAAGTCCACGAGACTATGCGCTCCCGTAGTCGCATCGTTTCGGCTATTCGTGCTTTCTTCGACAGTCGAGGGTACCTGGAAGTCGACACTCCTGTTCTAGTACCCGTTCCAGCAGGGGCGATGGCCCAGCCCTTCATTACGCACCACAATGCATTAGATAGGCAACTTTACCTTCGCATCGCGACAGAGTTGTACCTCAAGCGGTTAATTGTGGGAGGGATGGACAAGGTTTACGAGATTGGTCGCGTCTTCCGCAACGAGGGGATTGACGCCGATCACAACCCTGAGTTCACGCTGCTCGAAAGCTACGAAGCCTACGCAGACTACAATGACATCATGCGGCTGGTGGAAACCCTAGTGCCAGAGATTGCGTCCGAAGTCACTGGTAGCACCACGGTAATCTACCAGGGGACCGAGCTGAGGCTGGCTAGTCCATGGCCTCGATTGTCCCTGCACGAGGGCGTAAAGCAATACGCAGGCATAGACCTCAACGACTACCCTGACGCCGCATCGCTCGCGGGCAAAATGCAGGAACTTGGCGTTCCCGCCACTTATGCAGAGAGTCGCGGTCGACTAATCGACAAGCTCGTCGGCACGTATGTAGAGCCTAAACTGATCCAGCCGACATTCCTCGTGGACTACCCCGTCGAAATGTCTCCCCTCGCCAAAGCCAGCCCTGCTGACTCCCGCTACGCAGAACGCTTCGAAGCTTTCGCTGCAGGCATGGAAATTGCCAATTCGTTCACGGAGCTCAATGACCCGGATATTCAACGGTCTCGCTTCACGGAACAAGAAGAGCTGCGCAAACGCTACCAGGGAGAAGACCTGGACCGTATGGACGAGGATTTCATTACAGCCTTAGAGCACGGCATGCCTCCCACTGGTGGTCTGGGAGTGGGTATCGATCGCTTGGTTATGCTAATCACCGGGCAATCCTCTATACGAGACGTGCTGTTGTTCCCTCAGACCCGTAGCACCCAACCACCGCCCGGCACTGACCAAAACCAAGAGAACGAGCAAGTACCGGAGGCCTAAGGCTCCACTTCAATCACCGCTTCGATTTCTACGGCCATACCGTTGGGCAGGGCTGCCAGGCCGACGGCGCTCCGGGCATGCCTACCACGGTCACCGTAAAGTTCAACTAAGAGGTCCGAGCAGCCATTCACCACTGCGGGCGGTTGAGTAAAGTCAGGGTCGCTATTGACCATCCCAAGCAGCTTGACGAAACGAACCACTTTGTCTAAGTCTCCAATCTCGCTGCGCAAATTACCAAGCATGCTTACCGCGCACCACTTGGCAGCCTCATAGCCTTGTTCCACCGTAAGATCACGGCCCAGCTTGCCAAGGATGAGCTGGCCATTAGCCTGTCGAGGGCCAGCACCTGAAAGGTAAACGAGGTTTCCAGTGCGCACTGCCGAGACATAGTTCCCTCCCGGCTTACCCGGAGGAGGCAGTTCGATACCCATTTGCTTCAACTTTTCTTCAATCTGCGACATCCCATGCCTCCAATGTAAGGTTCGGTTAGGCTCTAACGATATCAGGGCTTATCGCTTTGTCCCACTACCCTCAATCAACGTTGACAAGGTGGGCAATGGCCATCTTTGGCTACCTCTGTAGCGCCTACGTGCGTTACATGAACACACCAACGCAGGATTCCAAAATCGCGGTCACTCCTCACAACGAATACTGACGATGCATTTCTACCTTGGAATATAGAGACCGCATGCCAGACAGATTTCCTAAGAGGTCGCGATGACAGTGCTTGCTATACTCGGCATCACGATTTGGAGTAGCGGAGGCACCAACGATGGAGATTGGCAATCGAGACGCGACCTACCCTGCGGAAGAATGGCAAGCCCGAGTCGACCTCGCAGCCGCCTACCGCTTAACTGACATGTTCGGGATGACCACACTGGTCTACAACCACATAACAGCCCGAGTGCCCGGAACCACAGACCAGTTCCTCATCAATGAGTTTGGGATGGGCTACAACGAGGTCACTGCTTCCAATCTCGTCAAGATTGATCTCGACGGTCAGGTACTTGAGGGCGGACATACGATTAATATTCCTGGGTACATTATCCATAGTGCGGTCCACGCTGCACGCCATGATGTCAACTGCGTGATGCATACTCACACACCCTACGGTATGGCCGTCTCAGCGCTTGAAAATGGGTTCACTCCGTTACAGCAAGACACCTACGGCTTCCACAACGACATCTCCTACCACGAATTCGAAGGCCTCGCCGTTGACGTCGAGGAACGTGAACGACTCGTAACGGACCTAGGCGATACCAACAACATGGTTATGCGTAATCATGGTCTTCTGACGTTAGGGCAAAACGTATCGGAAGCCTGGGGGCGTATGTGGAATCTAGAACGGGCATGTCAAGTGCAAGTGCTTGCAATGTCCACGGGCCAGCCACTGCATCAGGCTCCAATCGAGGCAATCGCGAAGACCGCTGCGTTGGTGGGAAAAGATCCTGCAGGCATGGCGTGGCCATGGTTACGCCGCCAGCTTGATGCCAAAGACCCTTCGTACCAGAACTAGTCCGAACGCAGGCAATACCTAGAAGAGAAATACCCATGATCAGCATCGATCTCATTAGGCGCGACCCCGACACCGTACGCCGCTCTCTTAGCCGCCGCCAAGAAGAGACGGCAGTCGTTGGCGAGCTACTCCACCTCGACGAGCAACGCCGAGCGACGATAGCAACTGCGGACACCCTACGGGCACAACGCAACGAGGCGAGTAAAACAATCGGTGCCTTGATGAAAGCAGGGCAGGGAAATCAAGCCGAGCAACAAAAAGAAGCCGTCCGTCAAACTGGAGAACAACTCAGGCTTCTCGACGAAACCCTACGGGGGTTGGATGAGCAAACGAACTCCTTGATGTTAAACCTACCGAATATCGTTTCGGACGAAGTACCGGATGGGCCCGACGAGACCGGAAACATCGTTATCTTTGAAGAAGGCGTGCGCTCAATCTACGACTTCGAGTTGAAACCTCACTGGGAACTGTCCGAATCCTTGGGTATCACCGATTTCGAACGTGGCGCGAAGGTTTCTGGTCGTATGTTCTACGTGCTAGGTGACACCGGTGCCCGACTGCAGCGCGCGCTCGTCAACTACATGATTGATTTGCACCGGGGTCAACATGGCTATGAGGAGCGCGGCGTACCGTTCCTGGTTCTTAAGGAGACGATGATTGGCAGCAGTAATCTACCTAAATTCGCCGATGCGCTCTACCACGACTCTGATGAAGATCTATGGCTAATCCCAACAGCCGAAGTGCCGCTAACCAATTTGCATCGTGACGAGATACTTGAACCCAATATGCTACCCCTCCGCTACATGGCGCACACACCATGCTTTCGAAAAGAGCGTGCTGCAGCAGGCCAACAGGTGCGAGGACTCAAACGCGTCCATCAATTTGAGAAGGTCGAGATGTACCAGTTCGTGGAGCCGGAGCTGTCTATGGAAACGCTCGATGCCATCGTGCAAGCCGCAGCAGATGTAATAAGAGGATTAAAGCTTCCATTCCATCTCCTACAACTCTGCGCAGGCGACATTAGCTTCCCCTCTGCTAAGAGCTTTGATCTAGAGATCTACACTCCTGCCAGTGATGAGTGGTTAGAAGTCAGTTCTTGCTCAAATTGCACTGATTTCCAGTCCCGGCGCTCCAACATAAAATTCCGACGAGAGGTGGGCGGAAAGACGGAATTCGTGCACACCCTTAACGGCTCGGGCCTCGCTCTTCCGCGTGTAATCATCGCGATTCTTGAAACGTTCCAACAAGCTGATGGCTCAGTGCGTGTGCCCGAAATTCTCGTTCCCTATATGGGAGGGCAACAGGTTCTTCATCCCATCAGGTAGTGCCTTTACTTTCAAAACAAAACA
>CALGTL010000030.1 GCA_937901475.1 uncultured Dehalococcoidia bacterium
GCTGCTGAAGCGCCTGCTGCTGAAGCGCCTGCTGCTGAAGCGCCTGCTGCTGAAGCGCCTGCTGCTGAAGAGGTGGCTACGGCTACTTCGGAGACCCCGGCCGCGGATGCCGCTGTCGAAGACAGCGACAAGTAGCGGGCCGCATGCGACAGCGCAGGCGTGCTGAACGAGGAACCTACTCCCAACTTAGGGATAGATCTCAGCCGGTCGTGAACCGACGAGAGATTGAGAACAAACAGCGCCAGCTCCTGCTTGTCGGGGCTGCGTTCATTGTTGCTATTGTTGTGACTCTACTCGGCTACGGATGGTTCGAGACCTCGTTCCAACCCCCGCGAAAAACTATCGCTCAAATCTCGGGCGAACAAATTAAGTTGGCAGAAATAGTTCCTTATTCAGCGCTCGAGGCCGTCGCCGCTGGAGGCACGCTTAGCCCTGAAGTCGGTCTTAACAGCTTTATCCGCAATGCTCTGGTGCGAACTTACGCATCGGAACTGGGGATAGAGGTAACCGACAAAGAGATTGAGGACGCTGTAATCAGTAGGTTCGAGCCTGTATTGCCTGACGCGCCCGAACCTGGCAATTTACTTACTGAAACAGGCAGGGCTTCATTGGATTTATTCCTCGGCGCTATCCGGGTAAACGAAGATGACTATCGCGAGTGGCTTGCTGGAACCCTTTATTTTAATGAACTTGCTAATCACTTCGAAGCGGAAGCTCCCGAAGTAGAGGAGCAGGTTTTCGTTGAATGGATTATTGGTGAGTCTACCGTCACTGCCCAGCAGGCGTTCGACCGGATTATTGCGGGTGAAGAGTTTGCCGATGTGGCAAATGACCTGACAGTTGAGCAGATGATTTCTGGCCCTGGAGGAGTGATTGGCTGGGTCCCGAAGGGCGCAATAGAAGAGTTGGATTCGGTTTTCTTCTCCGAAGATTTGGTGCTTAATGACCTCATCGGGCCGCTCATCACTAGTGCGGGCAGCGTTGTCATCCGCGTGACCGACGGCCCATCTGAGCAACCTGTTACCCCCGTAATGCAAAATTTTCTTTCGGTTAACGCCTTCCAGTCATGGATGGATACTAAAGCAGTGCAGTCAGCCTTCGAGTCCGAAGGCCTCACCCTTGAAGACTCTCAGTGGGTCATTGACCAGATCCTGTAGGTACGTGCTCATATGGCCGACCACATTTCGATCGGACTGATGGGCCTCGGTGTCGTTGGCACCGGTGTTGCAATCGCGGTCCAAGAACAAGCTGAGACTCTCTCTCAGCGTATCGGCACGCCGGTTCGCATTGAACGTGCTCTTGTTCGGGATGTACGAACCCGGCGAGAGGGCATATCAGAAGACCTCTCCCTAACCGAAAACCCCGACGACATCCTTAAGAACCCGAAGATTATCTTGGTTATTGAGGCAATGGGAGGGGAGCACCCGGCCTACGACTACATTTTGGCTGCCATCACCGCTGGCAAACACGTAGTCACTGCCAACAAAGAGGTGATGGCGAAACATGGCCCTGCTCTCCTGCAAGCTGCAGCTGATAAGGGAGTGATGCTTCGATTCGAAGCTAGCGTTGGTGGTGGGATACCAATCATTGGCCCTTTGCTTGACGACCTTGCGGCGAACGATATCTCGGCCGTGAACGCCATCATTAATGGGACCACGAACTATATGATTACGCGGATGGCCTCGGAAGGCATTGACTACGCTGCCGCGCTTCGGGAAGCCCAAGCGCTTGGCTACGCTGAGCCTGATTCAGCTGCAGATGTCGATGGTACCGATGCGGCGTTCAAGCTAGCTATATTGGCATCACTTGCATTCCGCACCATTGTGTCCGACACGGATGTCTTCCGAGAGGGCATCCGCCGTCTTGCGCCTGAGGACTTCCACTACGCTGAAGAGCTTGGTTATGTCATCAAGCTTCTTGCGACCGCCCGCCGAACTGATGGACGAGTTCTAGCGAGGGTTCACCCTGCCTTCCTGCCAGCCAGCCAACCGCTCGCTAAAGTAGACGGTGTGTATAACGCAATTGAACTCGAAGGTGACCTTGTGGATTGGGCGATGTTTCAAGGCCCTGGTGCTGGCGCTCGCCCCACGGCAAGCGCCATACTCGCAGATGTAGTCGCTATAGGCCGAGCCATCATTAACAGTGCGGGTGTTCCCCAAGCACCGCCTTTAGATCAAGCCTTGGTAATCGAAACCCTAGACGATCTGGAAACGAAGTACTACATACGTCTTCGGGCGTCCGACCAGCCGGGTGTTATGGCGCAAGTAACACAGGTGTTGGGAGACCTTAATGTAGGCCTAGCATCAGTGATTCAGAAGGAAGTGGGCGAGAACGGCCAGACGGCTGAAATTGTCATCACAACTCACGTAGCGCGCGAATCGGCCGTTCAGCAGGCACTGACCCATTTAATGGCGCTGGATTCCGTCAACGAAGTGAGTAACCTCATCAGAGTGGAAGAACGTATTGCTTAGCGACAGCCATTATCACCAAATTGCTGCGAAGGTGCCCAATGAGTGAAGGCCTCCTGAAACGATATGGCGACTACTTACCGCTAACTGCGGATACTCCGATGTTAAGCATGGGTGAAGGGGATACCCCTCTGGTGGAATCACGGAGACTAGGGAAACAGTTCGGTATCGGCCGCCTTTTCTTCAAGCTTGAAGGGTGCAACCCCTCCGGATCATTCAAAGACCGAGGGATGGTTGTCGCCGTCGCGAAAGCGATGGAAGCAGGCCATACTACCATTCTGTGCGCCTCCACTGGCAACACAAGTGCATCCGCCGCTGCTTATGGAGCCGCAGCGGGCCTAGAGACCGTGGTACTTGTGCCTGCTGGCCAGATCGCGGAAGGCAAACTCAGCCAGGCGGTTGCCTACGGAGCACGTGTAATCAAGATTGATGGCAACTTCGACGCGGCCCTTAATGTCGCCCGTGAGCTTGCCGATAGCTACAACATTTCTCTAGTCAACTCGGTCAATCCTCATCGAATAGAGGGCCAGAAAACTGCCGCATTTGAGATTATCGAAACTCTAGGTGATGCCCCCGACAATCTGTTCATCCCCGTGGGTAATGCGGGGAATATCACCGCCTATTGGAAAGGCTTCAAAGAAGCTGAATCTGATGAACGGGCATCCCGTTTGCCGCAGATGATGGGATTCCAGGCCGAAGGGTCAGCGCCGATCGTCAAAGGGCACCCTATCGCGGACCCGCAGACGATCGCGTCCGCGATTCGTATCGGGAACCCTGCTAGCTGGTCCTCGGCTCTTGTCGCCCGCGACGAATCCGGGGGCTCTATCGACACCGTTTCCGATGACGAAATACTCGAAGCTTACAAACTACTGGCCCGTATGGAAGGCATCTTTTGCGAGCCTGCTTCCGCAGCATCTGTCGCTGGTGTCATCAAGTGCTCAAGAGGGGGCATGGATTTTAGCTCTAGCACAATCGTGTGCATCATCACCGGCAACGGACTCAAGGACCCATCAGTAGCGCTTGCCCTTGCAAGCCATCCGTTGGAAGAATCTTCGGCCGATGCCCAGATAGTTGCCGGCATAGTAGGCGCACAACTTAAACAATAGCGAAATGCAGAGGAGGCGTGGTGGCGAAAGACACGCAACGTATAGAGCGGATTATCCGTGACCTGCTTGAGGCGATAGGCGAAAACCCTGACCGTGAAGGACTGTTGGAGACCCCTCGTAGGGTTGCGAAAATGTATGAAGAGATTAGTGGTGGGACGCACGAAGAGGCAGTAGAGGTACTAGGTACGCAGTTCGACGAGGATCATCAGGAGATGGTCATCATGCGGGACGTGCCCTTCTACTCCATGTGCGAGCATCATCTTCTACCCTTTTTCGGCACAGCCCACGTTGGTTACCTACCCAAAGGTAAGGTTGTCGGAATAAGCAAGCTCGCGCGCGCGGTAGACATCCTTGCGCGACGACCCCAGGTCCAAGAGCGACTGACCGGTCAGGTAGCAGATGCCATCAAAGAAGCCCTCGATCCTGAAGGCGTAGCCGTGGTGATTCGTGCCGAGCACCTCTGCATGGCCATGCGCGGGGTGCGGAAACCGGGTGCTTCCGTCGTCACATCTGCAACGCGTGGCGACTTCAGGACTTCCGTAGCTACCCGCAGTGAATTCCTCAGCCTTCTTCAAGAAGGGATACGTTGATTGGCAAGCAGGGCGACCCCTTTGCCGCTATAAGTCCTCTATGGCATGAACTGCTTGAGCGCCGATCTTGGTCTTCCATTTTCCTAACTCCTGAATGGCAAGGTATATGGTGGCGAAGATTCGGTACGGGGAATAATGATTTGCGGCTGCTTACTATCGACCGGGAAGGCGCCCTGCTTGGTTTGGCCCCAATGGTTCTTGATGGCGACACGATTAGTTTCGTGGGCGATACAGACCTCTTTGATTACCATGACTTTATCGACGTTGCTCCTGGCTTCCATGCCGCGTTCATCGAGCGAGTCGCTGATGAGCCATGGAAGACTATGGATCTGAGGTCCCTGCCGGCGTTCTCACCGGTGATGCGTGAGTTGCCAGATGCCTACCGAGCCCTCGGTTACAAGGTCACTATCGAGGATGAGGATGTTGTTCCTGGTGTTGATCTTCCGGCGACTTGGGATGAATTTTTAGGAGTACTGCGGAAGAAAGATCGTCACGAGTTGCGACGCAAGATGCGCCGCCTTGAAGCTGCTGGCCAAATTCAGCTGGTGGAGACGACCAAGGGAACGCTGCTCTCCGATTTCCAGATCTTCCTTGAGCTTATGGCAGAGAGCCGTGATGAGAAGCGAGACTTTATGCTGCCAGAGCGCGAGGAATTCTTCCGCGAAATCATCGAGTGGTCATTCGAGGCTGGGTTTCTTCGATTGCTGTTCCTGGAACTTGAAGGAGAGCGCGTCGCGACTACGATATCGTTCGACTATGCAGGACGGCGCCTGCTCTATAACAGTGGGTACCGCCTGGAGTATGCGCCCCTTGCAGTCGGTTTGATGCTTAACGCGCTTTGCATCAAAGATGCTATTGAGCGAGGCCTCATCTACTTCGACTTCCTCCGCGGCCCTGAGCCCTATAAGTATCATCTTGGCGGGCAGAATATCGGCCTACACCGTATCATCGTCAACCGCTAGCAGATCGCCCCATGACTATATCAATAACTCCCTCCCCGATGAAGCGCATCGCCATGGTATCGGTACATGGCTGCCCAATGGTTACGCCGGGGATGCGCTTTGCTGGCGGGATGAACGTCTACCTTCGTGATATTGCGCCTGCCATCGCTGCTGCAGGCGTTGCTGTTGATGTTTACACCCGAAGCCACCATGCTGGAGGCCCAGAGATCTTTGAGATCGGCCCGAATGCTCGAGTTATCCATCTAAGGGCCGGCAACCCAGAATTGGTTAAATCCGAAGTGATTCCTTACCTCCCCGAATTCCGTGAACGGATGCTGGAGTTCGTCGAGAGGCAAGGATTGGAATATGACCTGGTGCACAGTCATTACTGGCTTTCAGGTAGCGTTGCGCAATCCATAGCTGCGCAATGGGGACTACCCGTCGTTGTCAGCTTCCATACGCTGGCCGCCATTAAAGAGCGTGAGTCATCTGAAAGTGAACCTGAGCAACGCAGTGCCGCTGAGGCACAAATGGCGCATGGTGCGGACCTCGTATTCGCTTTCACTGACGACGAGCGTCGCGAACTCAACGAACTCTTTGGGATCGAAGACGAGCGCATCCACGTCGCCCCCGGTGGTGTGGATCTTTCATTATTCCAACCGATGAGCAAGCTCGAAGCCCGGAAGCGATTGGGCTTGAGCCCGAATGAAAAAATTGTACTCTTCGTCGGCCGCCCCGAGCCATTCAAAGGCCCCGATGTACTCATACGCGCGCTGCCGCACATGAGGGACACGGCGAATACTCGCCTAGTTCTGGTTGGTGGATCGGAAGGTGAGCACAGCTTCGACTGGCTGCGCCTTCTCGCCGCAGAGTTGGGTGTCGCTGAGCGAGTCTCTTGGCACGTAGCAGTTCCTCAAGAACAACTCATCGATTTCTATGCAGCAACCGACATTACTGCTATGCCTTCATTCCACGAGAGCTTCGGTCTTGTCGCGCTTGAGTCGATGGCCTCAGGTAGGCCCGTGGTCGCCTCGGCAGTCGGCGCATTGGCAACGCAAATCGTCGATGGACAAACTGGGCGCCTAGTAGCCGCTCATGACCCGGTAGATTTCGCCTATTGCATGGACGATATCCTAGGAAGCCCTCGGGCACTGCAGTCCGCAGGGGAGAAGGCTGTGATCCATGCTCGGGCGTTCACTTGGACACGCGCGGCAGAGCAAGCACTGCAAGGCTACCTGCGAGCTGCGCACGGTTTCGTTGAGCGGGCTCAACTTTCGCACTAGCTGAGAACTCGCTCGTACCAAACGGAGCGTCGCTCGAGTTGAAACCCCAAGCTTTCGTAAACGTGAATGGCCGACTCATTCTTACTATCGACGGTAATCTCCAGGGGCGTTGCACCGATGCTGATTAGGTGGTCAATGCCCACAGACGTCACTAATTTACCAAGGCCATTGCCTTGCCACTCCGGGAGCACACCTACCATGTCCACCATCCCTGGTGAATTGGCGCGCTCCTGATGTGTCCAGCAGTAACCCACGTCGTGGCCATTTATGGTCACGATTACAACCGCGTCAGGTGCGTTCGCGGGTAGTTCGAATATCCTGTAGTCGAGTTCCTCTTCACGATTGGGTGAGTAGCCCCAGCTTCCGGTGAACGCCGCATTCTGGATAGCTGTAACGGTACCCACGTCAGCGCGCGTCGCTAGTCGCGTCGCCGTTCCGGCTGGCAACGTAACGCGGGTGGGTTCCGCGCCTGGCCTTATGAGATGTAAATGTACTCGAATGATGGACATCCCAACGGCTTTGCACACGCTGGATCGCTTCTCGTCGCCTTCGGGCACGTCCATTTGGAGCACGCTAAGCCCTAATCCTTCTGCTTTGGCAGATGCGTCTGTGACCAATGCATTGAGCACTGCCTGATTATCAGCTTCGGCGACAAGGACCCCGCGCGACAGAGCTTGCTCAACAATCAAGTACCCGTACCCGACCGTTTCGCCGCCCACCTCTGCTAGCACGCACTCCTGCTCAGGCGCCAGATTGGACTGCCTCAGCCAGCGGTCGACATCCGCTGTATCTGAGTGCTGGAGTGTGGCAAGCAGAGAGACATCTGCCCATTCAAATGAGCGGATGATGATATCAGTAGTCGCCAAAAGGGACACTCCTTAGGATGAAATACATGGCCTTGAGACGGGAGAAGGCTTAGCCGGTATCATCTTATCAATCGATAATTATATACGGCGAGGCTTTCTCGCCGGAGGTTCAATGGAGACAATCGAAACCCCGGAAAGAGCGATGTTGGTGATACCCCATCCTGATGATGGTGAGTCAGGATGTGGCGGGACCGTCGCCAAATGGGCTCGTGAAGGCTGCAAGGTGCTCTACGTTGTATGCACCAACGGTGACAAAGGTTCCTCAGACCCTGATATGACCAGCGAGCGCCTCGCAGCCATCCGTGCTGTTGAGCAGCAGAAGGCCACCGACGTGCTCGGTGTCGACGAACTGGTCATGCTTGGTTACGGGGACGGAGAATTGGAAGATACGGGCGTATTCCGCGGTCAGATTGTCGAGCAGATTCGCCGCTTCCGGCCTGATGTATTGTTGGCTATGGATCCGCGCCGCATGTCTCACAGCCATCGTGACCACCGCATTTCGGGCCAGACCGCGCTCGATGCATCGTTTCCATTCGCCCGTGATGTCCTCCATTATCCCGAACATCTTGCTTCTGGCCTCGAAACCCACAAAGTGGGGACAGTGCTCCTATGGGGCTCAGAAAACCCTGACGTTGTTATCGACATCACTGAGACCGTAGATCTGAAAATGCACGCGCTGGCAGCGCATGAAAGCCAGCTATCAACCGATATGGCGCGCATCGAGCAATTTGCCAAACGACGCGCGACCGATGCCGCTGCAGAAGCTGCAGACCACGGCTATAAATATGAGTACGCCGAGATCTTTAGACGTATCAACTTCCGTAGGTAGTGTCCCTCCGTTCGACATGGCGCTATCCTGCCGTGAGGCGCCACCTCGATGCGGGACGCTCGATGCTGTACTGATAAGGACCTGACTGTGAGCCGTTTTGCACAAGATAGCCTAGAGCAACAGATCCCTTGGATTGAGGGGGAGCGATTCCAGTTAGCGCTGGATAGCCGCGATGGCGCCATCAACGAACGAGCCGTCGGGAAGGACACACTTACCGTCACCACGCGGCGCTTGATACGACTCGGGCACCGGGGTGGTAGGCGCACTACAGCGGCCGTTCCGCTCGACCGACTAACCGCAATCGAAGTTATCGATATCGAGCGTGACAACGCTCGTTTAATGAGCGGGCTGATCTCCCTTGCGGTTGGCGCCGCTCTTGGCTGGGTGAGCTGGACAATATTGGCAGTGATGCCGCTCTCCCTTGTGCTGGGCGGCCTGCCTGTCCTCGTTGCGGTCTTTTTGATTTCAGACTACGTGTTTACAGACGAGGACGGTGCGTTGGTGGTTTACGTCGACGGATACGTCCTACGCCAGCCTCTTCTCTCTAGAGAATCAAGACGAGATGCCTATTTTATTGCCAACCGGATCTACGAATTGATGGCTGTGTCCGCAAGCTCAGCACATGCGAATACGGAACCAACGCACGTGAAAAATGCCGGCTTGGCCCGGGCGACTCAAACGGTTGAGCAGACTTTGACTTCTGGTGAGCCTGAGATGGCTAGTGCCTCCTCTTCCTATCTCGCATCTTTGATTACGTCGCGCTTCGAGCCTGCGACGGACGGCATCGCCATTACCGACGTATCTGAGCGCGTGGCTCGTTGCATAACGGCAACCGAAGGTGCGGCCTCGTACGTTACTCGCCAGATAATCCGAGATCCTGCTAACCAGCAACTCTCGGAGGGGGACTATGTAAGGGATTTGGAATTCGTAGCCCCCGATCGATTCCGCGTCTCGCAGACGGCATGGGCGCCTAGAGGTGAAATACATGATTGCTGGGTGTCCATCGGTACGGACTTCTATCGACTAGCGAGTGCATGGCAGAAGCCTGAGGATCCCTCGAGGTTCTATGTTGAACGCCAACTTAATGCTCATCTTACCGTCACCAAATACCTCAACGTACTGCGCCAGGGTTACCCCACGGAGTATGAACTCACCACCAATAAAGGCAAGCAGTATTTACAGGTGCGGTACGAACCGCTAGGCCGAGAAGCTCTCGCCTCGGTTCTGGGCAATGCTTCGCCCCCACAAGGTGTCATTGGCTCAGCAACGATTTGGATTGACTACGAGACGGATCTGCTCATTAAATCAGAGGTAAAGATTAGTGAGCAGGGTGGTGACCATAAGCTCATCGTTGAGCAGGCCTTCGCCTTTTACGATACAGGACTCGCAGTCGAAGCACCTTCGGTTCCCACAAGGCCGGAGTCGACTAGCTAAGCGGTCGTACCTCAATCACTATCGACCGCGTCGCTGCGGTTGTTACTTTCGCCCAATCGGCGATTTGCACTCCCGGGACCCAAGCGATCTTCTCCCCTGCTGTGACCAACGGTATGTTGTTTCTTTGGGACCGCGGGACCTTCGCGTTGACCAGGACATCTTGAAGCCTGACTTCTTGGTTCATCCCTAACGGATGGAATCGATCTCCTTTGGCACGAGAACGAACGCAGACTTTGTCGCCTAACGCATCTGGATTTAAAATTGCTCGCCACGCGTCGCTATTGACCGAACCAGAGATTTCGATGCGCGCCGTAATCCTCCAAGACCCCGCGACTGCCTCGCCTGGCACAGGTAGAGTTATGGGCGCGAACGGTACTGGCGTGATGATCCCAGTCGATAGCGCCGCCGTGTCGTGCTCCACTGTAAAGCTCCACCCACTTCCGAGGTTCACCGCGCCGCTGCCACGGGTCAGCAATCGACTCATCGATTTGATTTGTGCCCGTGAGAGAGCAGCGCCGTCGCCGCTGAGGATGCCCCATGCTAATTGCCACACCCTTGCTAGAAGCGGAACGGGTAGCTCTCGAAGAGAATGAACAGGCCAAGTGATTCTCCCGGGCTCCCGTTGCTCGACTTCTGCTACGGCTTGTGAGGCCAACTGCACTAGCAGATCATCATCTTCCTGTGCTGTATCAGCGAAGGCCGCTAACGCATGAGGGACGTCGGGGTTGATTTCTGCGAGTTGCGGTAGTACTCGCAGGCGTACGCGATTTCGCGCGTAACGTACCGAGCGATTTGTACCATCGGACGCAGGCGTCAAGTGCCACTCCGCGCAGACTTTTGAAGTGTCACCTCGTGTCGCGCCAAGCATTGGACGTAAGAGTGCGATGCTTTCGCCGTTGACTTTTCGTTGGGAGAACTCCCGAATCGCGCCCGCACCACGCAGCCCCGTGCCACGACTAAGGCGCAGAATCAACGTTTCAGCTTGGTCATCCTGCGTATGGGCGGTCGCCACCAATGCTGCATCGCGTAGCGTTGCGACACGACCGAAGAACGCGTAACGCGCATCCCTCGCGGATGCCTCGGATGGCCCTGTTGCTGCTTGCTCGTGCTCTAGAGGTAAATTAAAACGCTTGCTAATTCGTCGTACCAGTGCGGCTTCACGGCGCTCGGCGCTCTTGCGCAAACCGTGGGAGAAATGTGCCACGATGATCTCGCGCCCAAGCGAAGCACGTACGGTCGCGGCCGCAAGCAGCATCGCCAGTGAATCAGTGCCGCCCGACACGGCAAGAACTAAGGGCCCCGCACCCTGGCCCTCAGCGTGACGTCGAAGCACTCGAAGAATCAATTGGCCGAGCCGCACCGTCTCAGGTTTCGGGCCTTGTAGCTGAAACACCATCGCGCTATTTAGCCTTGAGGATAGACTCGACAAGTACGCCTGTGATCCGCACTCCCTGCATTGCACTGATTGCGAAACGGAGGTCTCCATAGGCAAGTTCATCACCAATCTCTGGAACGTTGCCGAGTTGCTCTAACAGAAACCCTGCAAGGGTTTCGTATTCGCCCATGGGAATCGCGAGTCCCAACCGGTCGTTGACCTCAGTGATGGACATGCTTGCGTCTAAGTCAAACGTGCTGTCGTTGATTTCCACGACATCCACTGGTGCTACTTCGTCTTCACCGCCGACCCGGCCCACGATGTCTTCCACCAGCCGCTTGAGTGTCACAAGGCCTGCCACCCCACCGTACTCATCCGCAATCATGGCGATTTGCTCTCCGCTCGCCCGCATCTCGTTGAACAGATGTTGGATACGCTTCGTTTCAGGAACGAACATCACCGGGCGAACCCTTGTTGTGGCAGGCGAGGTGAGATTAGTGCCGCTCGCAAGCAAGCGCATAACATCTTTGACCGCCACCAAGCCGACTACGTTGTCTGATTTGCCTTGGTAAACGGGAAACCGGGTATGGTAATTGTTGCTGTAGAGCTCGAGGAATTGTTGAATTGAAACTCCCTGCTCAACCCATACAATTTCGGGGCGCGGTGTCATTACCTCGCGAACTTGCCGATCACCGAACTCCAACACACGCAGCATCATCTCCGCTTCGTGAGAATCGACTGCCCCTTCCTCGTGCCCGTACGACACCATGGCTTTGATCTCTTCCTCGGTGACATTTGTTTGTAAATGCGGGTCAGATCCTAACAATCTGATCACTGCATTGGAGAGAGTTTGCAGCACGACTGAAATGGGGCGCAGCAACCAACTTAGAACCACAATTGGGATTGCGACAATGATCGACGCACGCTCAGCATGGCGAGCCGCCGCAGTCTTCGGAATCGTCTCGCCGAAGATCAACAAGACGACTGTCACCACAGCAGTGGCTATCACTAGAGCCTCGCCTTCATCATCGAAAACCGAAATTGCTATAGATGTCGCTAACGCGGCCACAGCTGTGTTAGCGAGATTATTGCCCAGCAAAATTGGAGGCAGCAAGCGATCAGCTCTAGCAACGAGTTTTGCGACACGTGCTGCACCGGGAGTCCCGCTGCGAGCCAACTGCTGAATGCGAATGCGCTGAACAGACAGTAGTGCGGCTTCAGAGCCTGAGAAGAACGCGGACAGCAACGTGAACGTTATCAGGAGGACAACGCTCGCCGTCCCCACTTCACCGATCATGTTGAAACCCCTTTCAGCCTGGAACTATGCCGTTCAGGCCGCTTGCGAACGGAATGCCAGCGATGGTAGCACAGGGTTTGAAGTGAGTCAGAAGAGGCTCCGGTGTGCTAGCCTCCATTCCTATGCTTGTTCTCGGAATCGAAAGCTCATGCGATGAAACGGCGGCGGCCGTTGTTGAAGATGGCAGCCGTGTTCTGTCGGATGTCGTTTCGACGCAGGTTGCCCTCCACGCTCGATATGGAGGTGTTGTTCCCGAGGTCGCATCGCGACAGCATCTCTTGCAGATTGTCCCCGTCCTAGAAGGAGCGCTTGCAGAAGCTGAAGTTGCGCTGGAGGACATTGACGTCGTTGCGGTGACTCATGGACCTGGCCTTATGGGCTCGCTCATGGTTGGCGTGAACACCGCAAAAGCTATCGCTTATGCCCGAAATCTACCGCTCGTGGGCGTACACCATTTGGAAGGCCATACCTATGCTGCATGGCTGGGTGGAACCGATCCTGCGACCGACCCCGGATTCCCGCTTATAGTGCTCATCGCCTCCGGTGCCCACACCGACCTTATCGTTATGCGTGGTCATGGTGACTATGAAGTCGTCGGGCGCACCCGTGACGATGCGGCAGGCGAGGCGTTCGACAAAGCGGCCCGTATCCTCGGGTTAGGGTACCCCGGTGGCCCTGTCATCCAGCGGACGGCTGAGGGAATCACCCCATCCTTCAAATTTCCCCGAGCCTGGCTTGGTGACTCCTTAGAGTTCAGCTTCTCTGGGCTCAAGACAGCCGTGCTTCACAAGGCTCAGGCGCTCGGTGTTTTTCCTGCGCCCGATGGTGGCGCAGATCCCGCACTGGTCGCTGATATTGCCGCTGCATTCCAAGAATCTGTAGTTGACGTCATCGCTACCAAGGCCATCGCGGCGGTCAAGCGCTATGGGGCGAAAGGCCTCGTACTGGGTGGCGGAGTTTCGGCCAATGCCCCCCTCCGAGAGGCGTGTCGACAGGCTCCCGTTCCGGTCATTATTCCTGCACCTAAATTATGCACTGACAACGGATCCATGATTGGCGCGGCAGGCTATTATCGCTTCACCCGTGGTGTGACTCATGGGATGACTCTGGATGCAACGCCAAGCTTGGCAATGACATAAGTAACACGGGCGAGAAGATATTATGTACGTTGGAAGAATAGTCGGAGTCGGGAAGAACGCGGCAGGAGCGAACACAGTCATGTACCGCGTTTCGAGTCGATCATTCCCCAACCGCCAGGCGGTCGACAACAATGGGACGCTGGCGGTAGTACCACGCCCAGGATTCGAGGCCGACCTGAACAAGAATCCCTATATCGCCTACAACGCCCTACGGCTTGTTGATGACTGGGCGATTGCGACTAACGGTAGCCATACGGATCCCATCGCCGAGAAGGTCGCCCTTGGATTGCCTATGCGTGAAGCCATGGCGCTCTCGTTGCTTGCTCTCGACTACGAGAAAGACGATTTCAACACGCCGCGTATCGCGGCAGCAGTGCCACGTCTTGGAGACTTCGGATGGCTCGCGATTGTTCGGAAAGACGCACTGGTTGTGCGGGAAGTCAGATTGGAGGCGGGGCTAGTGCAATACATCGCAACCTACGAAGCTGACGACGTTCGTGATAACCAGGTGAGTGCGTTTGACGCAAGTAGCGCAGCAGGTGCTGCCGAGTTTGCTGTCTCGGGTGGAGCATTCACTGATTTGGAGAAGCCTGTTACCAGCGCCGCTGCACTGGCGAACGACGCTGGCTTTGCCTTAGGAACCTTTATCGTCGAGACTTAGAGCCGCCTAGAGCACCCGTACCAGGCGATTGTTTGGCGGTAGCGGTTCAGTCTCTTGAGGAACAGGCTTGTCGCTAATCGTTAAAATGTTCGGTAGGAACGATAAGGGATTTGCCGAAGCGATGTACCCGGTATCGTGGAATATGTTGATTGGTGCTCCCTCGCTTAGGAGCTTCCGGATGCGTTCAGGTGTCAGTCGACCGCTCAGTACGATACTGACATGGCTCGCACCACTATCATCAAGCTTACGCCGCACGTCCATAAGGGTCTCTGTATCGACCGCGCGACCACCTGGTATGCGGGCGATTCGGACGCTGTTCAGGTGGTCGCGCATCACTCGTGCAATCTCGACCGCTTGGTCTGCGGGGTTCTTTCGCGGATCTACATAGGCAATGCGCTGTACGTCCGGAGCTACTGCACGATCAAACGCGTGCATAGCCTTTACAGGGTCCCCCATCAGTTGAACTAGGGCACCGGACACCGTGGCGACCGGTGGGCTGTTGGCGAGGCGAGCGCCCAGGACCGTTGAGCCGCTCAGGCATCCACCGACAACGGCCGCGTAGTCCATGACTGGAGCTACTGAGGGATGGACGTTGTGAGCACCTACGTTGACAACAGGGATTGCGCCGGCTTCGATTGCCAACTCGTGCGCGGCGGTCGCCCAGCCCGAGTGGTGGGCCAATATCCCGCAAATTGCAGTCTCATAGAGGCCGAAACTGGAGTAGGGCGCCTTTACTTGCAAGCAAACTTCGCCTTCTGAGATTTGCTCGCCCTCCTCCACCGACCAGATCTCGCGATTGCCTTCAGATGTGACCTTGCTCAGGACCGCACGAACCTCCATAGACCCGCACAGCGTCCCGCTGTTGGCAGCGGAAAACTCCATAACCACAGTTGGGTTGATTCCCTCGTTGCGAAGTACTCGCTGCGTGCGGTGGAGGTACACATCAGCTGTGTCTCCGGTGATAACTGACGGTCGAACTTCGAATGCGGGATTGCGTTGTGTCATCTGTTTGCCTGTGAAATGGACTTCATGTGCTCCATATTATCCACTCTACCACTGCAGTTAGCACTCTAGTTCACTCTCGTAGGCCCACTGGTAGAGCGACTTCCGGGATACCACCTAGCCGTAAGCGGGCTAAACCTTGCAGGTCTTCCATTACAGTTTGAGCAATTTTAACCCGTGTATCAGGATCTTCATCCCACGAAACCGGAACCTCAAGCATATGGAAACCACGCTTCTCTCCAATAATCAGGAGTTCAGTGTCGAAGAACCAATGATTATTTACGATAGCAGGAACCAACAACTGAGCCGCGCCGCGACTCAGCGCCTTGAATCCACATTGCGCGTCTCGGAACCGCGTTTGCATCATCACACGGATGATTAAATTGTAGGTACGCGAGATTATCTCGCGCTTCGGCGACCGCGTGATGCGGGCGCCCTTGGTTAGCCTGCTCCCGAAGGCCACGTGGTATCCCTTGTCGACAATCCCATTCACCATCGTAGGAAATGCATCTAGCCCTGTTGAAAGATCTACGTCCATGTAGCTGACTACATCAGCATCACTTTCCAGCCAAGCCTTACGTAGTGCTCGTCCTCGTCCTCGTATATCGAGGTGTACGTACGCCACCTGCCCGGGATACGCCGCCGCCGCTGCCTTAGCCACATCGAGAGTGCCGTCCGTCGAACCATTATCGGCAACGACGATTCGACACTGATGCTGAGGCAGGCACTGATGGAGAAACTCGCGTAGTTGGGCGATGCATTCGGCAAGGGAGTGCTCCTCGTTCAGAACTGGTATCACCACATCTACAGATGCCATGACTACGCTCCCTCAGCGACTAGGGATCGATGAATAGCGAACGGGTCGGCGGCTACGACTGATTCCGCGAACATCTCCATCCCTCCGATATCGCTGGTTCTTGTTTCGAGACTACCTCTATCTACGAGCCTAACTATGATGGGGAACCGATCCCATGATTCACCAGTCACGCCGATAGGCGGGAGTAGGATGCCCATATTGAAGGATTGCACCTTGAGTGAATCGCGGTAGACGCGGAGCACATCAAAGACCGCTGCACTCAGAGCCCTACCCGGACTGTCTGCGATCAATATGCATTCCTTCTCTTTCAACGGGGTCAAGCTGGCGAGGACCTCAACGCCACCCACCTGGTGGCTTAGCCCCAATGATGCATGAATCCTAACGAGGTCGTCGAAATACGAAGTTCGGTTCGCATCTCGATAACGTTCTGCATCTGCCCGTAGCCGTTCGATTTTTGCGTAGTGTCGTACGCGAGCGAGCGACACCTGCATATGCCCATGAACTACCGACCCTCCTGCACGCCATAGGCAATTCCACATGATATAAGGGTATCTGGCCTCTGCATCATCTTCATGTGCCCTGCTTATCCAGTCATGTGCCAGTGCGAGGTGAGCAACCACGGAGTCCTGTGTGAACGCCAAGGGGTCGGGCTCTGAGAAGACTATGATGCTGTGCATCGCGTCGTATTTCGCGACGTTCGCTGCTGTCAGACCATACTCATTTGATAACCTCCCAAATGTGTCTTCGGGCGTTGTTTCTATTGGGTTCGCCCAAGGATCATCTTTCAGCGCTGGCGCTATGCCATTGTTGATTTTTAAGGCAGCACGCACGGGCCGTTGGGCTCGTAGTTCGTTAAACAACGTCCCTTCTCCTGTTACCCGATTCGATACGCGGACAATACGTTGGCTCTCCACTGTTGCGAGATCACCGAAGGTTTTTTCTATCCAAGGAACCATGGGAGCAGGTGCGTGTAAGCGCCCGTCCGCCCCAGAGACGTGGTATACACGCTCGAAACGTGCGCGATCAGCCCTAGGCAGCGCACTTACGAGCTCCGGCAGTTGCATGATGGTTCGGGAGGGATGAAGGGTAGCCACTGGCTATAGTGACTGATCGGCCTTATGCAGAGTTCGTTCAAGCGAAAGCTTGCCCATCTGCAATTGGACAGGGATCGGGTAATTGCCGGTGAAGCACGCATCGCAGAAGCTAGAACCAGTAGGGTCCCCCGCTACTGCCTGGTGTAAGCTCTCGGTGCTGAGGTAACCCAGCGAGTCGGCATCGATGATTTCACGAATCTCTTCCACCGTACGGCTAGCTGCTATGAATTCATCTTTCGTGGCCATATCCACGCCAAAGTGGCATGGGTTGATAATGGGAGGTGCGCAAACGCGGACATGCACCTCTGCCGCCCCCGCACGCCGAAGCAACTGAACGATATGGGGAGTCGTTGTGCCGCGAACAATACTGTCGTCTACGACTACAACACGCTTACCGGCGAGAACTTCCGGCAACGGGTTGAACTTATTGCGCACACCCAAATCGCGGAATCTCTGGTCGGGCTCAATGAAGGTGCGGCCAACATAGCGATTCTTTACTAGCCCAAGTTCAAAGGGGATACCGGACTCTCTCGCGTACCCGACAGCAGCTGAGTTGGCCGACTCCGGGATGGATATAACCACGTCTGCTTCCACTGGGTGCTCATTGGCCAGCGCTGCACCCATGCGTGCGCGCGAAACGTGTACTAATTGGCCGTCCAAGGTTGAGTCAGGACGGGCGAAGTAAATGTGTTCGAAAACGCAGTGAGCAACGCGCTCGTGGGGGGTGGGGTTGGGGATACTGACCAGACCGTCGCGGTCTATTACCACCGTTTCACCCGGATCAACCTCGCGGATGAATTCTGCGCCGATGTGATCTAAAGCAGCACTTTCTGACGCGATAACCCAGCCGCCATTCGTGAATCGGCCTAGGCACAGCGGGCGGAGGCCGTGAGGGTCTCGAATACCGATGGTCGTGTCCTTTGTTGCGACGACTAGTGAGTAGGCACCTTCGATGGATTTCATCAAATATGCTACCCGCTCACCCCAGGTCTCACCAGGAGCCCAAGCCAACAAGTGAGTGATGATTTCGCTATCGGTGCCGGTCGCGGTAGTGACTCCCCATTCGAGAAGTCGCTCTCGCATCTCTTCAGCGTTAACGATATTGCCGTTGTGGGCTAAAGCAATCTCGCCCGATGGCCCTTCGGCCATGATCGGTTGGGCATTCAGCCTGCTTGAGGAGCCTGTCGTTGAATAACGAGTGTGGCCGATGGCAATATGGCCTGGTAATCGCTCTAAGTCTTCTTGCCGGAAGGCATTCGAGACTAAGCCAACATTTGTGAAATTACGGATTACCCTGCCGTTAGCTGCCGCGATGCCTGCGCTTTCTTGCCCGCGGTGCTGGAGGGCATATAAGCCATAGAACGCTATCTGCGCTGCCTCGTTCTCCATGGCCTGCGGTAGATGGACCCCGAACACTCCACATGCATCATGTGGTTCATCGGATTCAACAGGAGCGAATCGTGGAGCGTCATCCAAGGCATCTCTCCGTGCAGCGATGGTGGCAGCCTAACTCCATTAGTGTACCTTTGCATAAGGCCTTCGGCCAACTGCTATAGAGGCATTAATATTCCCGAGATTCGGTCACACGAAAGGCTACGAAGAACTCACGATTACCCTCGTCGCCCTGTAGCACCGATCTACGCACTCCAATAAGGCGACTGCCTGGCTGCATTGCCACCCACAAGCAAACCTTCCCTACCACCTCCGCATGGATTGCGGGATCGCTTACTACTCCTTTTCGACCCACTTGTTTTTTTTTCGCTTCGAATTGGGGCTTCACAAGCGCTATCACAATGCCGCCTAGCTTTACGTGAGTGATAGCTTCAGGCAACACCATTAGCAATGAAATGAAAGACACATCGATCACTGCGATGTCTACAAACTCAGGCAGGAGGTAAGGGTTGCGAGCATTCACTCGTTCAAAGGATGCCACCCGAGAATCATTGCGTAGGCGCTCGGCGAGTTGACCTCGACCAACGTCTAGCGCATATATCCTCGTCGCTCCCTTTTGTAGGAGGCAATCCGTGAATCCACCGGTTGAAGCGCCGACGTCGAGTCCCACTGTACCGTCGACGTTGAATCCAAACGCGTCTAAAGCCCCTGCCAGTTTCTCTCCGCCTCGCCCCACAAAGGGACGACGCTCCCGAACCGATAAAACAGTATTGTCGGGCAACAGTTGACCTGCGCTCTCGATGCGGTATGACGCTGACGACACTTGCCCTGCCAGTATTAGCGCTCGCGCGTGCTGTGCGTCTGTCGCTAATTGTTTGCCTAGCATTAGCTGGTCCGCTCTTACTCGTTTCGGGTTATTGATTGGCGGTGACAAAGTGGCTCATTATAGGCTCAAATAGGCATTATTCGGGAAAATAGCGATGACCTCGTAGTTGGGGTGCTTGTTTGACACCGCACTCGTGACCTAAGTATAATTCGCTCCTAGGTAAACGCCTAAACGAGGGAATGAGGCCTGTGTCGAAACGAACGTGGCAACCCAAAAAACGCCGCCGGCTACGCCGGCACGGATTCATGCATCGGATGGCATCGCCAGGCGGGCGGAGAGTAATAGCCTCTCGGCGACTCAAAGGACGGCACCAACTAGCAGCCTAGTTGATAGGCTGACCGGTGCACGTCGTACCAATCAGTCTTTAGACCGAGACCAGCGAATTCGCCGGGCGAGTGACTTCCTTGCACTCCGGCACAGTGGAGTGTCCCGTGCCCATCCGCTACTAGTTCTGCGCGCGGTGCCCAATAACCTTAACCGCACCCGCTTCGGCTTCGTGGTAAGTAAACGCATCTCAGTTAAAGCGGTGGACCGCAATCGAGTAAGACGTCGTTTGAGGGACATTGTAAGGCGGGCTCCAGTTCGAGAAGGATGGGATCAATTGCTGATTGCTCGTAAGCCCATCGTTGGCGCGGATTTTCAAACCATCCGTAGCGCCGTGTTGGACCTTGAGAGGCGATTAGACCTCCTGGAAACGCCGAGTCATGGTAAGTGTGGGGAGTGATACGCAATTTTGTGCTCCGGTTGATCCGGTTCTACCAGCATGCGTTATCGCCATACTGGCCTGGCGCATGTAGATATTCACCAACCTGCTCACACTATGCGCAGGAGGCGATAGAGATCCATGGTCTATTCAGGGGCGGATGGTTGGCAGTGAAGCGGCTGAGCCTCTGTCAGCCTTGGGGTGGTGAAGGGTATGACCCGGTTCCTGGAACAGAACCACATGTCCTTAAATTAGATGAACATCCAGCGTCAGCCCGATAAGCTCGGGAGGGCACTGTGCCCGCCCGATATGACGGCGGTACAAGGACCTATTAGATTGAAACGCCCTGCTTTAGATTTCAACCGCCAGCTCAGCTTGGTGGTCCTCTTGTTGCTCGTAGCCGTTGTCGTTTTGGCGGGCTGTGCGGGGCGCCGAGGTGTGGGCGCTTCTGAAAGTTGGTCTGGCGTAGTGGCCCAGCCCGAAACCGAGTCTGTTTTCGTTAGCACTCGCGATGGAAGGATACTTGAGCTTCTCCTGATACCTACTAGTCGTGGAGTCATTCAACCGCGGGTCGGTCAGGTCTTTGATGCGCAAGAGCGCGACGAGGGCGGCGACAAATCACGCGTTGGTGTAGCTTTTTATGGCACTCCCTCCATCGCTGGTGGTCGGCTCTACGTAGGTAGTTACCAAGGCTTCGTTTACTCGCTTGACGTCTCTAAAGACGGCAACACGCTGGCTGATACCGGCTCGTTTGAGATTGACGGCAATAAACTCGCTAAAGGAATCGCTGGCAATGTGGTCTACACAGACGGGGCGCTTGTTGTTGCGGCGGCAGAGGACACGCATCTTGGGCGTTTGTATGTCCTAGATGCGGAAGAACTCAGTGCCAATAGCAGGCAAGACCGCGTTGAGCGATGCCGCTATCCCTCTGGGGTAGAGGACGGTGTTGGCCGGATGTGGTCGACTCCGCTAGTGGTCGATGGTATTGCTTACTTTGGGGACCTTGACCACTTCGTCCATGCGGTTTCTATAGATACGTGTGAATCAGTGTGGAATGCTCCTGTTGAATTGGGCGCCAGTGTCATTGTCGCGCCCGTAGCGATTAACGGGACGCTGTATGTTGGTGCATTCGACGGCATCATGTACTCGATTGACATGGTAACGGGCGCTAAGCAGGAAGCCTTTACAGCCGAGAGTTGGTTCTGGGCCACCCCAGCATCAGACGGAAACCGCCTCTACGCACCCAACCTTGACGGAGTGCTTTATGCCTATGATGTCGACGCTGGCACAGTGGTATGGGAGTACGATCAGGAAGGCTCGATGGACGCGATTCTCGCAACGCCTGCGATAGTCGATGGAAACATAATGCTTGGTTCGGACGGCGGTGATGTAACTCTCTTGGACTCCGACGGGTTTAAGACAGCTAGCTTCGCCCTCGCCGACGATAAAGTTCGGGCGCCGCTGATGGTCAGCGGCAACACGGTGTACGTGCGGTCGCTCGAAGAAGTTATCACCGCGTTCGTGATTACTGGTGACACTATAGAGAAGGACTGGGACTTCAAGGTCGAAGGGTTCTAGGCAAGAGGCAACCGAGAAGAAATGTTCGATTTCGTCGTCCTCGTCTGGAACGAGGTGATCACAAAACCGATGACAAACACCCTGTTGTTGCTGTATGTCTTCCTAGGCAGCAACCTCGGGTTGGCCATCATCGCATTCACAATTTTGATTCGTGGCGCCACTTACAAACTCGTTGTTCGCCAAGTGCGGCAGACGAGGAAGATGCAGGACCTTGGGCCACGCATGAGGATTATCAACGACCGCTACAAGAATAACCCACAGCTCCGACAGCAAGAGATAATGAAGGCCTACAAAGAAATGGGCCTCAATCCCATTGGCTGTCTTGGCCCTATGGTTGTCCAGATGCCAATTTTCATCGGCTTGTTCTGGGCTATCAACTTCGTCGTACCGTTTACTCCCGAAAATCTTGCGGGGCTCGCCAGTAAGCTCTACACCTGGCTCCCTGTTCTAAATACAGTGGTTCCGGTTGACCGAAGTTTCTTGGGTATGGACCTCGCTGTGCAGGCAACCCAATCCCGTAACATACTTGCGTTCTTCCTCGTCGGGCTCTCAGGCCTAACGATGTATGTCCAGCAGAAGATGACTCAATCACCTTCAATGGACCCGAAGCAAGCGGCCCAACAGAAAACGATGACGCTTATGTTCCCGGTATTTTTCGGGTTCCTGAGCCTTATATTCCCGGTTGGTTTGGTCCTCTATTGGGTGACCTCAAACTCCATCGGGATAGTTATGCAATACTTTATTGTTGGTCTCGGTGGCTTCAAGAAAGCGGGGCCTGTTGTTGAACAGCAGGCCTCTGGTTCGCGATTAGGTCCTACGCTCACTGAAGCCCTGCCGGATAAGGAGCTTGGCGCTGATGGAGAAACAACCTCTGGAACGGACGGGGAAAACGGTCGACGAAGCGATCGACCAGGCGATAACAGAGCTCGGCGTAGGCCGCGACGCGGTCGAGGTCGACGTCGTTAGCCAAGGCCGTGGCGGAATACTTGGTATTGGTGCTGAACCCGCTAAAGTTCGCGTATCGTTGATAACGGGCTCCACAGCAGGAGCAAGCGTCGCATTAGGTGTGGTGACTGACCTCCTAGAGGCCATGCATGTCGATGCGACGCCTACAATCAGGAGCTCTGGTACAGACACTGATAACCCCACCGTCATCGACATTCAGGGCGAAGACGCGGGGCTAATCATAGGTCGCCGTGGGGAAACATTGCGTGCGTTTCAGTACGTAACGAATATCATTCTTGGCCGCCGTGAAGACGATGCTGGTCCGATTATCGTGGACGTTGAACAGTACCGCGACCGTCGAAAGCAGCAAGTTACTGTGCTAGCGGAGCGCATGGCCGAACGTGCCGTCAGTTCAGGACGCGCTGTGCCCCTCGATACTATGTCAGCATCTGATCGTCGCCTCGTGCACGTAGCCCTCGCGGACGACAAGCGAATAACGACTCAAAGTACAGGCGAAGGTATCCAACGCCGTGTGGTCATCACCCCTGCCGGAGGCCGTTCAGCACGCGAGGCTGACACTGAGGGTGGTGAGCGTAGCTCACCACGCCGTAGTGGGACCGGCGGCAATCGGGGGAACGCTCGTGGCGGGAATCGCGGCGGGGCTACTCCCACTGAATACCGCCCCAACTACAGCGACGACCGCGAATAGTCGGTATACATGGTCTCTGACCTATCTGGTAAGCCTTCTTTCGTAGCCGACCGCAGCCGGCTGCAGCTCACACTTGGTGCGCCCTTCGCACTGCTTCTGGCTGCGTCCTTTGCTTCTTGGCCATGGCGGTCGCTCGGGCTACCTGGGGTCGTGGGTAGCCTCACTCCGCCAGGGATACTGCTACTCATGGCTGTCGCTCTTGGGGGTGTCTACGCTGTTCGGCGAGGACTCCCTGCAGGCTTGGTCACATGGCTTCCTGCAGGCCAAGGCGCGGTCTTCTTGCTCACGACCGGATTCCTAGGTGAATCAGAAGGCAACTTAACTAAGGTTGTCATCGTTGTAGGTGCCTACGCTGTGTCGTTCATCATGGCCTTGATGGTGTCTGTCATGGTATCTGGCACAGGCTTTTCCTGGGGCATCGCATTTATGTCCTTCTTCGTGCTGACACAGGTCACGCGATTCCCCATTTTCGGAATTGGAAACAGCGACCCTGTAGACAACGCAGGGCTACTCACCTTTGCGGCCTTCGTAGTTGCCGCTGTTGAGGTAGGGATCATTGCTTGGCTTGCCAGGCGGCTTCTCGAGGCCGCTGAAGAGGAAACAGCTGGAGTAGTAATTCTTTTGCTCATGCTTACGTTTGCTCACGGCCTCTTGACCGCTTGGGAAGAACCTATGGTGCGAGGTGCACTTGACCTCACTAGTTACGCATCACTTGCTGGGATATGGGCCGGTGCTACTGGCCTTCAACTCGCTGTCGCCTTCGTCTTCATCAGGATCAGACGCTCATGGTTCCAAGAGCCTGCTTGGGCGGATCCCGCGTTCGGAGAAGGTGCCAAAAGCGACCACCCTAAAGACTTCCTAGCCACTATCATCGATACTCCAGCGAAGACGCCTGTAGGTCGTGACCGACCTCGAAGACCACGGCGACGCTAGCTTGCTCCGCCTTGCTCCCTCCGATACCATCGCTTCTAAGGCAACGACGGAGACGAGTAGACAGCTAAGCTGCGAATGGCGAGCCGGGAAAGTGAAAGCCGGTACGCAATCCCTGTCGAAAATCCCTCCTGAGCCGTCAACCGAACCCTTGCCAAGGCGAGCAAGTAGGCCTGCCCGGGCCACCGCCCGTTACCCCGGCTTTGAGTGCTCCGGCATACCGGGGAATGGTGGTGGTACCGCGGGTTTTGTGCCCGTCCGCTTGATCGTGGGCGGGTTTTTTTATTGGCGCGAGAAGCTTCAATCCAAACGCCAGTAGGGTACGAACGAGGTAAAGATGAGTGAACAACAGCAGCGATTCGAACCGGTCTCAAGTAGGGTTAACTTCCCGAAACTTGAAGAGCGCGTGCTCGAACAATGGCAGGCCGAGGACACTTTTCATAAAGTCGATGAAGTGCGCGCTAAGGCGCCACTATTCGTCTTCTATGAAGGCCCTCCAACCGCCAATGGTAGCCCTGGTATCCACCACGTTCTTTCACGTTCCTTCAAGGATGTCGTCCTTCGCTACAAGACTATGCAAGGCTTTCGACCGCTACGACGGGGAGGGTGGGATACCCACGGCCTGCCTGTGGAACTTGAGATCGAGAAGGAACTTGGGCTGCAGTCCAAGCATGAGATCGAAAGTTTTGGTATCGAAGAATTTAACCGCCGGTGCCGAGAGAGCGTTTTCAGGTACGTCCAAGAGTGGCAATCTATGACAGACCGGGCAGGAGTCTGGCTTGACATGGACAACGCTTACGTTACCTACCACAAGAGTTATGTCGAGACCGCGTGGTGGGTCTTTAAGCGACTTTGGGATGACAACCACGTCTACGAAGGCTACAAAGTAACCCCGCACTGCCCACGTTGCGTGACCAGTCTTAGCTCACATGAAGTGGCCCTTGGTTACAAGGACAACACACCTGACCCCTCTGTGTTCGTGCGCTTCCCTATCAACCAGCAACCCTCCACAGAACACGGCGCCTCGATTGCTGTTCTCGAAAGATTGGGTTACGTCAACGGAACATGGGTTACTACACGACCCTCGTTTATGGCGTGGACCACGACTCCCTGGACGCTTACCGCAAACATGGCCCTCGCCGTTAGCCCTGCAGTGCGCTATGTGCTGATGCAATCGCTTGAGCCATACGAACGCGTACTGCTCGCTGAGGAACTTGCTAAGAGCGTGCTGGGTGAAGGATGGACCGTCCACGACACATTCGATGGCGCGGAACTCCTTGGCATCGGCTATGAGCCACCCTACCGCGGCGAAGGACTCACTGAGCATACCCATCGAGTGCTTGCCGCTACCTACGTGACCACAGAAGATGGGACCGGTATCGTCCACACTGCGCCCGCCTATGGTGCAGAGGATGCCGAGCTTGGCAAAGAACACAATTTCCCCACTATCCACACGGTGGACCTTCGCGGGGTGATTCAAGGCGATTTCCCTGGAGAGGGTAAATTCGTGAAGCAGGCCGACAAAGAAATTATTGCGGACCTCAAGCAGCGTGGGCTCCTGTTTAAGGACGGCATAATTAAGCACACGTACCCTTTCTGCTGGCGATGCAGCACCCCACTGCTCTACTACGCGAAGGCTTCCTGGTATATCCAGACCACCGCGGTAAAAACAAAGATGGTAGCAGGTAATAGGGGTATCAACTGGTATCCAGATCACATTAAAGAAGGTCGTTTCGGTGAATGGCTCCGCAACAACGTTGACTGGGCAGTATCTCGTGAGCGCTACTGGGGAACCCCAATACCAATCTGGCGCTGTGATGCCTGCGACTCAGTGCGATGTGTTGGTGGGAGCGACGAGCTAGCTGAACTTGCGACTCCGGAGACTAAGCATCTTGTGGCCAACCTTGATCTTCATCGACCCTTCGTCGACCAGATCGAGATGACTTGTACGGACTGCGGCAGTGCTATGCATCGCGTACCTGAAGTTGCCGATGCTTGGTACGACTCTGGGGCAATGCCCTTTGCCCAGTGGGCCTACCCTTTCACCGTCAATGGGAGTAACGGAAAGCCCATCTCAATCAACAACCCTGATGAGTTGATTGCGAGTGACCTCTTCCCTGCGCAGTACATTACTGAGGCTGTCGACCAGACCCGTGGTTGGTTCTACAGCTTGCTCGCCCTTTCCACGCTTATCGCGGATCAGCCCTCCTACCAGAACGTTATTGTTCTTGGTCTTATTCTCGACGGCAAGGGCGAGAAAATGTCTAAATCCAAGGGCAATGTTGTTAATCCGTGGGAGGTCATGAACGAACAAGGCGCTGACGCACTGCGGTGGTACCTCTTCACCTCTGCACCCTCATCGCTGCCTAGGAGATTCTCGGCCGAGCTTGTTGGCGAGAGCCTCCGTCGCTTCATGCTCACCCTCTGGAACACTTACAGCTTCTTCGTCACCTACGCCAACATCGACGGCTTCGATCCAGAAGGGCACGCAGCCTACTGGTCAGGCGACATTGGTGGTTCTAGCCTATCTAGCGCTCCACCCAATGAGCTTGACCGCTGGGTGATTTCGGAGCTCAACGAGCTAGTTGCCAACGTAACGGCAGACCTTGACGCATACAGCCCTACTGACGCAGGACGTCGAGTGGAAGAGTTCGTCGATCAGCTTTCAAACTGGTATGTCCGCCGTGGCCGCCGCCGCTACTGGCGCCCGCTCGGTGGTGATGACGGTAACTCAAGTGATTACGACAAGACTTGGGCGTACGTGACTCTCTACTCCTGCCTGTTTACCATCAGCAAGCTCATCGCACCGATGACTCCCTTCTTGGCTGACACCATTTACCGAAACTTGGCTCCCAAGAGCTCCCCAGACAGTGTGCACCTGGACGATTTCCCTCAACCGGATTCCTCATTGATCGACGACGACCTCGACAAGGCAATTCGCCTGGCAATGCGTATCGCCAGCCTTGGCCGTGCGGCCCGTAGCAAGGGGAAAATAAAAGTGCGCCAGCCGCTCGCACGAGTCATCGTTCGTGCACGCCCCGAAGAAGCGCAATACCTCAATACCATCACCGACCAAGTGCTGGAGGAACTCAACGTCAAAGCTCTAGAGGTTACCGATGATGACGCCTTCGCTAGTTTCAAGCTGCGCCCCAACCTGCCAGCCTTGGGCCCGAAATATGGTAAGCAGGTAGGCGCAATTCGAGCCGCTCTACAAGATGCAGACGCTGGCGCCATCGCCGCTCAGCTACGCGATGGCAATTGCGTCACTGTTGGTGAATTTACCCTCGATCAAACCGAGATACTTGTGGACGTTGAGGAGCGTGAAGGATTCGTCGTATCCATTGACAGCTCAGGCGGCCTCATGGTCGGCCTCGACATTGATCTCACGCTCGAGCTTGAAGCTGAAGGAATCGCACGCGAGATAGTCCATCGTATACAGAACGCTCGAAAATCAGCGGGGCTGGAGATTGAGGATCACATCACCGCTTACGTGGACGGCGCATCTGACGCCGTGGCCGCTGCGCTTGTTGCCCATGACTCTTACCTCCGCCAGGAAACCCTCAGCGATGACATTCGCCTAGAATCGGCACCTGTTAGCGCCTATTCTGAGGAACAGGACATCGAAGGTGTTAAGCTCACCCTCGGTGTTGTGAAATCGAGTTAGGAGCTAAGGATGCCGAACACGAAAATACTTATTACTGGTGGTATGGGTTTTATTGGACTCCACACCGTCAAGGCTTTTATTGATGCAGGCGAAGAGGTTGTTGCCACCTATCGCGAGACCTGGCGGCTCCCCAGCTTCTTGGAAGCTCACATCGGCAAAGGACTGACGTGGGAGCAGGCGGACATCGGGGTTCCTGGCGCACTGCTTGCTCTTGCGAACAAGCACGAAGTCGACAGCATCGTCCATATGGCTATCCACGGACAGGCACAGCCGGATGCCGGCGCCGACATCCGCATCAATATGGACAAACTATCGTCCCTACTGGATGCCGCACGCGATGCTGGCGTGCGGCGCGTGAGCCTCGCAAGCTCCAGCGCCCCTTACTTCGGCGTTGCTAATGGACCGTTCCGCGAAGACCAACCACTACCTATTGAATCGGTCATATCCCCTGAAGCTTTCAAGAAGGCCTGGGAAATACTCACCTTGAACTACGCTAAGCAATCTGGCATCGACCTGGTCAACATGAGACTTAGCGGCGTGTTCGGCCCGATGTACGCGTCCATGCGCAATCTACCCAGCAGACTGGTAGCCGCCGCCGTCCATGGCACACAACCCGACTTCTCACCAGCGTTAGGAGGCGTACCTTTCGCCGATGACACCGGCGACCTCGCGTACGTAAAAGACATAGCGCGCGGCATCGTTATTGTGCATAACTCGCCGACACTAGAGCATCAGACATACAACATTGGGTCAGGAACGGCTACCTCAAACGCTGAAATCCTGGATGCTCTCAGCAAGGTAAAACCTACATTCACAGCCGAATTTCAAGAGGGCCGGAGCACCCGCTTCAAGCCGAGTGCTTACAGTGATATTAGACGGATGCAGCACCTTGGCTACGCGCCCAAACATACCATTGAGACGGCCATCGCTGACTATGTTGCGTGGCTAGAAGCAGGTAACGCCCACTAATAGGGGACTACTTGGCTTCTGGCTCGGACTCAGCCATCGATACACGTGGCAACCACTCGAGCCAGGAGGGTAAGTACCAATTCCAGTCGCCCAACAGCTTCATTGTTGCCGGCAGCAACACGGACCTAATCACCGTCGCGTCAATCAGCACCGATACCCCAAGCCCCACACCGAATTGTTGGAGCCCCACATCGCGGGCGAGCGCGAACGCAGAGAAAACCCCGACCATAATTGCCGCGGCGCTGGTGATTTGCCCTGCCGTTATCCGAATGCCGATGGCCACGGATTCATCGTTCCTGCCCGTGCGGTCATAGGACTCCTTCACCTGGTTCAGCAGGAGCATGTGGTAGTCCATCGACAATCCGAATAAGATTGCGAACAGGAACAGCGGCAGCCACGCGACAATCACCCCGGACGATTCCGAGCCCAATAAACTGATTCCCCAGCCCCATTGGAAGACCATCACTAGCACCCCGTAGGCTGCCGCGACTGACAACATGTTCAGGATGATTGACTTGATTGGGATTACAACCGAACGGAACATCCACAGGAGAAGCAGGAACGCAACCCCTAGAACGAACGCGAACACTATCGGAGCCTTGTTGTACACGAAGGCCTTGAAGTCCATGTTTGTCGCCGCAAAGCCTCCCACCAGCGCGGTTGCCTCTGTCGAGCCGAATGCACCAGGTAGTAGTTCTTCGCGTAGCGCTTCAACACCGCCCGCCGCAATCCCTAGATCCCCACTCATTGGCACTTGAATTAGCAGCGTATCGCCTGTGGGGTTTGGGGTTGCCTCGAACGGACCGAAATAGCGATCAGGTTCCGCCTCCAATCGGGCGATGAGGTCGGCGACAGCATTCTCAACAGCAGGCGCCCTTACATCATCGGCCGAAACCACCACGAGCGTTGGGTCTGTGAATCCTGCTGTGAAGTGCTGCTCTAGGAGCACGAGACCCGATCTCGCAGAAACTGCATTGTGTAGCGCCTTCGATCCCGTCGGGAAGCCGAGATTGATTGCGAACGCAGGTATCGACAATGCGACCAATCCAACCAATGTGACGCTGGCAAAGATTGCGGGACGAGCCATTACCTTATCCGTCACGGTTCCCCAGATGCCGTTACCCACGACTCGATCAAGCAATGGCATGCGTAACCTGTTAACCCCATCGCCAATTACGGCAAGCACCGCAGGGAGAAATGTTACCGAACCGATAATCGTCACGAACACGACCAGCATTGCACCGAGCGCCAGCGAAACGAAGATTGGATGGTTTGTTAGCGTCAGACCGGCCAACGAGACTAGCACTGTCACGCCAGCGAAGAACACCGCCCGACCGGTGGTATTGTTCGCCGCCACGATTGCCGCGTACTTATCCTTTCCTGCCTCGCGCTCCTTGCGATACCTACTCACAATGAACAGCGAGTAATCGATACCGACTGCCAAGCCCAACAGAAGGATCATCTCCGAGTACGACGCGTTCAGGGCATATGACTGGCTAATCACAGCGGCGAGTCCGTTGGCGATAGTTATTGCACCCATCGCGAGCGCAAGCGGTATCAGCGCCGCTATCACGGCGCGGAACGCTAGAAGCATGATAATTAGACCAAGACCCAGAGAGACAATCATAATCTGCCTGAAATCTTCTTCTACAATTTTATTAACCTCTCGATTGGTCGTCAGATTGCCGACGATAGAGATTGTGTAACCAGCATCAGCGTGGGCTTCCCGTGCGTTAGCTACGGCTGCGATGATTGAGTCCGCTCGGTGCCCGTCAAATTTCACTTGACGATCGACCACGACATCAGTACGGAGCACGTGCCCATCCTGGGACACATGCCCTGGCGCTTTTGTCTTATAGACCGAACTCACAGACTTGATTTGCGGCAGGCTTCGTAACTTCTCGAACACCTGCTCGGCCACAACTTGGTAGTCCTTGTCCATGACGCTTAGTTCTGCGTGACTGATTAGTAATTGCTCACCGCCCTGGCCCCCGCCCGATCCGCGAGGAAACTTTTCAGACAGTAACTCGTGTGCCTTCCCCGACTCCCCAACATCTCCTTCGCCGTTCTGAAGGATTACTTCCAGAGATGCGGATGCGAACATGGCCGCCGCAAGCGCTAGGAATGTGATGATCAGAATAGGCCAACGATGATGGGCGCTCCAACTTGCAACCCGTGCAGTTGCCGTCGTAGCAGTTTCGTTACGATGAGTCATAGAGTTCCCTTGAGGACGTAGGCTAACCATCGCTGGCGAAGGCGAGATGCAGCGCTACGTGGTTTTGGTACAGGCAGGCTTTCAGGATATGAATTTCATGTGCCACATACAATCGAGTTAGGTTGAATTTCCGAACGAGTCGACGGCATCACCCCCTCCAGCCGACGCCTGCAATATGCTACCCTCAACCTCTCGCCTGGCGTGGCGCTAACCGATTCATAACTGAGATTTGCGGAGGTGCGAGGGTGACAGTTCTCATCACTGGCGGTATGGGTTTCATTGGTCTTCACACGGCGAGGGCATTTGTCGACGCTGGTGAAGATGTGGTGATCACTTGGTACCAGACTTGGCGCGAGCCTGATTTCATTAAAGAAGAATTCGGGAAGCGCGTCATCATCGAAAAGGGCGATGTCTCCCAAGGTAACGTAATCCGTGATATCGCTAAGAAACACAACGTGGATGGTATTGTCCACCTAGCGGTTCCTGGTGTTGCTGCACTTAGCGCTGCAGACGACTACCGCACCAACATGACAGGGCTCATTGACGCGCTTGAAGCGGCACGCGAGGCCGAGGTACGCCGCATCTGTGTGGCTAGCTCTATCGCGGTCTATCACAGCATGGGAGATGGCCCTTACAGCGAAACAGATCGTCTCCCGATGGAATCAGCTAACCCGACCGAGACCTACAAGAAGGCATGGGAAATCCTAGGTATGCATTACGCAATGCGCACTGGAATTGAGCTCATCAACATGCGTATTGGCGGGATTTGGGGCCCACTCTACCATTCCGGTATGAACCTGCCGAGCCGTCTGACTAGTGCGGCGGTGAAGAGTGTTGAACCCGAGTACATAGGCGGCCGGATCCCGTTCCGTGACGACAACGCGGATATCTTTTACGTGAAGGACACTGCCAAGGCTATCCAGACCGTTTACATGGCGGACAAGCTGGAGCACAACATTTACAACCTGGGCGCTGGCTACCAAATTACCAACGGAGATATCGAATCCGCCGTCAAGAAGGCTATTCCAGACGCTAAGGTTGAGTTGCAAGCCGGTGAGGGCCCCGCTCATAAGAAGAACGCTTACATGAAGGCTGAGCGCCTCGCTGAGTTGGGGTTCAAACCCCAATGGAGTGTTGATGAGGCCATCGCTGATTACGTAGATTGGCTCCAGGCTGGCAACGAGAAGTAGCAGGTTGGTGCACCGCGCTCTTTGCACAGAGAGTAGAGTAGGGGCGGCCCATCGGGGTCGCCCCTACGTGCGCCCCTGACCAGGCGCTCCGTTACTATGGGCTCTGCACAACGGTGCTTGAGGACTAAGGAAAAGACCATGACTACAAGGATTGGTATCGTTGGCTGCGGGGCTATTGGGAAAGCCATCCTGAAGGCAGCCGACAATGGCCTCATCAACGTCGACGTCGCAGGTGTCTCCACTCGAACTGAAGCGCCAGCTCGAGAGTTCCTTGGGTCGCTACAGCACACTTGGCCTTTGATGGGCCAACGCGAATTGATTGACGCGGCGGACCTCATCATCGAAGCCGCCGGTGGCCATGCAGTACCATCAATTGCTGCCGCGACCTTCGATGCACGAAAAGACCTCATGCTCATCAGCATAGGTGCCTTGGTTGCGCACCCTGAAATCATGGCCCGTGCACGAGAGACAGGGTGTCGCTTAATCATGCCATCAGGGGCAATCATCGGCCTTGACGGAATTAAATCAGCCTCCGTTGGACAGATTGACCATGTAACGATGGTGTCCCGTAAAAGCCCTGCAGCATTGGACGGCGCACCGCATGTTGTCAACAACAACATAGACCTCTGGTCACTCACTCAAGAAACTGAGATATTCTCTGGTTCGGCCACCGACGCTTGCGCCGGATTTCCCGCAAACCTTAACGTTTCGGCCGCGGTTAGTTTTGCTGGCATAGGCCCTGACCGCACTACCTTGAAAGTGATTGCGGTGCCAGGTCTTCAACGCAACTGTCATGACATCGAGGTCGAAGGCGAATTCGGCCTGATGCGCATCCACCTTGAAAACATTCCCAGCGAAAACCCGAAGACCGGGAAACTTACCGCGATGTCCATAATCAGAACCGTTCAACAGGCAGTGGACTCTGTCCACCTAGGTACGTAACCGTGAACAACGTAGAGCTAACAATTCGGATGCTGGAGCGCGCAGGCGTGCGCTGGGTGTTTGGCGTTCCATCAGGCCCAGTGCTACCTCTCATCGAAGCCATTCGCCAGAGCGATTTGATCGATTTCGTTCTTACCGCCAGCGAAACATCAGCAGGCTTCATGGCCGAGGCCGTCGGTCGGCTCACGGGGATTCCCGGTGTTTGCGTATCCACTGTTGGGCCAGGTGCAACGAACCTCTCCACTGGGGTGGGCGGAGCGTACCTTGACCGTTCCCCTGTCATTGTCATCACCTGTAACTACGCGCGCGCGCAGTATGGTCGGCGGACTCAAATGCTTATTGATCACCAGGCGCTATTCGCGCCTCTAACAAAAGCATCCTACCTAATCGAAGAGGGGCATGTTGCTGAGACTTTAGCGCGAGCACTAGGTGAAGCGGTTGCTGAGCCCCCAGGCCCTATCCACCTAGATTTCCCTGAGGATGTTGGCGTTGCTGAGGCTACGGAATCTCCAATCGAGGCGACTGCTCTTGTTGCTGTTCCCTCTCCTCCTCCGGAACTAGGTGAACATGTCGAGGCTGCACTGCTTACCGCAGAGCGCCCCCTTCTCGTTACTGGTCTCACCTTCACACGAGCTAAGGCGCCCGAGGCGCTGCTTCGATTCGTGGACAATCAGCAGCTACCTTTCGTCACGACTCTCCAAGCCAAGGGCTTCCTGCCCGAGTCGCACCCGGCTGGCCTGGGTGTTATGGGCCGTGCCCGCCGGACTGACGTTAAACGTATGATTGACCAGGCGGATCTCGTGATTGCTGTGGGCTTTGACCCCGTCGAGATTGACTACGAGGACTGGCTTGGCGAAACGCCACTGGTGCACCTGAGCACTGAGCTGGTTCAGCTAGGTACCCGCGCGACCGTCGCCTACCAGGCCATGGGTGACATCGACGCTATCATTACGCACCTGGGCGGCCTGCCATCCGTCGAGAATGCCTGGGATCGTGATTCATGGACAAAGCATCGCCAGGCACTCAATGAGAACTTGCGGCCTGCTAGCGTCGAGCTTGCGACGCACCACGTCCTTGATGTGCTCCGTGCTGAACTTGCTGACGACGCACTCATCACCTACGACGTGGGGGCACACACACATCAGATAGCCACTCAATGGCAGACCGACCTACCGCACACGGCGGTTGCTACCAACGGCTGGTCATCTATGGGCTATGGTCTTCCGTCGGCATTTGCGGCCAAGCTTGTCCGCCCTAATCGACAAGTCGTAGGCGTTGTAGGTGATGGTTGTTTCCAGATGACGGCGGGTGAACTTGCGACGGTGCGTCGCTTGGGTCTATGCGTGCCTATTATAGTACTTAATGACGGCTGGCTCGGACTCATGAAGGTGAAACAAGAACGACTTGGCAACCCGGAGTCAGCCTCTTTGCTTGGCAATCTCTTGCCTCCGCCAGCCCACTACTTCGGCGTTCCCGTGCGTGGTGTGCGCAACCAGGAAGAACTGACGGATGCGATTAGATGGGGATTATCGCTAGATGGACCATCTGTCATCGAAGCCTTCGTTGACGTTGAGGCCTACTCGAAAACTGTTTTCGATTAGGACTCAACACCGTAAATCGATAAGCCGAGTACTCTACCTGTCCTCTGGCTGCAACATCACCGTAAGATGGTAAGCTACTCTATCTTGCTCGCCTGGGCTTTGCGCTCGCGCAGGTACCTTGGAGACGCCATCAGGAACGCCATTGGCGCCATTACGAAGCTGATAACGACTAGCCCCCACATCGCTTCCCGGTACGACCCGTTCACGTCAAACATGACCCCTAAGTAGATTGGCCCTACTACGCCCGCTGCAACGGCACCACCTTGTAGCAAACCGATTACCGGCCCGAGAGACCGCAACCCGAACATCATGCTGCCCAAGGTTCCCCTGATAGGAATCATACTGCCGAACCCAACTCCGAACATCGCGATGAATGGCAACGCGCCTACCACCGAAGTTGGCTCTGCCAACTGCAGGTACACAATCGAGAGTCCCATGACCACCGCCATGATGGCCAGCACGAATCGGTAATCTGACCGGTCCATCAGTATCCCGCCTCCCATTCGTCCGGCGGCGCTCAGGAGGAAAACCAAGGTTACCGATAATGCAGCTTCGGTCGATGAAAACCCCAAATCTAAGATTAGATAGGGAATCTGATGTCCGTGGATTGCGGAATTTACGATGAACATGCCACCCATGTAAGCCACTAGCAGCCAGAACTCCCTAGTGTGTAGTACCTCACGAACGGTCAGCCCTGAGTCCGCGAGCGTGCTCGATTGCATCGCAGCGGACTCCGCTTCATCCTTCGGCTCATCCCCATCTGGGTGAAGCCCCTGCTCCTCAGGGGTGTTACTGATCAATAGGCTTATCAGCGAAACACCCACAATCACGATGACGCCGTAGCCAATAAGTACTGCGCGCCACCCGAACACCTCCTCCATCGATGTGTTGAGGAGCAGGAATGGTGAACCGAAGATGGGGCCCATTACTGCCAACCCCATCGCCATACCTCGTTTGCGCCGGAACCATCGGGCAATCAATACGGGCCACGTCACAGCATGGCTAGCCCCTGAGGCGCCCAGGGAAACGATGAAGAAGAAGAAAAAAAATGTAAACAAGCCATTGATCATGCCCAAGCCGATCAAGCCCAGACCAGTCAGTATGCCGCTCCACAGAATCATGGATCGTGCAGTGATGCGGATTAGCATGAAGCCGATGAATGGACTTGCCAGACCTGACTCAAGCTGTCGCATGCTGAATGCAGCAGAGATCACCCAACGAGGCCACCCGAATGTGCTCTCGATGGGGAGAAATAGGACGCTGAAACCTTGAAAATAAGCGGCGGAGAGGAGAGTGTTAGTCGCGACACTGGACGCGACAATCGTCCACCCGTAGAAGAATCGAGGCCGTTTGTGATCTGCGATCTGCCCAGGGTTCGCCTCGTCGGTAGGATCTGTCACTTAAGACTCCGCTTATCGATTGTGGGTTCACAACTATGGTAGGGTACCTCCTTGGCTAAAGCGACGTGCTAGGATCGATTCGTTGATAAGTGATCGTCGTCGCCTCGCTTTGGCTTAGCCTAGCTCTAGGAGTCTCCCTCCCTATGACCCTTGATGACCTGGAACCGCTACTGGCCCAGAATCGCATTGTGACCTTTACCACCTACCGTCGAGATGGCCGCCCTCAGATGAGTCTCGTCACGGTCGGTCGGATGGGCGATGCGCTTGTATTCAGTTCAAGTCGAGGCAACGCGAAGTATGCCAATTTGATGCGTGACCCGCGTTGCGCCATGATGGTCATGACCCCCAACCTACGCTCCTACGCCGTTCTTGATGGTGACGCTGAGGTAATCAGCGTGGAAAATACAAATGCTGAGACTTTGAGTACCACGTTGCGAGAGGTCTACCGTGTTGCTGCCGGTAAAGAGCACCCTGATTGGAGCGAGTACGATGAGGCGATGATTGAGCAGAAACGGGTTGCTATATTGCTCAAACCATTCCGAATGTACGCCCACGGCCTTTAGTCCTTAACTAGAGGGAGTTATTGGTGAGCAGCTGTGCAGTTTAGGAAACTTCTTCGAGAACCAGATTGAAGGAAAGCGTGACAGCGGATCGCACTACGGTCATGCGTACAGTGTCTCCCACCTTGTACCCATTGAGAAGCAAGCGAACCAACTCAGTGGTTGTACTTACGGTGGTTTTGTCCACCATGATGATCACATCATCGGCTTCGATCCCTGCGCGGTCTGCCGGCCCGCCCGAGACCACTCGTAAGATAAGCACTCCTTCATCGATAGACAGGCCGCGCTCTGCCGCGTTCACCGGCGTCACATCAATGATGCTTACGCCGACGCGAGGGCGTATGACTCTGCCATTCTCGATAAGGTGCTGAGAGACTGGAATCGCAGTGCCCATGCTGACGGAGAAGCCAATGCCATCGGCCTCCTGGCCACTGCCTATGGAGCCACGGATAATCGCGGTATTGATACCTATGACGTCGCCCGCCAGGTTTAAAAGTGGTCCGCCACTGTTGCCTGGGTTAATCACGGCGTCGGTTTGAACCAAGTCGTGCAGTGCCGGTGAATTTTGTCCTATATCGAGTGTCCGACCCTTTGCGCTAACGATACCTACCGTCACTGACCCTTCAAACCCCAGCGGGCTGCCGATGGCGATTACCCAGTCGCCGATGCGCATTGCATCCGTGTTGCCCAATTTCGCAATAATTAGCTGCTCAATATCGCCAGGGTCGATTTTCAACACCGCGAGGTCTGTCTCCGAGTCCGTCCCAACGATCTCGGCATCCGCCTGTTCACGGCTGGAGAACGCCACTCGAACTTTCGATGCACCTTCAACCACGTGATGGTTAGTCAGTATGTAACCGTCCTCGCGGAAAACCACGCCCGAACCCTGAGAGGTACCTTCAGTTGTCTGCCCGAAGATGTTTTGCTGTTTCGTTGTTGCTATTACCTGAACAACCGCTGGCGCAACGCGCTCAACCACGCTTGCGATATCAGGAAAACCCAAGGGAATCACCTGCGATGAGTCGCTTGTGGCAGATGGAGTTGCTTCTGTGGTAGCGGTTGGGGTAGGTGGCAGATTGCCAGTGTTGCCGCCGCCGCAAGCTATCGTGAGCATGGAGAATAAAATTAGAGAAGCTAGGGAGAGTTTAAAAATGTTCATGTGGGTACTCAGTGGTAGTAAGTAAATCGTTAAGGCCATAACACCTTTCGTTGATTAGACTCGAGGGCCAAGGCTACTTTTCTAACCTGCTGATCGCTTCTTTTTGAATCAGAGTTAACTGCTGGATACCAGATGACGCTAGGCCCAACATTTGGTCCATAGCTGAGCGAGAGAACGGGTGCTCTTCGCCAGTGCCTTGGACCTCAACGAAATCACCCTTGTCTGTCATCACCACGTTGCAGTCGACATCCGCCTTGAAATCTTCGTCGTAGCAAAGATCCAACAGCACCTCGTCACCTAGCAACCCCACGCTCGTGGCCGCAACGGATGTGTTCAGGGGCACATGGTGTAGTGCACCTTTGCGAACTAGGCCCAGCAACGCCTGGTACAGAGCCACGTAAGCGCCAGTGATCGATGCTGTTCGCGTGCCGCCGTCCGCTTGTAGGACGTCACAGTCAAGTGTAATGGTGCGCTCGCCGACCTTGTCGAGTTGCGCGACTGCACGGAGAGAGCGACCAATCAGCCGCTGTATCTCCATAGTTCGACCTCCCTTTGCGCTCCGCTCACGACTTATGCGCGAGAGAGTAGAGCGTGGAAGCATCCCATACTCCGCTGTGATCCATCCCTTGCCCTGCCCTCGCATGAAAGGCGGTACTCGCTCCTCAATGCTCGCTGCGCAGATGACTCGCGTCTTGCCGACCTCCACGAGGACTGACCCTTCAGCAAATTCCTGGTAGTCAAGTGTGATAGTCGTAGGCCGAAGTTCGTCGAAAGCTCTACCATCGATGCGCGTCGTCAAGGTATTCGTCCTATGAGGATGGAGTGCGTTCAGTATACCAATGCCAGGTCTCTCAAGCGGCCGTTTCAGGGTAAAGACGAGCGCTATCTCTTGGCCCAGCGCCAAGAAGGAAAGGGAAGCGATTAGGGTTTAATAGACCTGGCATTGGAGCATCGGGGTTTAATACCATTCGGAAGATATTATATTGAAGCGTATCCTTACCTTTGGCCGGGCAAGAAGATTCGCGCGTTGACAGTGCCACACGGCGACTCGGATAATCCATAAGAGGCTTGGCGAACAGCACCAAGCACCCCGTACTTAATAAGAGGTGTGCACCATGTCTGGAGTGGCTTTCCTTAACGGACAATACGTTCCGCTTGAGGACGCGAAGGTCGGGATTATGACGCACGCACTTCACTACGGTACGGCGGCTTTCGAAGGCATTCGTGGTAATTGGAATGAAGGCGACGGCAAGATGTATATGTTCAAGCTGCGTGAGCACTATGAACGTATGCTGCGGGGTTGCAAGATGCTCTGGATGGACCCTGGATATACTGTTGATGAATTGATCCAGATTACAATCGAAGTGGTTGAACGCAGCGGTTTTCAGCAAGACCTCTACATCAGGCCCATGGCCTTTAAGTCCGAGGAAAAAGTTGCGAACCTCAACCTTCGCTCCCTTTCGGATGGATTCATGTGCTTGGCCGTTCCCTTCGGCAACTACATCGACTCTGATGGCGCGATTAGTTGCACCGTCGCATCGTACCGCCGTATAGATGACACTATGATCCCGCCGCGCTTCAAGCTCAGCGGGCTCTACCTCAACTCAATTCTCGCTAAGACCGACGCTATCGCCATGGGCTTTGATGAAGCCATCCTGCTTAACATGGACGGTCACGTCTGTGAGGGCACGGGAGAGAATATCTTCTTCGTGGACGGGGACACTATTTCCACACCATCTCTTGAGAGCAACGTGTTGCCGGGCATCACCCGCGAAACTGTGATCGCGCTTGCTCGCGAAGAATTAGGCATGAGGATAGTTGAGCGGTCGGTGGACCGTAGCGAGCTCTACACCGCTGACGAAGTCTTTCTGACGGGCACTGCTGCCCACATTCAAGGCGTTGGGAGCGTTGACTATCGAAACGTTGGCGACGGCGGAATTGGGACCGTGACTCGCAAGCTTCAGGATTTATACTTCCCTATCGTTCGAGGGCAAAATCCTAAGTACATGGACCAACTTACGGTTGCCGCACCGAAAGTTACGACCTCGTAGTTACTATTTATGCAGTCTGCTTTCCTCATGGATTACATCTTCTGGGTGTTCATCAGCACTTTAGCGGTGGTTCAATTCGCCGCTGCTCGAAGCGGCATATGGGGCATGCTGTATGCGCGTGAATGGCCTAAGGTGACCCAGTGCTTCGCCCTTATGATTACAATCGTGGCCTTCGTCTGGTACTTCGTCACCGAAGATCGTAATCAACCGGATACCGGCCTTGGCCTAGATGCTAACGTTCAGGCCTTCTGGTTTGCGGCCTCAGGCGCTGTTGCGGTGAGTGCAACGTTGATCATTACTAGCGTCATCAATCACCGGTGGGGTGGTGAGGGACATGGCTGGGACAACCTGTCGGGTGAAGCCCCTCCCACGGGTATCGCCTGGCTTTCGCAAACCACATTCTTCCACGCCATCCGAGCGCGCATTGCATACCTGCTTCAAGCGATGCCTAAGCAATCATCGCGCTGATGAATGAATTAGATCAATCACTGGTGCTCTGGGCCAACGGTCTCGTCGGCCAGTCAAAGCTTCTGGACGGGTTCATGGAAGTACTTGTCAGCGACTACTTCACGCCGGTACTCAACAGCCTCGTGCTATTAGGCCTCTGGTTCAGCGGGGAAACAGATGCGAAGCGATATCAGAATCAACTTACCACGCTTATCGGCGGTATCGCGGTCGGCTTTTCTAACGCACAGGTGGCAATCATCAACGCACTCGTGTTCCGTGATCGTCCCTTCGTTGGCCTAGATATTAACCTTCACTTCTACCCACCCACGGACTCCAGCTTCCCCGCCAACGCGGCCAGCGTTGCATTCGCTATGGCCACAGCCGTCTTCCTGCGCCATCGACGACTAGGTGGAGCGCTCTACACCCTCGCTGCCTTTTGGGGCATCGCTCGCGTCTACTCGGGCGTTCACTACCCCTCGGATATCATTGGAGGGGCAGTTATCGGAGCCATCGCAGCGCTACTCGCCGCGAGCCTCGTCCGCTTCCTGGCCTTCATCCCTCGGAATGTCTTTAAGGTTTTCCGGGCGGTCTATATAGCTTGAACATCGCCTTCTGCGACGGCCTCCTGGTACAACCCCCATTACTCCAGCTGTGCGCACTCGTTTAATCATAACTCTCGATTGCTGCCGCCTTACGGTTCAATTTCACTAAGGCGAAACCCTCGATCAGGCGACGACCTACAAGGATGAGACTGGAGACACGGGGCATTTTTCGACTGTTGACTCCAACGAGAAGCATCTGGTTGAAGAATTTGAGGTTTGGCTTGATGGTTCATCCTTCGACAACAATGAATCACAGTAGCGACCATTGGAAGCGTACACCAGCAGATACCCCACTGGGACTGCTCCTGCGCGAGAGCCTGAAAACCCACCACAGAGCGGGCCCTTTTGCACTGTCGTTGCCCATTTACACCTGTAGAATCGCAAGCGATATGGACTTAGACCAGCCAGCCCTAGATCCAAGCGCGCAGAGAGAGACCGGCAAAGTCTTCGGCGAGAAGCAGAGCCGAGGAATACGCTCCTCTGGATCACGGCCACTAAAAGAGCGAGGAGGCAGTCGCCAGGCGGATTGGGAGAACGAAGACCTTCCAGAAACCTTCGAGAAATACGAAAAGCGATCGATTAGCCGCTCCGTTACGACTAACCTGAATACGCTGCCTATCGCTACTGTGATTGAAGCGCGTGGTCATGATTTTGTAGTTTCCTTCGCAGGGCAGATACGAATCGCGAAGCTTGCTTCACGCCTTATCACCTCAGGATCGCTGTCGCGAGTAGTCGCGGGCGACGACATCCGCGTGAGCGACTTTGCGGGGCGCTTGCTGCGAATCGACGGAGTTGAGCCGAGGCGCTCCGTTCTCGGTCGCTTGGTGGGGAAGACTGATGATCGCACCACATTCGACCCGATCGCTGCGAATATCGATCTTGCCATACTGGTTTGCACTCCCATGTCTCCGCCGTTCCGTGCTGGCCTCATTGATCGATACTTCACCGCAGCGGCATTGGAGGGTCTCCCCTTCGCGATTTGCCTGAACAAGACAGACCTAGGTGTTACCGCTGAAGTAGAAATAATGCTTGAAGGGTACAGTTCCATCGGCGTCACTGTATTCATGACGAGCGCCAAGAGTAGCGAGGGTATCGACTTGCTGAAAAAGGGCCTAGAACGGAAGATCTCCCTCTTGACCGGTCATTCAGGAGTAGGGAAAAGCACGTTGCTAAACGCCATAGAGCCAGGTTTGAACCTCAAGACAGGCACAGTGACTGAAGCGCTTGCGGGTGATGGCAAGGGTCGACATACCACCACCTCGGCTCGCCTTATCCCGCTATCTTCGCCTGGTACCTATGTAGTCGACTCCCCCGGTATACGCCAATTCGGCTTGGGCGCAATGTCGGCTGATGACCTACTCGTTGGCTTCCCTGAGATTGTTGAGCAGGGACAGAATTGCCGCATACGTCACTGTCGGCATCAAGGTGAGACAGGTTGCAGCGTCGAGACTGAGCTAAGTAAAACTGCATTCGGAGCGCACAGGCTTTCCTCTTACCGTACTCTTTCAGGGTACGCACCAGCGGTCGCACCGCCCGACTAGAGGTAGGTGCGTGTCGGGCGTGGTATGATTCATAAGTATCATTTTTTTATGGAGCATGAGGACATGGCAACAGCCCAGCAGCCTCTTTCGATTAGCATTAGCGAGAACGCCGCGAAACACGTCGGCACATTCATGTCCAGCGAAGGCAAGGCCGATGGGGTTCTGCGAGTCGCTATCAAAGGCGGAGGTTGTTCGGGCCTCACATACGTTCTCGATTTTGTTGACAGCGCTCGTGAAGGTGACAAGATTATTGAACAGAACGGCGTGACGCTTGCCATAGACAAGAAGAGTTATATATTCCTCGCAGGGACCGAGCTGGACTACTCTGGTGGTCTCAATGGAAAGGGATTCATCTTCAACAACCCTAATGCAAAGAAAGCTTGCGGCTGCGGCACCTCGTTCTCCGTATAGCGCTCTCCTGATGAGCGCGATTACCCCCGACCAAGCAAGCCTCGCTCCATTGCGAAGCGCATGCGGTTTCGCTGACTTTTCCTCCGCTGGTCGACTCTTTATCAGCGGCGAAGACTCTCTTGATCTTCTGAACCGACTGACTACAAACAAGCTTGAAGAGTTGCCTCAGGGGCAGAGCATCACCACTATTATCACCAACGCGGATGGCCGGGTCGTGGATTTCGTTGCGCTTGCAGGTTTGGACGACGGCATTTGGTGTATCACTAGCCCTAGATACGCCCAGACTGTCGTGGATTGGTTGGATAGCTATACCTTCGCCGAAGACATCACCGTCGTAGATTGGACCAGTGACACGTTCCAATTCACTGTCGCGGGGCCAACTGCACCCGCTGCGATAGCGAAAGCCGTTGGTCAAAGAAACCTAGCCATCAATAGCGCGTTGAGGATTGATATTGCCAGCGTATCTCTTGTCGTTTGGCACAGGCTCGCTGGAGGAGCAGAGGCTTTCGAGATTGTTGGGGATTTGGCAGACAGGGATACTGTCTTCGCGAGACTGGTTGAAGCAGGGGCTAAGCCGTCCTCAATAGAGGAATGGGAAAGGCATCGTATTCTCAATGGAATGCCTGTCATAGACGCCGAGTTTGGGTTATTCAATAACCCCCTGGAAGCCCGATTGCTTGGATCAATCAGCGAAACCAAAGGCTGTTACACCGGCCAGGAAGTCCTCGCAAGGCTCATCACTTACAACAAGGTTCAGCGGCGCCTTATGACAGTCGACCTCGATTCTACCGTAGCTTTGGGGGCCAAGCTCATCGCCTCTGATGGCAAGAGCGCAGGCCATATAACTTCTGTCACGGAAACCCCTAGCGGGATTAAAGGGCTGGCCCTCGTCGCCACGCGACTCGCGATCGATGGCGTTGCACTGGCGATTGATCCCATCGGTAAGGCTACGCTCCATGAGCCGGCCTACGCCCTAGCCACAGAGCCATTTAGCGAATAACAGAAGGGCTTGCTTGAGTGATGCCTATGGGGTGATCAGCGATGGAGAGCTATTCTTTGCCCAGGTAGAAGTACTTAAAACTCTCGGCGTGCGCGAAGCCCGCTCGGCTGCCGATCAAAGCTGCGCCTTCTCGCACCCTAACGCCCGTTTGCTCAGGGTCGTGAACTTGGCTTGCGTGCGCGGCTAGCGCCTTCACTTTGGTTTCAATGGTATCGCTGATGTCGAAAATCACGTCAGCGTCTTCCGTGCGATCCCCCAAATAAAGATGCGGAACGATGTGTGGATCGAACCCTTCGGTTATTTTTAATTCTGGAAACATATGTACGTCGCGCGCCGAAGGGAAAACCGCATCCATCGTCGCGTCGCCCGTGGCTCGGTGATCAGGGTGATTTACGTAATTACCAGACCATCGTACCGTCGGATTTTGCGTGACTACAGCGGACGGTTTGTGCTTTCGGATAGCGCGAACAATGTCCTTGCGGAGTATAAGGTCGCTCTGAACGGTTCCATCTTCGTGGCGAAGGAACTCAATCGGACCAACACCAAGGATGTCACAGACGCTCCGCTGTTCAACTTCCCGCTGTGCGGCCAGCTCAGATGGCACTATGTTCGGATCCTCGGAGCCCTTGTCACCACTGGTCACCAGCACGTAGACGACCTCTTTACCAGCCTTCGTCCATGCAGCAACGCTGCCTGACACCATGAACTCTGCATCGTCCGGGTGCGCCACGATAACCATGATCTTGTCACCAGGGCCTTGGTGATTAGGTGGAACAGTGTTCATCATTCAGATTCTCCAGGTTCTTTTCATTCGAATTTTTGGACAGGGGCTATATGGCGAATTGGGAGTTAGAGAGCGAGCCCGCCATCGACGCTCAAAACCTGCCCTGTGACGTACGCGGCGTCTTCGCTGGCTAGGAACGCCACAGAAGCAGCCACCTCGCTAGGTACACCGAAGCGCGAGAGCGGGATACGTTCTTTAATCTGCCCGCGAAGCTCCTCGGCCAACTCCACTACCATGCGCGTCTCGATGAAACCTGGAGCAATCGCGTTCACCGTTATTCCTCGCGATGCCACTTCGCGCGCTACCGTCTTCGTGAAGCCAATTAGCCCAGCCTTTGCCGCCGTATAATTCGCTTGACCGGGATTACCCGTCAACGCCACAACTGACGATATGTTAACTATTCGGCCGGATCGCTGGCGCAGCATAGGGCGGATTGCCGCCTTCGTGCAGAGGAAAGCCCCTTTGAGATTCGTGTCCAACACCGCATCCCAGTCTTCTTCAGACATTCGCATTAGCAAATTGTCGCGAGTGATGCCAGCGTTGTTTACTAGTATGTCTATCCTCCCCAGCTTTGCTACAGTCGCCTCTACCAGAGCTTCGGCGTCCTTAGCGTTCGTAACGCTGCCTTGAAGTGCTACCGCATTGCTGCCCAGAGCCTTAGCTTCTTTTACTACGTCGAAGGCTTCAGTTTCGCCCGTGTTGTAGTTCACAGCAACCGCGGTGCCCTCAGCTGCTAGCCGCAAAGCAACCTCGCGACCGATTCCTCTGCTCCCGCCGGTTACCAGCGCGGCCTTGCCTGCTAATCCCCTCATGCGTTTACCTCACCATCGTCTCCCGAGACCCCTGCGCTCGCCTGGGCGGTAGCCAAGTCCTCTCGCATATGCTCCACTAGGTCAATTTCCATGCAATGCTTTGCCAACGCCACCGACGCGGCGATGCCTTCGCCTCTCGTGCGTCCGTGACCGACAATGCCCAAGCCGTTAATGCCAAACAACGGCCCGCCTCCATGTTCTGCAGCCTCAGTCAAGCCGCTAATTGCTTTCACTGCCGGAGAATCTGCGCCAAGCGTTCCGGCCAAGTACCTAGCCGCTGCCTCAGCAAGCCCCTCTGTGAACTTCAGCAGCACGTTGCCAACGAAACCATCGCAGACGATTACATCAGCCTTGTCTTGGAATATCTCATGGCCCTCAATATTCCCCACAAAGTTCAAGCCACTTGCTTTGAACAAATCGAAAGCGTCTTGAACCTGTCTGTTGCCCTTCCCCTCTTCGGAGCCCACACTCAGCAATCCCACACGAGCGGTGTCGAACCCGAGGTAGAAGCGTTGGAAGCTCGCGCCCAAAGCCCCAAAATTCAGGAGTTGCGCTGGCTTGCAGTCGACATTCGCTCCTAGATCGATGATTGTCGTTTTAGGCGCGAGCCCGATGAACGGCCCACCCAGCGTAGGTCGCTCTAACCCCGGGAATTTGCCCAGCATGAAGACCGCGGCGGCCATGCTTGCGCCCGTAGATCCCATGCTGATGAAGGCATCAGCGATGTGCTCTTTCACGAGGCCAACGCTTATCGCGATGGATGATTTTGGCTTGGACCGGAGCGCCCTTGCCGGGTGCTCGCCCTCGACGATAATGCCATCAGATGGTATGACTTTAATTCGCAGACCCTGTGTGTCCTCAGCTGCCAACGCCTGCTGCACCTCGGTCTCGTCGCCTACCAAGAGTACGCTTACGTCGGTCGACCGGGCTGCGAGTACTGCACCTCGCACCGTTTCGGGGGGGCCGTAGTCGCCTCCCATCGCGTCGATTGCGATAGTTGGGGTATCGCTCATTTAGTCACTCTCTCCGTTCCAGGGATATAAAGCCGAGCTGTGGCCCGTAATTCAAGACTTTATCGGAACCGTGGCCTCGGCGGTCAGGACATCGCTGCCATCCTGCTTACGTACCACGAGGTCGTACGTAGCCGTGGCATCTAAGGTCAATTTTAGCGTTCCTGTCGTAATCACGGTATCGCCTGGGTAAACAGGAGCCCGGAACTTCGCCTTCATTTTCCCTTCACACATCCATGCGCGACCAAAATTCTTGGCCATCGCCTCGGATACGAAAGCTAGCACTAACATGCCGTGGGCAATAGTCCGACCGTAGGGAGTCTTGGCAGCGAACGTTTGATCGAGGTGAAGCGGGTTGTGATCACCACTGGCGTTTGCGTACTTGGCCAATTGAGACTGCGTCACCTTGTGAGTTACCTCAGTAAGCGCCTCTGGTGTTGGCATTATTTCTCGCTTTCTTCTGGGATGGCCAATGACACACGCCCAATCAGTGCTCGCTCACTTGCAACTTCGGCGAGAATCTCCAATGCCAAGAACCGGGTACCGCGCCGCAAGCTGTTCTGTACCACCTTCGCAGCGCAATTCACCTCTGACCCCACGCCTATAGGCGCGTGGAAATTCAGTTCTTGTCCCGTGTGCACTGCCCCCGATGGCAGCTGTATCGCTTTCAAAGCTTCGCCCATAACTAAGGCAGCTACCGCCATAGGAGGCGCGATGCCTTGAATGGCGTATGCATCGCTATGGTCATCAACCGCATCTAGATAACTATTGATTGCGTCGCTAGTTATAGTTATTCGCCGTGAAAACAATTCGTAGCCGGGCTCCAACGCAGCGAGATCCATCCAGGCACCTTAATATTGTTGATTCGAGTATCGCAATTATAGCTCCGGCGACGCATTGAGCGCGGAACGCTAGAAATAGAATGTGTGAGATATAACCTTGGCAAAGCAGACCATTCTCCAGGAATGGAATTGCGATACCGAGCTCAGGTGCAATCAGAAATTAAACAAAAAAAAGAGCAAGATGCCCAGGAGTCAACCTTTGCTGCAAGCGTATCTATTGAGTGCAGACAGTGGTTGGAGAATGCCTGCTGGGACTCGGAATCAAAGAGCTGCTTCGACGTAAGGCCTTGCAAAGGAGGCGGTTTTCGAAACTTCCGCATCCAATCTGAATCCTGATCAATAATCAGCAACTGATCAATGCGATAGCCTAACTATGATCTAAGTTATTAACGCCTCCTGAGCCAGGCCATTGCGCAAATATTTCAGTCAAGGAGGCAAACGTGCAAGGCTTTCAGGTGCGCCATTTGTCACGTGGACACCACCCGAACGATGAGCATTCAACGCAAGACGTGCGTAGAATGCAGCCAGACTCTAGTCGTGGAGTGGAAGATGGAACTGGAAGAATACCTCGCGATTCCGTACAAACTGATTATGGAGTCGTTCGAAGGGCCTGATGGCGACTGGCTGCGCCGCGCTTCCTACCCTGAGCTTCCCGGTTGCGATGTTGAAGGCCTCTGGGCGGTGGATGTCGTCGAAGCACTTGAAATACTTCGAATCGAACTCATCACCGAGCGTTTCAAACAGCACGAGTTTATTCCCGTCCCTCGCCCCCCTCTGAGATCGCATGGACCGATTCTCGACATGAACAAGCTTGATTTCGCTAAGTACCTCGTTGCACAGGGCAAGATAAGCGAAGGGTAGAGACGTTATTCAATCGAGATGCAACACCCCCTATCATTGATGAGGGTCACATATCCCTCTTGCGTCCACCCCGAATGATGGGCTCTACGGCCTTTGATTGCTAGGTTTTCATCAAGGGCGTCTTCATGGATAAGTTCCTTTTGGAGGACAAAATCTCTGAGCGGAAAACGTCGAAAAATTAAATTCTGTACTCACAAAACTTGAGTACGAGTACTAGCCTCACTCGTACCAAGCACCCATGGCTTCCAGAAATTCAGCACCGCATGCTACAACGGTGCTGCGGACTGACGGCAGGTAGTTATAGGCTTTCACCAACCCAAGATCGTGTATGAGCTGTGCCTGGTTCTAGAGAACCCGCTTGATTCCCTCGAACGCTTTTGGGTCTTTCTCAAGGAGACTTACTGCACGGTCAGCGACTTGGCGGAAGACCTCCATCGGCTGAGCACCGGTGAACTTCACGTCTCCGATGATAAATGCGGGGATACCTTGGAATCCATTGTCCAGACCATCTTGGAAGTCTTCCATTATTGTGTCCAGGTATAAATTCGTCTCAAGGACAAGCTTCAACCCCAACCATTCAAGACCCACTGCTTCGGCGATCTCTTGCAGGACAACCATCTCACCAACGTCACGCTTCTCTTCCCAGTAAGCCGAGTAGAGCGCGTCCCGCATCTCTTCTCCTTTACCTTGCCCCTTGGCGAATTCGATGGACTGCAATGCCTTTAGCGAATTGGGTCTACGGTCCGGCCTTCTCATCTCCGTTAGCCCCGCATCCATAGCGACGGCCTGGAGGTGAGAGGATAACTCTCCTAGTGCCTCGCCGGGCCGTTGCTGGCGCTCCTCCCCTTCGGGTGGCGTATCAGGACGGAGAAGATAAGCCTTCTCCGTTACCTCTATGTTGTACTCCTGAGCGAGCGCTTTCAGCCTGGCCAGGCCGACGAAACACCACGGTCAGACAATGTCAGACCAGATAGTTACGGGAATCGGAGGAATATCAGCTTGATTCATGAGCGGCATTATACGTCTGCTCACGATAGCAATTGCATATGGCATGAGGCGCTAGATGACCGGTATAGTCTGAGCATGGAAATTATGAGTGTTCATTCGAATGGCCCACTAAGACAACATGTGGCATGACTATGAGGAACTCATGAATCAAAATGAGGAGCGTGAACGTGAGCGATGAGTTATTGGTCCGACGCTCGGGCCAAGCCGCGATCGTGGTGATCAACCGACCTGACCAGCGCAACGCTATCACCTATGAAATGTGGCGGCAGTTCCCTGCGATTCTCGCCGAGCTGGACGCCGACCCTGAGATTCGAGTGGTCTTGGTTACCGGAGAAGGCGACCGTGCCTTCTCCGCAGGCGCGGACATTAAAGATTTCAAGAAACGCGCAGCACCCCTGAGAAATCGCGCAACTATCGAGCGAGCGTCGAAGCCGCCTGTGAGGCTCTAGCAAATCTTGGCAAACCTAGTATCGTTGTTCTTCGTGGCTACTGCATAGGCGGCGGCTTCGAGCTCGCAATCCACGCTGACATCCGTGTTGGAGATGATACCGTGCAAATAGGTCTTCCTGCTGCAAAGCGTGGAATAGCTATCGGGCATGCGTTCCTGTCTCGCCTAGAGCACCTCGCAGGTGCCGCTAACACCAGCTATATGCTACTCAGCTCGCGACTTATGTATGCTCCTGCAGCCTTCAACGCAGGATTACTTAGCGTCGTTACCTCTCCCGCAGACCTGGACGCTTTCGTAGATGATTTGGTCAGCGACATAGCGCAGAACTCCCCAGTGTCCCACCGGATGCACAAGGCCGCCATCGCTGATCTTATTGAGTACGGTTCACTGGAGCTGATTCCTCAAGGCCGCCGTGACCTGCAGTCGACATCGGAGGTTAGTGATGATTTCCTGGAAGGCGTTCGCTCGTTCGTTGAGAAGAGAAAACCCAATTTCCCCGGACGCTAGAGTGACTTGCTATCCTTACTCAACTGCTAGTTGTCGACCGCTATGTTAAGGAGCTCCTCTAAATGCTGACTGAATTCATCAAAGTTGCCGTCGTTAGTGATCTTCCTGGAGGTGGAATGCTCGCCGTCTCGGCTGGAGATGAGGAGATCATGGTTGCTCGCATAGGTGATGACTACTACGCCCTTGATGGCTGGTGCTCGCACGAAGCAGGCTTGCTCGGTGACGGCCACCTCCATGAAGCCACATGCGAGGTGGAATGCCCTCTGCATGAAGGGTTTTTCAACCTCAAGACTGGCGCGGCGACCGCTCCTCCGGCAGATATGCCCGTAGCCGTATACGCTGTTCGGATAGAGGGTAACGACATCATGGTGGGCCCGAAGCAATAACTAGAAACTTGCGATTAGCAGGCCGGCGGCTAGAGTTACACCTGTCCAGCCGTGAACTTTGCCGCTCTGTACCATGACTTGATTCATCGCTATGCGGTCGTCAGCCGCGAACAATTTGCGAACGGCGTCCAGTGCGAATGGGGCCGGCGAAAGGCCTATCAGCGCCCAGCCTGAAACAACACCAGTCAAGGCTGCCCCTGCGATAATCAAGTAAGCGGCGCTGACAAGAGAAGCATACATCCAGCGACTCGGCTGGATGCCTATCACCGCCGCGATGCTTAGCTTGCCAACAGCTTGATCCTCGCTGATGTCTCGCAGATTGTTGCAGTGCAGTATTGCCGTGACGATAAACGCAATCGGTAGCGAAACCACGAAAGCTGTCCCTGCCAATTCCTGAGTCTGTACGTAATACGCTCCCATGACCATGACGGGCCCCATGAACAGGAACACCACGGGCTCGCCCAGGCCATAGTTACCTAGCGGGAATGGACCACCTGCATAGAGGTACGCCGCCGCTACTCCCGCTAATCCGATGGCCAGGATGGGCCACCCAGTCTGAGACACGATGAATAACCCGCCAGCGATGCCATAGCCGAATACAGTGATGATGCCGATGAGCACGGTCCGCTCTGAAAGCAACCCGCGCTGGATGACCTTATGGGGAGCGAGTAGCTTCCCCTCGCCCCCATGCCTGCGGTGGTCTGAGTACTCATCCGTCAAATTGGTCCCTATCTGGATAGCAATGGACGCAGTTAGAGCGATGGCGAAAAGCAGCCAGTTGAACTTTGCCATTGACGCTGCGAGTGCTGAGCCTACCAGGACAGGCGCAATTGCTGCAGATAGCGAGAAGGGCCGGGTGGCCCAAAACCACGAAACTAGCTTAGGCTGCTGTACATTCGAATTTGCCAACGGGACCTTTCTTAGCTAGGAACGACTTCCAAGTGTTGTTTGAAGAAGTCTATGCAAAGCTGCCAAGCTTCGGGGCCGTGTTCAGGTTGATAATGTACACTTTGCGGTTGCGCGAAACCGTGGATAGCGTTTGGTACGACTACTGATTCGACCGGCATAGAAGCGAGAGTCTTTCTGAATTCTTCAATACGTTCAGGAGGATTCTGAGAATCTAACTCCGGGAAGAAACTAAGCATCGGGCTAGTGACAGTCGCAACGCTTAGCGGAGTGGGGGCACCGGCAACTGCGGGGTCGCTTCGCCAGAGCCGGGTCGGATAGAAGAGCACTGATGGACCAAATCCAACGCCCTGAGTAGCAGCTAAAAATGCGATACGACCACCAAGGCAGAACCCTGTCACGCCCACCAGCCCCTGGGAAACGTAGGCCTGTGCTCCTAGATACCTCGCCACTGAATTCATGTCTGAGAGGTGACCATCATTGGTCATCCCTTTGCGAAGCAGCATGCTATCTTGTTGAGGGGGGCCTGACTCATCGTTCATCATGCGCCCGGCACGGTGAAATGTATCGGGTGCGGCGACTACGAAACCCTCTGACGCGAGATCTTTCGCGATATCAAGCGTTCCTCGCACCAGCCCATGCGCATCGTGCAGTAGCACGATTGCTGGCCGAGCACGATCATTATCCTCTCGGTAAGTGAACACAGTCATCTGTCCGTCGTCTACAGAGAGATCTACTATTTCTTCGATGATGGACATATGCCTCTGTGCCAGGAACTGATGTAGGAACGATTGTTTGGCTGATTCTCGCATAGGTGGCGAGTCGACGAAATCCCCCAATTTGGCGTGGATAACCCTCTCTGGTTCAGGTAACATAAGCCTCTGCCACAACGGACACTAGGAAGTTCTCAACGTACCGATGCCCACAGTTGTCTTTTGGTTGGTTACAGCAATCATCCTCCTAGCGGAGGGCGCCATAATTGTCTCTGCGGTGAGGATGCGAGTGGATCTGGATCCCGCACGAGGCGTTTTAGGTAGCCGCCCGCTTGAAATTTTTTGGACTCTCCTACCTCTTTCACTTGTAGCATTTATGCTCATTCTCTCCTACGGTGAATTCGAGACTCATAGATAGCGCTTGCCGACGCGCGAACGGATCATGACATGGCGATGACTTCATGGCGGGCAATTCCTACAACACGAAAAGCAGGCTGGCTTGCGCTGGCCGCCTCTGTGCTGACTGTTGCTCTGATTACATACGGTGGCTGGGTTCGGGCCTCAGGGTCAGGATTAGGGTGCCCTGATTGGCCGCTGTGTGAAGGAGTCCTTATCCCCACGCTTGAAGGAGACACTGCCGTCGAATTCGGCCATCGTGTACTGGCAGGGGTAACTATAATGCTAGTAGCGGTATCGGCTTGGGTAGCATGGTCGGCTCGGGCTACTGACTCGCTACTTGCGAAAGTTCTGGTTGGGGCACTAGGCCTAATTCTTGTCCAAGCAATTTTGGGTGGTATTACTGTACTTACAGAACTGGACGGTGGCGTTCGGCTTGCTCACCTAGCCATCGCGATGTCGACACTCGCTCTACTCACAGGAGGCGCGGTACGAGGGTTAGACGTACAAGGAAGTCCTTACCCTGGAGTGCGCATCTCCTCGGTGCTGATGGTCTGGGCGGCGGCAGTTGTGCTCGTTGGTGGTTCGATAGTTGCCCAAAGCCTCAGTGGCGCTTGTCCCGGATTGCCACTATGTGACGACCGAAGTTCTATGGAAGCAGCGGGGATTCACAGCCTTCACCGGATTGCGGCAACGCTCTTGCTGTTTGCGTTAGTAGGACTTGGAGTCTGGCTTCACAAGCATCGAGGAACGCTGTTTGCGACTGTGCTGAATCACACTGCCATATTGCTCATAATCCTGCAAATTGGGATCGGTGTTTCCGCTGTCTCTCAATCGCTGCCGGTGTACCTGCGTATCATGCACCTTGGTATGGCTAGCCTTATCTGGTGGGCAATCGTTGCTCAGTGGCTTGTTGCGTTGAAAGGCCGGTCTCCTCGCTAATGGTTGCCATTGCACGTCAAATAATTACCCTCACGAAGCCCCGCATCATCATGCTGTTGGTGCTCACTGCGGTCTGCGGCGCCTATGCCGCAGCAGCGGGCAACCCTAGTTTACCTGTATTGATTGCCGTAATCGTTGCGGGATCGCTGTCTGCTGCTGGGGCGAATGCCATCAACCAGGGCCTAGATGCCGACATAGACGCAATTATGACACGAACGCGTAAGCGGCCAGTTCCTGCTCAGCAGTTAACGCCCTTTCTCGCAGTGGGAATTGGAGTTTTCTTTGTGACAACGGCGGTTGCGCTGATGGCCTTACTCACCAATGCGACGGCTGCTTTGCTCATGCTGGCAGCAGCATTGGTATACGTCTTCGTATATACCATTCTTCTCAAACGGCGTTCATGGAACAACATTGTCATCGGCGGCGCTGCTGGAGCATTCCCTCCGCTGATAGGCGCGGTAGCCGTCACCGGGTCGATTGATGCGATTGGGCTATATATGTTCGCTTTCGTGTTCTTTTGGACGCCGCCCCATTTCTGGACACTGTCAATCCTGCTTAGGGACGACTACGCTGCCGCGAGCGTACCGATGCTGGCCGCCGTGACTAGCCAGCGAGACACCGCAACCCAGATTGCACTCTACATTGCTCTGCTGCTCGCGATGTCATGGCTACCCCTCGCTTCAGGCTTCGGGGGGATCGGGTTCGGCATAGTGACAACGATCACAAGCATTGAATGGCTTCGCCGGTCAATGCCACTATTTGCGAAAACCACTCGTCATCAGACGTTGTCCGCGTACAAATTCTCTCTACTGTACTTGGCGATTGCCTTCGTAGTGCTCGCCGTTGAATCCTCCCTCTCTTGAGCCTGACCCTGTGATCTTTACCTGGTGATCGATAATAAGCTCACTGTTGCTGTCTTTTTGCGATTCTCCGGGTAACCCCCCCCCGCCCTCTACTCCAAACGAGCATCCCCTGGTTTTCGCCTGACAGCGCCTGCTTATCAGGGAGCAGTTGAATCCTTGCTGCCTGATGTGGAGTGCGTAAGCTTGGCCGTGGACACTATGGGGTAAAAGAAAGAGGCGTCCTTATAAGGACGCCTCTTTGAATGTCTTCTCTGCGCAGTTGGAGCCGCATCGAGTACTTATTCCCCGCTCTCAGGCTCCTCAACGCTGGTTTCGCTTTCCTCTTCGACCGCTTCAAGACTTGCTTCGTCGGGGTCTTCCTCTACTTCAGGTTCACCCTCTGCTTGGTCCTCTTCCACGCTCGCTTCAGGAGCCTCTGCTATCGGCTCATCAGCCAGGTCGTCATCGTCATCGGCTAAATCGCCGACCAAGTCATCATCGTCGTCATCATCGTCATCATCGTCATCATCCCCGTTGATATCTAATACAGGGTGATCATGCCCTTCATGATCCTCACCAATAGGCACCTCAGCGCCAGGGTAGTCCATCATCAAGGTTGTCAGATCCTGCGGCGCGGGTGCTTCACCGGCTACGGCGAGGGCTTCGGCCTCGGTGATCCCTAGTAACTCCCTACCTTCCGGTGACAAATCAAGCCGAGCTGGAATTAAGCGACCGATGATTACGTTTTCTTTGAGCCCGCGGAGGTAATCCGTCTCTCCCAAAATAGCTGCTTCAGTAAGGACTCGGGCTGTTTCCTGGAATGATGCCTTCGCCAAGAAACTATCCGTGTTTAATGAAGCTCGAGTTACACCAAGAATCTCGGGATTGCTAGTCGCGGGCTCTCCGCCCTCTGACATCACCTTTGCGTTGAGGCTCTGAAAACGAACTCGGTCGACTAACTGGTTCGGCAGCATTTCAGTGTCACCAATGGTCTCAACACGAACCCACTTGAGAACCTGTCGAATAATCGTCTCGATGTGCTTGTCGTTGATGGAAACACCTTGGTTGCGGTACACGGTCTGTACTTGCTCCACAAGGTAACGTCTCGTTGCCTGCACGCCCTCGATACGCAGGAGGTCGTGGGGGTCTTTGACGCCGGAGGTGAGTTTTTGCCCTGCTACTACGGAATTACCCGTGTGTAACAATCGCTGGTCGGTCGCATCTACTACGTGATCACGAATCTCAACTTCGGCCGAGTCGATCTCGATGCCGCCATCGACGACACGAACCACACCCGATACTCGGGCTAGAAGGTCAGTTAAGTCAGGTAGCGAGTCCTCACCTTCCGTGATTCCCTTTGCGGCTGCTTTGGTGGCTGCCGCGCGTGGTATAGCAATCGGCTCACCTGCATGGATACGGCCGCCCTTTCGAGTGACCTGCTTGTGAGTGTCCGGAATTGCATAGGAATCGATGAAAGGCACTCGGCTTACAACACGAACCACGGGTGCCGTTGAAATTGGGGGAACGAGTACTTGTGCGGAATCTTCCGGTACCTTGAACTCGCCGACCAATTCCCCTCCCTCAAAGATGAGGACGTCTCCATCGATCTCTGCAAGACGTGCTCTTCCCTTAGGAGTGCGCGCCTCGAAAAGTTCTTCTACACGTGGCAAACCTGACGTGATGTCCTTACCAGCTACACCACCCGTGTGGAATGTACGCATGGTCAATTGAGTGCCTGGCTCCCCAATTGACTGCGCGGCGATGATGCCGACGGCATCACCGATGTTGACAATTTTTCCTGACGCTGGGCTACGACCGTAACAAATTCGGCAAATCCCTCGTGGGGCTTCGCAAGTTAAAGGACTCCGAACGGAGACTTCCTTTACCCCGGCTTCTTCAATCGCCTTCGCCTCGCTTTCTTCAATCGTTTGTTGGAGGTCAATCAGAATCTCGCCCGTTTCTGGGTGTGCGAGCGCCTCAGTAGCGACACGCCCCACAATCCGTTCGCGTAGAGGGGCAATCATCACGTCTTCTTCAGACGCGTCTGCGTGAATAGTGATGCCGCGATCGGTCTCGCAGTCCTGCTCAAGGACGATTACCTCCTGAGCCACGTCGATTAAACGTCGGGTAAGGTAACCGGAATCTGCTGTACGCAGCGCGGTGTCCGCGAGACCTTTACGGGCTCCGTGGGTTGAGATGAAATACTCAAGAACCGAAAGGCCTTCCCGGAAACTTGATTTGATTGGAAGCTCAATAATGTCTCCGCGGGGGTTGCTCATCAACCCACGCATAGCTGCCATCTGCTTGATCTGAGCCTCGTTACCACGCGCACCAGAGTGAGCCATGACATAGATGCCACCGAAATCAGGGAGATGCTTCTGGAGAACAGCATCCATCGCGTTGTTGACGCCTTGCCATACCGCAACAGTCCGGCTCTCGCGCTCTCTGTCCGTAATGAGCCCAATCTCATACTGGTCTTGGAGCGCCTCAACCTTTTTGTCGGCTACCGCAATCATCGCGGCCTTTTCTTCAGGGACTTTGATGTCTGTGATACCGATGGTCGTGCCGGATATCGTGGCGTAATGGAATCCCATCGTCTTGATGCGGTCCAAAACATTGGCTGTCACGCTGTTACCGCTGGCGTGGTAAGTCTCGGTTACGAGGTCCTTCAGCGCCTTCTTATCCATCACAGAATTGTACCGGCGCAACTCTTCGGGAAGAGCTTCGTTGAAGATAATCCGTCCCGGAGTGGTCTGCATCCACCCCTCGGGTTGTGAAAGATCGCGAACGTTAATCTCTGACTGGAGCTCCAAAATGCCGGCATCGAATGCCATCATGGCATCCGCGATGTCACGGTAGCGCTCGCCGGTGCCCTTTGCCCCATCCTTAATTAAGGTGAGGTAATAGCAACCCAGAACGATTTCGTACGTGGGCGCAACCAAAGGTTCCCCAGAACTAGGAGAGAGCATATTGTAGACACTCAGCATAACGTTGCGCGCCTCTTGAACGGCCTCGCGTGAGAGCGGCACGTGGACGGCCATCTGGTCACCGTCGAAGTCAGCGTTGAACGCTGCGCAAACAAGCGGGTGAAGCTGAATCGCGCTACCTTCTACAAGTACTGGCATGAAGGCTTGAATACCTAGCCGGTGGAGAGTTGGTGCACGGTTGAGCAGTACGGGGCGGCCCTTGATAACCTCTTCGAGAATATCCCAGACTTCAGGCCTGGTTCGTTCAACCATCCGCTTTGCACTCTTGATGTTGTGGGCCAATCCTTGAGAGACCAAACGATTCATAACGAAAGGCTTGAATAGCTCTAGCGCCATCTTCTTGGGCAGACCACATTCGCCCAATGTGAGACCCGGCCCTACTACGATGACGGAACGCCCTCCGTAATCAACCCGTTTCCCTAGAAGGTTCTGTCGGAATCGTCCCTGCTTGCCGCGAAGGAGGTCGGACAGGCTTTTCAGTTTGTGATTGTGGCTGCCGACAATCGCTCGGCCCCGTCGACCGTTGTCAATAAGGTCATCAACGGCTTCCTGAAGCATGCGCTTCTCATTTCGAACGATGATTTCAGGAGCACCGAGATCCAATAGACGGCGGAGCCGATTGTTCCTGTTGATGACTCGACGATATAAGTCATTCAAATCACTAGTGGCGAAGCGGCCTCCATCCAACTGCACCATCGGACGCAGGTCAGGTGGTAGCACCGGCAAGGCGGTGAGAACCATCCACTCAGCCTTATTAGTGCTGCGCCTGAATGCATCTACTACACGTATACGCTTTACTGCCTTCTTGCGTCGTTGTCCGGAGGTAGTACGAACCTCGTTCTCAAGTTCCGTTGACACAAAATCTAAGTCGATTTCACGAAGAATCGTTAGGATTGCCTCTGCGCCCATCCCCGCGTGGAAAACGTCCCCAAATTTTTCGTTGAGCTCACGGAACCGAGCCTCGGTCAGCAACATGAGGGCCTTGAGACTGTCCAAGTCATCCATGTCGCGCTGCATCGCTGCTCCGGCATCGGATTTTGCGATTTCGTACCCTGACACA
>CALGTL010000031.1 GCA_937901475.1 uncultured Dehalococcoidia bacterium
GGGGAGGAAGCATGGCACGGTTAGAAGGGAAAGTAGCAATAATCACAGGTGGTGCTGGCGGTATTGGTCGAGCGGCGGGTCGGCTTTTTGCGGCCGAGGGCGCAGATGTACTTCTGGTAGATGTTGATGAGGAAGCGCTCATCTCTGCGTGCGAGGAAGCAGGTACCAATCGAGTGTCCTACTGCGTTGCCGATGTGACCAGGGCAGAAGACAACCAAAAGATGGTTGATTTGGCGACCGAACGCTATGGCGGAGTCGATGTTTTTCTCGCGAATGCCGGTATTGAAGGCGATGTGGCCTCCATTGAGGACTACGACGAAGCCAAGTTTGATCAGCTTATTGCGGTTAACGTAAAGGGGCCTTTTTTGGGGCTCAAAGCAAGCCTTCCAGCAATGACGAAACGAGGTGGTGGCAGCGTTATTATCACTTCGAGTGTGGCGGGCGTGCGTGGCGCACCGAATCTGGCGCCCTACGTGACCAGCAAACATGCCGTTATCGGATTGATGAAATCAGCCGCAAGGGAGGGCGCTCCGAACCGGATTCGCGTCAACACCGTCAACCCATCGCCGGTAGAAACAAGAATGATGCGAAGCCTAGAGGAAGGCATTGCGCCGGGAGAAAGTGACGTGGCGAAGGCGCAGATGGTGGCCAATATCCCGTTGGGGAGATACGCGCAGCCAGATGACATTGCTAAGGTGATGTTGTTCTTAGCATCGGATGACAGTGAGTTTGTAACTGGTTCTGTCTACCTGGCAGATGGTGGTAGCAGCGCTTAAGTCAACTGGAGCACCAATGGCCGTGGATTGGACGACGTACAAGTCCGCCTGCGACCAACCTGATCATTGGTCGCGCTGGATGTTAGAGCAATCAGCACTGATGATTGAAGAGGTCGGGCTTGCCAATAAGCTTCTCGCCGCGCTGATGACGGAGCCAATCCCTAAGCCGAATGATCATAGTGGTCCGATTGAGACGGACATGTTCGTTCTGCGATTGTCACCATACGAGCGCGATCAGATACTGCTTGAGATTCATCGAGCATGTGCGGCCGCGGAAAATGCAGTCACGGTTGCGGGTCGTTGTCGGACGCTGGTTGGTTTCACGGCAGCGTGGCAGGAATATGCAGCATGGCGAGGGGGCGTCGACGAGTGGTAGAAAAAGTACTGGTCGCAAATCGAGGCGCCATTGCGCGTCGTATTGTTCGTGCCTGCAACGAACGCGGCATAAAGACGGTGGCGCTTTATTCAGAGCCGGATATTGGTGCTCCGCATCTCGCTGAGGCGTCTGAGACCTATCCGTTAGCAGG
>CALGTL010000032.1 GCA_937901475.1 uncultured Dehalococcoidia bacterium
TCGCCAGATGCTCAATTCATTCGAGCGACTCCACACCAGCGTCATCGGTGTCAAGCAAATGCCCATCAACGACATCGCTCGGTACGGTGTTGCCGCAGGTGAGTCCGTCTCCGACAGCGAGCTCCGGCTAACCCACACGATTGAAAAACCACAGTCCGCCCAAGCGCCTTCAGATCTCGCAATTTTCGGCCCCTATATCTTCACGCCCACGATCTTCAATTGCCTCGAGTCCATCCCCGCAGGTGTCGGTGGCGAGTTACAGCTAACTGATGGCATCGACATGCTCGCCAACCGAGAGATCGTCCATGCCTGCCGTCTCAATGTCGAACGCTACGACGCAGGCACTCCTCTCGGCCTGCTTGAAACCGCAGTCGAGCTCGCTCTCAAGCGCCCCGATTACGCCGACGACGTCAAAACCTGGATACGCGATCTCGCCCAACGTCTCGATTAGGTCAAGATTCTTCGCTATCAGAGCAAAGTCCTTGGCAGAGATTCATACGACAGCCTGCAGGAGCCTTCATGAAGTTTGGCCTACAAACAGGACAACAAGACTGCACGTTCGAAGAGCTGCGCAAGCTCTGGCACCTGGCTGATGATTCAGGTTTCTACTGGATATCTATCTGGGATCACCATTTCGAATCACCACCTGCCGGTGGTCAACGTCCTGCATTCGAAACAGTCGCCATAATGAGTGCCCTTGCCCTTGAAACCAGTAACGTCCGCGTCGGATGCCTAGTTTTCTCATCGGCCTATCGCAACCCTGGCATAGTCGCCAAAGCCGCCACAACTATTGACCACCTGAGCGGAGGGCGCGTAGAGATTGGCCTTGGCGCAGGCTGGCACGAACCTGAGTACAAAGCCTTCGGCATCGACTTCCCCAGCCCACGTATCAGAGAAGACATGCTCGAAGAAGCCGCCCAGATTGTCCGCCAGATGCTGCACGGAGGCGAGGCCAATTTCCAAGGCGAGCACTATCAGATGACCCATGCCTACAATGTGCCGAGGCCAGTCCAAGACAAAATGCCCATCTGGATTGGAGGTGCAGGTGAGAAGCGCACCATCCCAGCCGCAGCCAAGTACGCCGATGCCTGGAATGGGGCTTATGTCGCGGCCGACGTCTTCAAGCGCAAGCTTGGCGTCCTAGCCAATGCCTGTGAATCCATAGGGCGCGACCCGAAGACCATGAATAACGCCATCAATCTCGGTTTCTACATGGGTATCGACGCAAAAGAAGCAGAACAGAAGCGCAAAAATCTACCCTGGGGCCCAGAAGACCCACGCTACCACGGCCAGATACTCGGCACTCCCGAGCAAGCCATTGACCAGATAGGTCAGTTTATAGAAGCAGGCGCCGAGCAAATCAACCTAGCCATGCGCGCCCCGTTCGACATGGAAGCCACTCAGGCCTTCATTGAGCAAGTCATGCCTGCCTTCAAGGGCTAAGCCCGTGCATCCGCCCCCTGTAAAGCAGGGTCAAGTGCTCCAGTTCGTTTTAGATCCATTCAGATCGTCATCCGAAACCGAGTACCAGTGTTCACCGTAACGCGCGTCAACAGTTGCATACCTCTGTACTAGCCGAACAATTGCATCCCCGGTGCCTAACTGCATTGCCCCAGCCATAGTCCGCAGTCTTCTAGAAGTGCGTCGCAAGCAATGATGACGCTTGGGCCACCACTCTTAACGGATAACCGAGTTCCGCATGTTGAAGTAATCCGCGACCACATATGTACCTAGATCTTCCGGTGAAGCGATGAACGCTCTCCCTTTATTGATTTTTGTCATCATCTTCACGAACTCCAGCAACGCTGGGCTCTGGTCCAGCATGAACGTATTGATCGTAATTCCATCCTTCGTACAGCGTCGGACTTCCTTCAAGGTCTCCTCAATTACGCTGCCGTACCGGCGACGGCGACGGCTGCCCCAATCAGCCATAGCATCATCGTCGAACACATTACGCGGCTCCTCAATAGCATCCTCCCAGCGCTCATCAGTAGTGAAGTTGTACGTGGAAGGCTCACCATCCGTAATCAGAATGATTTGCTTGTTGTTCCCACTCTGGCGCTTCAGCACCTCTCGGGAATACCGCAGGACCTCTTGGAAATTCGTCCCGCCGCCGTACTCAACCCAATACGTGTCCAGAAGCATCGTTGAGTCGACTGGCAAGACGAAGTACGAGAAGGCAAGCGTAGTCACGTTGTCTTTCGGGTATTTGGATTTGATTAACGTATCCAGCGCTAGCCCAACTCGCTGGCCAGCTTGGAAATAGCCAGCCCACATCATCGACGCGCTCATATCCAGCGCGATAACCGTGGAGGCCATATTTTGAGTAATCGTCTGATCAATCTCGAAATCCTCGGGCAGCAGTCGCACCGGTGTTCCCTTACCGTTCCTGATAACCGCGTTAGATACTGTCTTCTGCGTATTCAGGCTCAGTGGGTCACCGAATTCCCAGCGCTTTGTCTCATCCGTCAGTTCAACGCCGACACCCCTCTTATCGCGGTTGTGTTCCCCCACCTGCCCTCCGTGCATCAACCTGAAGATATCAGAGAGGGCTTTCTCGCCAATCTTGCGCATCGCCCGCGCGGTCAACTCCAACCCATGGTTGCCGCGTTTGATGAAGCCTGACTCTTCAAGTTCGTGCATCATCCTTTGGAGTTCCTTCGCGTAGTCGCGCGCCTCCTCACCCAGAATTCTGCCCATCCGGTCGGCATCGATACGCGATGGGTCGTTGTAGCGCATTGCATCCCGGATATCGGCCTCAATATCCTCCATATTGTTCAGGTTCCCCATCACCTTCAAGGCGTCCTGAAGGGACAAAGGCTCATCCCCGCTTAACGAGAATCTCTCGCCCTGATTCGCGTCAGGGTTCAAGCGTTGGAGGTTGAATGACAATTCGTACAGGTCCCACTGCAACCGGTTATCGCGCAACAAAGCCTCCATCATTCCTTGTAATTCGCTCCGTTGCTCAGGTGACATCGAATTCATCAGTGACTGCATCTGTGCCATCTGCTCTTGCATATGCTGAGCAAGCTCGTCGAAGTTCTCGATGCCCGGTGGGAAGAAATCACCCCATTTCGCCATGAAATCAGAGGTATCAGGATCTTCGCCGTTCAGCTTCCGCTGAGCCAGTTCGTTCAGGTCCTTCACCATCTCCTGCGTCCGGTGCAGGTCTTCCTCGGTCATGTTCTGCAGGCCTTCTTGCATACCTTTGAAGTAGTTCTGCATCACTTGCTTTTGCAGCGTATCCAACAACTCATCGAACTGCTGACGCGCCTCCGGGTCCATGAAATCGTAGTCTCGTAACTGCTTGATGCGCCCCCCAACCTCTGCCGGCAACTGATTCAACTGATCGGTGTGCTTCTGCGCCATATCGCGCAACAACTTCTCTAGCTCCGGCGAGGGTGCGCCGCCTTGGCCGCGTTGGTCAGCCTGGCCCGGCACCGATGCCGGGCCAGGACTATATTGAATTTCTTGTCCCGACTCGCTCCATTCCTCAAGCTCGCCCTCACCAGGCACCGGCCCCAGCTCACCTAAGCGCTCTTCGATACCCGAGCGTTCCTGATTGATGACGTTGTCCAATCGCTCCGCGATGTCATCCATTATCGAGTCGAGGTTGTAGTTCTCCAGGCTCCGTTGACGAGCCTCTTGGAGGCGACGCATCATCTCACGCATTCCCTCCATCCGGCGGCCGTTAGGCATGGTCATCCCGCGATCCATCATCCTACGTATCGCCTGGTTAATGGAATCCCCATCCAAAATCTGCTCAGTCAGCTTCTCAATCATGTCCTGCGTGGACATCTCATCCAACTGTGAGCCATCCCAGCGTGAGTAGCGATAATGAACCATATCCCCTCCTTATACCTGCCCGGTTCACTCGCAACCAGCAGCGTCAGCGTATCCAGGGCACCTAGTCCGCGAGGAACTCCCCAACCGCCTTGTTGAACTGTTCCGGCACTTCGGTCGGGATGAAGTGGCCACAATCATCGAATGCCACTATTTTCGAGCCAGGGATACCCGCTTGGGTCATCTCGCCCATCTCCATCGCATTGATCTGGTCGTCCTTGCCCCAAACCACCAAAGTCGGCACCGTGATGTGCTTGAAACGACGAACCGTGTTGTAACGGCTACGCGTCTCCATGTTGTTCATATGTGCCAGGACATTACGGTAAGCGGTGAGTCTCTCGGGGTTCTGTGTCATCGCAAACCGATAGTCAGCCAGCGCCTCGTGGTCCACCAAAGGCGACTTTACCGTCGTCAACTGC
>CALGTL010000033.1 GCA_937901475.1 uncultured Dehalococcoidia bacterium
ACCTAGAGCAACTCGGAAAAGAGATTATCGCTGCCTGAGGTCATTACCGTCCCAGACCCTGGTGAAGGAGAGGCTCATAGCGCCGCACAGAACGTCAAAGAAGGCTGTATTCACCTCTACGATCGCGGATACGGCAGCTTCGAACTTGTTGCCGCTCACTACAAACCGAAAGGCGATGAGTTGGAGTTGTGTGCTGATTTCGTGTTGCGAGTCAAACAGGACCATTTCATCTTTGCAGCCTGCGAAGACCGTGATTCTGGGGCGGACGGAATCATCTCCGACCGCATTGGTCGTCTAACCGGCTCGAAGAACAAAAAAGCTCCTCCGGTGCAACTTCGAGAAGTGATCTTCGAATCACCCACTCAGGACGGAGGCGTTGTCCGACTACTCACAACCCTGCTGGACGTTCCTGCAGACGTCATTGGCTTGCTTTACCGTTACCGCTGGCAAGTGGAGCTGTTCTTTCGTTGGCTAAAATGTTACGCCAATTTCGATCACCTGATTTCGCATAGCCGACACGGAGTCCAGCTGCAATTCTACGTGGTCGTGGTGGGCATGCTCTTGATGTACTTACACACAGGCAGCCGGCCTAATAGCTATGCAATCCCTCTCTTGCAGATGGTCGCGTCAGGGGCCGCGACCCTTGAAGACGTCATGCCAATTCTTCGCGAACGCGACCGTCCATGCGAACGAGATCGCAAAAGCAGAGCCGCGCGTGCAGCGCGGAAGAAAGCTGAAGGCAAGTAGACCTGATTGCGCTGCAATCGAGGTCACGCCGTGCATGCGCTAATCTTGATGCACACATCATCTTCCCTGGAGCCCTAGTACACTTTCGCACCGCGCAATTCGAATTTAGACCACTCGCTGCTCCTACGCCTCTGTAACCAAAAAAAATACCGGACACTATTGCCCGCGGGGGCGAGGGGAGCCAGTACGTCGCGCGCACATCCCGAAAATCGATGAATAGCGCAACTTCAAAGAGCGTGAGCGAGGGGGACCACGATGGCTCGTTATCTCCCCAACAACGCGGACACCTTGAACCCCTGTACGCTTCCGCCTCGCGTTCGTTTCGAGCCCGAGTCGGTTGGTGGTCCCCCTC
>CALGTL010000034.1 GCA_937901475.1 uncultured Dehalococcoidia bacterium
CCCAGTGCTTCTACCTGCTGACCCGCTGTCTCATACGTCTTAACGAGATTATGAATCTCGATAATGTTTTCCACTGCAACGTACCTCCGGAAATATTCGTCTTCGCTTAAATATGGAGTATTAGAACTTTATTTTAGTCAACAATGATGACGAAAATATAAAGAGCGATTGCCCCTTCAAAGCTCAAGAAGGTAGCACTGGCTTGCGAGGTCATAGCAAGCGGTGACTTCATACAGCCTTTCCTGCCATGAGCCCCTTATGGCCAAACGCCAAGCCCTTATAGAATTGTAGCGGAGAGGTCGATGATGTGGCGTGAACGAGTTATGGAATCACAGAGTTGTGAGTTACAACGTGACGATTAATGCCGTCAATCGCATCCTTCGAGTACATGTCTCTCTTTCCGATGAGCAGAGCATCAAATGGAGCTAGCCAGAATTCATTACTCCACCGGAATTACTATGTTGTGGTTAATTATGTTCATGAGCAGAGTTGACCCAGCTCATGAACATGCCGGTAAAAAGCTACGTGCATATCAACTTGCATAAACACATACACCGGCAGCGGCTAAGCTCGTTAGCCGCTGTTCACGCAGGATTTACCCTCGGCAGTGGGCGGTTGATTGCCTCATCAAGCGTCGCCCAAATCGGCTAAGGCTTTATCCAATGCCCCTTGGACATTCTCGATACTTGCCGGCGAAACAAACTCGCCATTGACAAATATGCTTGGGGTACCACGAACGCCAAGTTCATCGGCTGAAGTTAGATCCAAGTCAATGTTCATAACGTACCGGCCATCGATGAGACAAGACTCGAAGTCGGATTCATCAAGTCCTCCGAATCGCGCCAGTGCCACCAATTTCTTATCGGCGAATCCTCCCGCATTGCGACTAGGCTGCTGGTTCGCTAGAAGCAGATTAGAGTACTCCTCGAACGCATCCTGCTCAGCGGCGCACTCGGCAGCCTCTGCTGCACGGGTGGATTCAGGGCCGAGAAACGGGAAGTGCCTTGAAACAAACCGCACCAGCCCTGGCTTTACGTACTTTTCAATCACCATCGGTTTCACCGCACGGGCGAATTCTGCACAATGCGGTCACTGGTAGTCATCAAATGCAACTAAAGTCACGGCGGCATCAGCCGCACCCAGAGCATGTCTATCAGGGCCACTCGGTTGCGGTTCTTGATTGCTACAGGCTCCGCTAACCAGCAATAGAAGCAACGCTGTCATCAGCCCACTCGATAGACGCCATTTAGTCACTACTGTTGAACCCATTACCACCCTAATTTCCAACTGAGTGAATCCCAAAGTTGTTTTCTGCCGTATCCTTGATCTCACGTCAAGGATTGAGAGGCTCTCGGATATACTCTCAGCAATCATCCAACCAAGCCAGAGGGGCAGAACGTGGCAGGAAAGTATTGGCTCTTCAAGTCGGAACCGACCGCATATTCGTTTGAAGATCTCGTTAGGGACGGCACTGCCGAGTGGGATGGTGTTCGCAATTTCCAGGTACGTAACTGGTTGCGTGATGAAATTAAGACCGGCGACCAGTTGCTGTTTTACTACTCCAATACCAAAGTGATTGGGATTGTCGGCACTGCAATGGTAGTTAGTGATGGCTACCCTGATAATACAGCGTGGGATGCAGGCTCAGAACATCCCGATCCTAAGAGCACGCCGGACAAGCCAATCTGGTACATGGTCGACATAGAAGCTGCTCAGAAATTCCACGGCACAGTGACCCCTGATGAGATGCGGCTAGTGGCTGAGCTGAACAACATGGTCGTTCTCAAAAAGGGCAATCGCCTTTCAATCACGCCCGTAACCCAAGAAGAGTTTGAAGTCATAGTACAGCTTGGCCTAAGCAAGTAAGCTTGGCTAGATGACGACCGAATCTCCCTTTCCTTACTCCACAGCCCCCGATCCCCTTCGCAGCAAACGCGACATAATTGTCTCCCTATGGATGCCCGCGGGGGCATCGGGCTTCGCCAACGGGATGATTGCACCAGTCCTGCCCGCGCTGGCCATATCCTTCGGAGTCACCATTGGCTATGCCTCGCTAGCATTCGTCCTCCAAATGGCAGGGTCAGCCGTAGGTACCCTCCCGACCGGGTTCATGATAGACAAGCTAGGGCGTCGCTCGGTTCTCATTTTAGGCCCCATCATCACCGCGGCGGCGGCAGTTATGACTGCCTTCGCAAGCTCTTTCAATGAGATTCTGTTCTGGCGGTTCGTCGGGGGTTGGGGACAGCAGATGTGGGCACTGAGCAGGCTCACGGTGATAGCAGAGTCGAGCAACTCGCAACGCGGGCGCCAAGTCACAAGCATGATGAGCGCGCAACGCACGGGGGCGCTATTGGGCCCCGTAATTGGTGGCTTCGTTGCGGTGGGATGGGGTTTGCAATGGCCGTTTCTAATCCAGGCGCTGGTACTTCTCATCGGGGTTTTGCCTAGTGCTCTCGTTATAAAAAATGCGCCTTCCCTTCGAGGCCCTGACGGCAAGCGGCCAGCGAAGCTAACGTGGAGAATGTTCCTGGTAAGCCCTATTCCGGCCGTATTCAGCGCGCAATTTTTGGTCAACATTGCACGGGGTGGCGTAGAGAACGGCGGAATCCTGTTTCTCTATGGCGCTTACGCCTACAACGCAGATCCGGTGGCGCTCGGCGTACTCAGCAGCGTAATGGCTGGTGCAGGAATTCCAATCGCGCTCGCTGCTGGCTATGTGATGGACACCAGAGGGCGCAAGTGGTCCATCGTTCCGGGAACCATTGTGCTGGCGATAGCCCTTTTACTCATGGCCGCGACATCCTTCGCATCCATGCCCTACAGCGGGTTCGTTGCGGCGTTCGTAGTTACGCATATCGGGGTCAGTATGATGCTAGGCGCCTGGCAGACCGTAGGCACGGATGTCGCACCACCTATTGGAAGAGGCACGTTCTTCGGGGTTTCCCGCATGGTATCCCACACGGGGCGGCTCTCAAGTCCGGGAAGCTTTGCCCTTCTCTCAGAGCTAGCTAGCTACGGGGCAGCTTTTTCATTCTTAGCGCTAGCATCAGTTGCCAGCGGCGGGCTTGTATTTTTCTTCATCAAAGAAACTCTAGGACTGCGGCCTGAAAAGCCGACAGTCCCTCAATAAAGCGAACGTTCCACTTAGCTGAAAACAGGCATCACTTCCTTGGCGAATCGCTCCATCATCGGAGCGTTAAACGGTCGTGGCGTTTGCAGGATGAAGTGGTTGATACCAGCGCTCGTCCATCTGTCGACCTGTTCCTTTATTTCTTCTACATCACCACAAAGAGTGCTGTCTATTACGTGCTCTTCGATTGTGTCGTACAAATCAGACTTCTGGTGCGAGGCGCCGCGAGTGTAGGTCTCCACTGTATTCGCAATGAAATCTGCAGCCTCAGACTTATTGCTTGTCAACCTAACTGGAATCTGCACAGAGAATCGCATCCCCGCAGGGTCTCTGCCCTCTTCTACGCATATCTCCTTGAACCTCGCGATATTCGCTTCCGCCTGGCGCATCGACGTGATCTGGTTATAGTCATCGGCGTGCTTGGCGGCTACTCGCATAGTGCGCTCGCCCATGCCACCGATGATGATCGGGGGGTACGGCTTCTGTACTGGCTTCGGCATCATCGGTGCATCTTTCAGTTGGTAGTACTTGCCATCGAAAGAGGCTGGTTCCTCTGTCCAGAGTGCCTTCATCACTTGCAAAGACTCATCCAAACGATCCAAGCGCTCAGTGAATTTAGGCCACGGAATCCCATGGGCCTCAAATTCAGCAGGGATATTGCCGCTTCCGATTCCCATTTCTGCTCGACCACCTGAAGCGTGGTCTATTGTATTAATCATCTTCGCAGTAATCACCGGGTGACGGAGGTTGTTGTTGATTACCAGCATACCCAGGCGAAGGTTTTTCGTGTGCCCCGACATCGCCGCCATGACGGTAAGACCTTCTAGGCGCAGCCCTGATCCCCTACCCGGTTGGATCAGCATCAGGTGATCTGAAGGGTAAAACCCGTGGTACCCGTACTCGTCGCATGCTTGGCAGATTTCCAAGAAATCATTCCATATAAGTCCCGAGCTCCCGCCTACGCTGAACAATGCCTTGCCTACCATTGGACCATCCTTGCTTTTAGTCTGATTTGAGGCCCTCTAGGGCCAAC
>CALGTL010000035.1 GCA_937901475.1 uncultured Dehalococcoidia bacterium
CTGAGAAACGCAAGCACAACCCAATCCATCACTACCCGTTCTTTCCCGCAAACCTGGGTTGCACCTTTGCCGAGAGGAGAATGTGTGATGGTAAACATGACGTTACTGGTCGCACGATTGCCTTGGACTCAATTCAGAGAAGTGAGTGCAGCTGGGGCCAACGCACCAAAGGCGCGCTATTAAATTGCTTACTAAGTCCCTCTTTGGGGGGTCTCTTTACTCCGTATTCGTCTCGGATGCTTGCTGCTTATCCGCCATTTCAAGTACCTCGCGTATACCCGCATAGTTGATGCCTTTATCGGACAATTCCGCGATTCTCCTAATTTTCTCAAGCTCGTCGTCTGAGTAGAGGCGAGTGCCTCCATCGGTACGTGCAGGGCCAATGAGGCCTGCGCTCTCAAACGCTCGAAGCTTGTGCTCCGGAATCTTCGTGAGATTGGACGCCACGCCTATTGAGTACTTCCCTAGCGCTCGGTCCTCTTCAGGGCTTTGCTCAGGATTACTTTGTTGCGTCAAGTCATCTCCCTTGAGATATCCGGTTATCAGCTCGAAAAAATTAGATGCTCTTGTAAGCTAAGAAAAACTATCGCAACGACTTGAATATATAATCTAACTCATTCAGATAGATTTTTCAATGATGACTGACTCCGGTCGCCCTCGAGCACCAGCGTGTTCGCGTTACAATTGCCACACAATGGCAGCGATTACGAACAAGGGCGGCTACCGAGGGCGATTTACCGACCGGCTAAAAGCCTTGCCCACACAACCTGGTGTCTACCTTATGAAAGACGAAGGCGCCGCGATTCTATATGTGGGTAAAGCCGCGAACCTACGTAATCGGGTTCGCTCTTATTTCCAAACCCCCCACGGTAAAGAGCCCAAAATTCAAGTGATGGTGCAGCGCATTATTGACTTCGAATATATCGTAACCGAATCAGTACAAGAAGCTTTGCTGCTCGAAAACCTCTTAATTAAACAGCATCGCCCTTTCTACAACGCGCGGCTCAAAGACGATAAGACATACCCCTACATCAAGATCAACCCGAAAGAGGAGTTTCCACAGGTCTATTTCACTCGCCGCGTCCTAGCGGATGGCGCACGCTATTTTGGGCCGTTCGCTAGTGCAGGTTCGGTTCGGAAGACCATGGATTTGCTGAAAAAACTTTTCCCTTACCGTTCCTGCACCAAGCCGATCACGGGCACAGATGAGCGTGCCTGTCTGGAGTACTTCATCCACCGTTGCGCAGGCCCATGCATTGGTGCTGTCAATCGCCAAGAATACGGCGAGGTGATAGAGCAAGTGTTCCAGTTCCTAGATGGCAATTCTGAACAAGTGAGCCGGGACTTGCGTGAAAAAATGCAGACCGCAAGCGAAGCTCTCCAATTCGAGCGCGCCGCCGTCCTGCGCGACCAGGTACGTGCCATCGACTCGGTAACCCAGAACCAAAAGGTTGTTTCCGATCGTGACGAAGACGCAGATGTCGTCGCGCTGGCCAATGATCAAGGGGAAGTCTGGGTAGAACTCTTCAAAATCCGTAAGGGGAAACTGATCGGGCGTGATCATTTCCTGATGGAAGGGGGCGATGCCGAAGAAGAGCCTCGCTTGGTCGAAGAATTCATCCAACAATTCTACGATGCTAGTCCAGATATCCCACGCACGGTAATTGTGCAGCACCCCATTGAAGATGCGGAAGCGGTCGAAGTGTGGCTTACCAGCAAGCGTGGAAAACGTGTATCGATTCTCCACCCGCAGCGCGGAAACAAGCGCCGTCTAGTAGCTATGGCAGCCGAGAACGCTGTCGAAGGCCTCAACCAGCGCCGGATCAAATGGCTGTCAGAGTCTGACAAAGTAATGCAGGCGATGGCGCAGTTGCAAGAAGCACTCAGCCTTGCAGAACTACCTACTCGAATCGAGTGCTACGACATCTCCAACACCCAAGGCAGCAATTCCGTGGGCAGCATGGTCGTCTTCGAGGATGGCAGACCGAAGAATGCCCATTACAGACGATTTCAGATCAAAACGGTGGAGGGCCCCAACGATTACGCTTCCATGCAAGAGATGCTTCGACGTAGATTCCGGCGGCTTTCAGCCGAGCGCAGCGAGATGCGCGAAGGAAGCACAGGCAGCAATTCAGAAGCTAAAACAACCGTCGCAGAGAGCGGAGAAGGCATGAGCATCTCCGAGCGTCGGCGACATGATCAGCCTGAAGGCGCCTCGCCTCAGGCTGCCAGTGGTGAACCGCAAGAGCCGCAGGCATCATTCGGGCATGTCCCCGGGCTAGTGATTATCGACGGGGGCAAAGGTCATCTCAACGCAGTCCAGCAGGTATTCCTCGAATTAGGTATCACCGATATCCCGTTATGCAGCTTGGCAAAGCAAGAAGAGGAAATATTCCTTCCACATATGCCAGAGCCCGTGCTACTACAGCGCGGCTCGCAGGGGCTCTATCTCGTGCAAAGAGTGCGTGATGAGGCCCATCGGTTCGCGATTACATACCACAAGCAACGGCGCAGCAAAGCAGCTACTCGCTCAGCGCTCGACGATGCACCAGGTATAGGACCAAAGCGCAAGAGGGAGTTGATTCGCAGATTCGGCAGCCTTTCCAGGCTACGAGAAGCGACGGTCGCTGACGTAGCTGATGTGCCTGGCATGTCCGAAGCTACCGCTCGCAAGCTGGCCGAACATATCGGCGGGAACTTAGGATGGGACACTCAGTTCCCGCTCGATAACTAACACGATTCAGGTTCGCTTCAAAGAGGCTAGTCTCGAGAAATGCCGAGCGGGGTACGCACATTGCCCTCTATATCAAAACCCTGAAGGCGTCACCAAAGCAAACAGTGGGCCGAAACCGAATTGAACAACAAAACTCTCGTTTCAGGCACATAGCGCTCTATAAGAGAACCTGTACCAAAAGCGAGAGCTTTGTGCCTTTTGTTATACGAATTGAACTACCCAGAGGTTAAGGAAATCGAGATCCTCTTCCTTACGCTTCACCTGATAGGTCCAATTGCTCCATGCTTCCCAGTTCAAGCCCGGCAACGTTTGCAGGCACTGTACCCCCTACCCGAACGTCTAGATCTTCATCATCAAGAAGAATCTCTGATTCCTCGATAATTTCTTGAGTGCTCTTGAGTTCGCCCTTTAGAGCGCTCAAGAGCGTAATCGCTACATCTATGTATTCAGGTGTTAGTGGTACAGACAATTGGCGGCCGCCAGCGGAAAGATGTAGTCCGCTACCAGTTGACCCTTCGCTTATTCTTTCAGAAGGATTAAGATTTGCTATTCCTAGAATATTCTGTGTATTCTCAGAATATTCTGGTTTTCTTCCTGAAATTACTGGACGTCCTAGAACGCGTATAGCGTCAGTCAAATGCTTCTGAATAAGCGGTGCTCTTCGGACGATTTCATCACGTGACGCCCGCGTAATCTCTTCGAGGCCTACAAGCATGCTCATGTCATCAGGTACTTCGCCTTCAAATCGGTCGTAGAGCTGGCGAAGTAGGTCCACTCGCTGAAAGGCTTCTGCTCGTGCAGATTGACCTTCTTCTGGAGTTCCTGGGTGCAGCACCCTCTGTGCCAGAGGAGAAATACGAAGCTCTCCTCTTCCCTCAATGAGACCAAAATCGCGCATAGCCGCCACCTTCGCAAACAAGGTGCCGCTCCCCTCTGCCATGCCCAATTCCCACGCTAATCCTTTTACGCTAACCGTCCCTTTGAATTTGGTGAGAACCCTCCCCGAGATCTCAACCGCATCCCCAAACCTAATGTCCGGATATGTGTACTGCCCTAACTTCGCCATTACTCCTCCAATCACCGGGCCAAACAGGCGCCGCCCTGACGGTCACGCAATGCGTTTCCGTTAATGAATAGGAATTTACCAGCAATTCCTAACTATGTCAATTGCTAATCCTAAGATTTGCTGTTTTTTATAGAATATTAATAGACTGTTATCCAGAATATTCCCATAATTCCCTGTTTTTACTCCTGTTCTGCATATTCCTACTTTTGCTGTACTGGACAGCACTGAAGGCCCAACCTACTCCCATGTATTGCCAGGAGGGTTAGGAGGGGCTCTACGGGTGCCTGGACGTCAATTCCCAAGAGGATTAGCATTCCCGCAGTCGCTTGAAGCCGCTATTTGAGCTTTCGCAATGGCAAATTTGCGGTATTGGCAATAACTGCCTGATTGTTCAATATCTCGGTCCCTCACCGATTCCTCGCCTAGGAGTACTCGATGCTGCCCAACGTTGGTGACATTGCGCCCGATTTCACCTCAGTCAGCGACTCTGGTGACAACATCTCTCTGTCTTCTTTCCGCGGTAAGAAAGTGGTTCTCTACTTCTACCCGAAGGACAACACTCCTGGCTGTACTCGCGAGGCATGTGATTTCCGAGATCACATGGAGGCATTTACCTCCAAGGACTCGGTAATCCTCGGAGTCAGTCTTGACTCCGCGAAGTCACACCAGAACTTTAAAGCGAAGCACGGTTTGCCCTTCTCACTCATCGCGGATTCCGATAAGGAAATTGCCTTGAAATATGGAGTCTTTGTAGAAAAGATGAATTACGGGCGTACCTACATGGGCATAGCTCGTACAACATTCCTCATTGATGGGCACGGCAAGATCGAGAAAATTTACAACAAGATCAAAGTCCCTGGGCACGTTGAGTCCGTCTTGGCCGATATTTGAAACCTCGACAAGTCGTCATCAAAGGCTCTTTATTACTTTAAGAGAAGATTCCCCGA
>CALGTL010000036.1 GCA_937901475.1 uncultured Dehalococcoidia bacterium
GAGAGGCCCGAAAGCGAATGCATGCCCAACGGTGTGGTAAATCGCGCCAATCAACATGGGCCCCAAGAACGCGCCCACCGCTTGGAACATCATGACCACACCCAGGAAAGACCCTCGATGCTCTTCTGGTGCGATATCCATCGCATAGGTGTGAGTCGTCCCCATAGTCATCCCTTCGCCGGATCCTTGAATAGAGACTGCGAGAAGTATCAATATGAATGTATCGCTCATGGTTAGCAGAGTCGATGCGGCGGCCAGTAGTAGCAACCCCGGGACCATACTAACCTTGCGGCCAAATTTGTCTGCCAACATCCCATTGGGAAAGGCGACTAGGAATGCAAGAAATGCAGCCAACCCCACGAGCAACCCCACGCCGCTTGCCCCTACGCCAAGCTCTTCTGATGCATAGATTGGGAGAAGCGCTTGCAACACAGCGGTCTGGGTCATGGCGAATCCCGTAATCGTCAGTGCCAGCGCCACGAAAGAGCGAGTGCGCATTGCATGCAACACAGCGACACGAGGAGACTCCGCTTCAACGGTACCTGGGTCACTTGTTGCAGCGACTTTAAGTTCAGGCTTCGTCTCCTTCACCATGAACCACACGGTAAGTACAATTACTACCTTTGATGCGCCATTGATTAGGAACACTGCGGGCAAACTAATGGTCGCAGCGACCAAGCCCGCGAGCGCAGGGCCGGCAACAAACCCCAAGCGCGTGGACATCTGCCGCAGCGCTAACGAGCGCCCTCGGTTGCCAGTGGTCGTCATATCTGCCAGCAAAACATTTGCAGAAGTGTTCCACATGGACACGCCTATCTGGCCCACGAACTCCAGCACCAAGAACGTGGCGAAATCACCAGCAAAGAACTGGCCAACGTTCGAAACTCCACGTAAAGCAGCCCCGAATATAACAAGCGGTTTGCGACCGACGCGATCAGCGAGGTACCCCGTGATAGGGCCAGTGAAGATTCGTGGGATGGCGTTCATCCCAATTACGACTGCTACGAGGAAGGTGTTACCCGTTAATGCATAGGCGAACAGGGGTCGCGCAAGGTGTTGGGCTCCTGTGCCGAATCCCCATGTGAAGAACGAAAAGAAAATCGGAGCGCTCGATAGGCTCAAAATGCGTTTTTGATCGGGATAGGTCACTCAGCTGCTCCTTGCCACAGCCCCAAGGCAGCGTGCAACTCCCGGAGCATAGCACTCTAATCCTTAATGATGTTCTACGCAGTGATTAGACAACGAAGCCGCGAACTTCGGCGGCCTTCGCCACCCGCTCCACTCCGATTTCATATGCCGCCTCGCGAAGAGTGCGGTCGCTACTTTTCACCAAGGACTGCACAGCGTTGTAAGCACGCAACATTCGCTCCTTGAGCGCCTCGTTTACTTGAGTCTCCGTCCAGCTGTATTGTTGCAGGTTCTGTGTCCATTCAAAGTAGGAAACCACCACACCCCCAGCGTTGACCAAAATGTCTGGCAGCACAGGGATATTTCTTTCTTTAAGAATGGCGTCAGCTTCAGGAGTAACAGGGTGGTTCGCGGCCTCTAGCACCAGCCTAGTCTGGATCTTGGAAGCGTTGGACTCGTTGATGACATTCTCGATAGCCGCGGGCACAGCAACGTCCGATTCAACCATGAAAATTTGCTCTGGATCAAGCTGCGTTCCACCAGGGAATCCAGCGACTGAGCCGTGCGCCTTCGAATACTCCACGAGCGCAGGTATATCCAATAGGCTATCGTTATAGACACCTCCCAGGTGATCTGCCACTGCCACGACACGCGCGCCCTTTTCGTGGGCGATTCTCGCGAACCATGATCCAACATTGCCCAGTCCTTGTAACACGATACGGCAATTCTGAAGGTCTATTCCAAGATCTGACGCAGCGGCCTGCAGTACGTACATTGCGCCACGACCCGTCGCCGCCTCTCGGCCCAAGGAGCCGCCGATCTCGACCGGTTTCCCCGTAACCACCGCCGGCGCGTAGCCATTCGTCTGCCCATAGGCATCCATCATCCATGCCATTGTCTGCGCGTTGGAACCTAAGTCCGGTGCAGGGATATCGCGGTGCGGGCCAATCAGGTGTTGAATATTATTGGTATAACGGCGGGTAAGACGGTTAAGTTCAGCAGCGCTCAACTGATGCGGGTCGACCATAACTCCCCCCTTCGCTCCGCCGAAGGGCACGTCAACCAAGGCTGTCTTCCAAGTCATCAACATAGCTAGCGCGCGCACTTCATCGGCATTAGCGTGCGGGTGGAACCGGACCCCGCCTTTGTATGGACCTCTCGCTGCGTTGTGCTGTACACGGTAACCGACGAAAACCTCTACATGGCCATCATCCATCCGCACAGGCAATGCCACGCGCAATTCGCGCCAGGGCTCGATGAGCAGTTTCCGCATACCATCGGAAATGCCTATGCGTTCTGCCACCAGGTCAAAAGAGACTTTCATATCCGCCTGGGCGCTGCGTTCCCCACCTTGGTCAGCCATACTCATTCACCTCGCCGTGGATCTGCATGAATGTAATCGGAAATATATACGCTTACGGTGTACTGGGTTCACGTATTAGCGGGGGGGCACCAGGTGGTCGCGCTAGTAGAAGCGCAACCATCACTAGACCTAATGATGCGAAGAATATCTTGAACGGCACCGTGTAGTCGCCAGTAGAGTCGTACAGATACCCTGCCAAAAGCGGGCCAGCAGCGCCAACTGGCCCAGCCGCCAGCTGCCCAAATCCGCGAATCGCTCCTGCATGCGCACGGCCGAAGTAGTTGGCAAACAATACAACCTGCCCAACTGTCCACCCACCTATGCCCAAGCCGAATAACACCGAAAACAAGAATGCCATCGGCATACTGTCAGCGAAAATGAGCACCAGCAACGAGGACGCCGTCAGCGACGTAGCCACCATGCTCACCCATCGCACGTGGAACCGGTCCATCAGCGCACCCCAACCGAAGGCAGACAACGCAGCAGTCCCGGCAAAGATGAATACAAAAACACCAGCGAAGGCGTCAGCTATCCCTCGGTCTTGAAAACTAGCCACCGCGTGCAGGTTCACCGCAGTCTGCGCGAACACAACAATTGTGACTGCAGTAACAATCATCCAAAAAGCTAAGGTGCGAGTCGCGTCGTGTAAAGTCCATGACACGTCACCAGCCCCTGCGTTAGATTTGCCGGGTGCTTGTTCCCCTAATTCTGGAGCAAGGTCGCCGTCGGGCAACATACCGAGGTCCTCTGGGCGGCGGCGCAGGAATATCCATCCCGGCAACACAATCAAGCTGAATGCAACGACCGCCAACAATGCATATGCATGGCGCCAACTTAGCCACAAAATCACCGGGGCGATAAACAATGGGAATACCGCCTGCCCCGTACGTAATCCTATGCCCAAAAGCGACACGGCCCTGCCTCGCTTGCGGATGAACCAGTTGGCAACAGCAACTGTCGTACCCATATTGATTCCGGCCAATGCAGCAGTACGGCCAGCGCCAAAGAATATCCAGAATTGCCACACCTCCTGCATCATCGCGAGCCCGATTAGGGCGCCCGTGACGACCATACCTGCAATGACAACTGACAATCTCGCACCGTAGCGATCTATGTAGTGGCCAACAATGGAAGAAACGAAAGATCCAAGAAGGCTTCCAATGGTGAACGCTAGCGATATATCGCCGCGAGACCAACCCATGTCATCGCCGATTGGCTTCATGAACACAGATAGCACCGGCCCATACATGGGCACTTGGGCGAAAGAAACTAAAACAGAAGTAGCGACGATTCCCCAGCCGTAGTAGGCATGTTTGAAAGGCCATAGGCGCGGGATACCGGAGTGGTTGGGAACAGGGGAGTGCATGTAAGCTCAGGATACGCCTCGTCGCGAAGCACTGCACGCGGAGACAGCCTAGTTTACTTTCGGCGAACGCGCCCTAATAGCGTCCACATCGCGAACGGTACGCTCAATAGTGCAACAGCCGCGATACCGCAAAATGCCGCCACTAGATCACCCACGACCCAGCCTTCACTAATTAACGAGCGCATCCCCTGAAGCAAATATGTCACTGGATTGAACTTCACTACGGTCGACATCCAACCCGTTAGCGACTCCTCAGGGACGAAGACCGTGGTCAGGAAGGTAACCGGTAGAAATAGCAGAAAGCTTGAATTGACCGCCGCCGGGTTCCCCGTCTTGAGCGCGATTCCGTACGGAATCGCGTTGTAAGCCAGCGCCCATATTCCTGCGATACCCAGGAACGCGCACATACCCAAGATGCCCGTCTCGAAGCGCACGCCTACAACCAGTCCCAACACTATCACTGGAATAGACAGCGATATCACCAGTACCAAATCGGCAACCATGAACCCTAGTAACATTGCAAAGCGATTCACTGGGGTCAGTGCCAACCGGTCGAAGTAGCCGCCCTGGATATCCAACACAAGAATGTTTGCTCGTGTCACTCCTGTTACAGCAAACAGTATTGCCACCGGCAGTTGGAACGCTTTGTAATCGAGCCCCGGCATTCGCTCAGCCACATCTTGCAACGCACCAACGTTCACTACAAAGAAAAACAACGGCACTAGCAACGCAGGGATTATCGATTCCGGATCGCGAGGAATTGAACGCAACGCGCGGTTGCCCAGGCTCATTACATCGCGAAAGAATCCTGCCCGTCTCGCTTTGACCGTCATATTTTCCCCGCGCTCATCGCGATGTCACCTCATTCACCGTTTCTTCCTGCTGCAAATGGCCCCCTGTCACGTGCAGGAACACGTCATCCAACGTGGGAGTGCGAAGAGTCAGCTCGCGCACACGTATTGATGAAGCATTGAGCGCGAGCGCCACCGCGCTAATGAATCCAGCGCCGTTGGCCACACGGATAGAGACTTCTTGGTCGTAGATATCAATGCCCTCAATTGCCTCAATGCTCTCGACTGCTTTCTTGGCCTCCTGTGCATCGCCATCGACACGGGCCACAATCACGTCGGAGCCTAGCTGGCGCTTCAGCTCGGTAGGAGTGCCTTCTGTCGCAAGCTTCCCATGTGCGATGATTCCGATCCGGTCCGCCAATGCGTCGGCTTCTTCAAGGTATTGAGTGGTGAGGAATATAGTCACGCCAAGTTCTCGATTAATGCGACGAACTTCCTCCCATACGCGCGAGCGACCAATAGGGTCCAAGCCCGTCGTCGGTTCGTCTAAGAACAGCACCTCGGGGTTGTGCATCAGTGAAGCCGCGAGGTCTAATCTCCGTTTCATGCCTCCTGAGTACGTACCCACCTGTCGCTTGATTGCGTCGCCAATTTCAATCAGTGACTCTAATTCTCCGATACGTGCCTCAATCTCACGTCCAGACAGTCCGTAGAGCCTCCCTTGAAGTTTGAGTAATTCCAGGCCCGTTTGCTTCGGATCCAATGCCGCTTCTTGCAAAGCAGCGCCAATTCGTAGTCGAACTTCAATCGGATCGTTAACGACATCGTATCCGGCAACCAACGCTATTCCAGAGGTCGGCATTAGCAGTGTTGTTAGCATACGGACTGCAGTAGATTTACCTGCTCCGTTCGGGCCAAGAAATCCGTATATCTCACCGGTCTTAACCAGTAGATCAATGCCATCGACGGCCATTAAGTCGTCAAATGAGCGCCGTAATTCTTCAGTTACAACAGCGTATTCGGGCACTAAAACAGCCTCCGTGAATGAGTTAATGGTATCACCGAGCCTTGTCGTTCAACCTCAGGTATCATCGGCTCGAGTCCTCAACAAATAACCAAGCGAAATACGAGATACCCATGCAAGTCTCCCAACGACGACAGCGAGTAAGAGATCATTTTGCCGGAAGCAAATGTGTGAGACCTGCCTCTATTTTCGACCCCGTTTCCTCCCGCATCGCCTATGGCTTGGGGTTTCCTTTCGGAATGCTCGGAGGGTCAATCGCTAGTCACACAGTTCTTGGGGCGCCGGATCTTGCGGTCATAACACTGACGGAATTGGCTGAGCAGTGTCGGCGAATCACACGCGCCAGCGATATTTCGCTACTGGTGGACGCCGACCACGGTTACGGCAACGCCCTGAGTGTTATGCGCACCGTAGACGAGCTTGAGACTGCAGGTGTCGCAGCCATGACTATCGAGGATACGGTTCTCCCTCAGCGATTCGGTTACCAAGGCCAAGAGGAGTTGATTCCGCTCAACGAGATGGTTGGTAAGCTAAAGGCTGCAGTCGCAGCGAGGCAAGATCGTGCAACCGTCATCATCGGCCGCACTCACTCATTGAATGCGAGCAACCAGGCAGACGCGCTCGAGCGTGTCAAAGCATTTGATGCCACCGGAGTAGACGCCATTTTCCTACTGGGAGTGAAAGAGATTCATCAGCTCGAAGCAGTCCGTAAAGTGACGTCGCTGCCATTCATGCTAGGCAACGTAGCCGAAGCTTTGGGCGATGAGACTTTGGCGCAATACGGAGTGAAGATGGCGCTTCGTGGTCACGGGACTTTCAACGCTACAGTCAAGGCAATCTACGATTCGCTCAAACACCAAGCAGAAGGCGGTGCTCCCTCAGAGGTTGTCGACACCCAAGCTGACACAGATCTCATCAGCATCGCAATTGGCAGCACATCCTACAAAGATTCGCGGGATGCGTACCTGAGCGAGTAGCCCTTGAAGTAGCTAGCAAAGCGCGTTTCCCTAGACCAAGAACTCGTTTAGCAATTTCACAGCCCGCGAATGGCTTTGGCAGGAAATCCCATGCAGTCTGTGTTCCCCGCGTATCTCGCTCAGCTTGTTGAGGCAGGTCGATTAGGATTAACACCTTTTGATAGCCGCAATTCGGATTGTGCTTTCAGAAGGGCTCATCACCTATCTTTTTCGGCCACTTGGGGAGGTGCCTAGTAGCACTAAAACTACTAGCCGTTTCAAATCGCCGCGCTTTAGGTCTTTTGCCACCATCTGAGAGAGAAAGGCTCACTCCGGTTTTAGAGCAGCCATCAGAATGTACATAAGGTATTTACTTTAACTTACCAGGCAATCAAAACACTGAAGCGAATTAAGTGCTTTACTGCGATTGCCGTGTATAAACTCCTCTCAGCCTACCTGACGAGGAGTTTGTTCCATGCCGCTCAATTATCTAATCAATGGCCCAGTGGAACCCAAGGAAATACTGGCGCTACTCAGTAATGGCGGCTTCCCTCGTCCATTGGACGACCCTGAACGCACACGAAAGATGCTTGAGAACGGTACCTTCTACGTCACCGTCCGCGATGACAGCAACCTAGTGGGGTGGGTCCGTGTGCTGACGGATTACGTGTACTACGGCTTAGTGACAGAGGTTGCCGTGGCCCCGTCCCACAAGGGACAGGGAATAGGAAAAGAGATGCTTCGCATCGTCAGAGAAGTCGCCACGCCCCAAGCCACTCTCGTTCTAACATCCAGCGAAGAGGGCGAGTCTTTTTATGCCCACTTAGGATGGCAGCGCGCAGAGCGAGCCTATCGTCTTCGCCGCATTCAATAACTCAGTATGTTTTCGCTAACGACATATCACCGGCCATATCGGGCCAGTGGTGCGCCCACGGGTTTGCTTTCTCAAATGCCGCCGACATTCGGAGCACACCAACGTCGTCGCGTGATCTGCCCACAATTTGCACTCCCAACGGTAGGCCATTGGAATGGAATCCAAACGGGATAGCAGCAGCAGGATTGTAAGTATGATTAAACGGCGTAGTGAAGCTCACCAGCGCCCGGCTCCGGTCACGAAGCCCGATTTCAGCGACCTTTGCGGCAGGCCCGATCGAGGGAGATAGTAGAAAATCATAGTCCCTAAACCATTCCTGCATCTCCAGCCCAAAGGCTCGGTTCCTGCGAATAATACGCCGGTACTGCCATGCCTTTGCCTCGGGGCCTTTCTCGTAAAGCGGCCTCGCGTGCGCGCCTAAATCATCGATGTGCTTTTCTAAGAAACCGGGAATCATCGCCTCGGCGGCAGCGTAATGATCGCCTGCATACGCCCAAACTCCAGGCTCCAATTCTTCCGGGTCATGCAACGTTGGCGGGTCAGCCTCGATAATCTCACAACCGAGCCCTGCAAGCAGCTGCGCCGCCTCCCGCACGAATTTAAGCGCTTCTTCGTCCATCGCGAATCCACGTCCGAAGTCGTAACTCACCGCCACTCGCATGCCACGCACATCGCCATTCGCGAAGCTCATGTAGTCAACCTGCGGTAAATTCGATTCACCGTCGCGTAAATCAGCGCCCGAAATCGCCTGCAGCAACAGCGCTGCATCTCGCACCGTCCGTGTGAGCGGGCCGTTGTGAGATCGACCAGGGGCGGCACGCCAAGTTTGTACGGCAGGGATACGCTGGTAACTCGGTTTGATACCGTAGATACCGTTAGCAGCGGCAGGCATTCTGATCGACCCTCCTGAGTCAGTACCGATACCTATCGGGCCCATACCAGTAGCCACAGAATTCCCTGCACCACCACTAGATCCTCCGCAGGTGTGATCTAGGTTCCATGGGTTTCGACCGGGAGGGCTGAGCAGGTTATCAACGGCACCATGCAGTGCGAACTCCGGGAGGTTCGTCTTGCCCGTAATCACGCCTCCTGCAGCTCGGATACGCCGCGCTAGCTCGGAGTCAGGCTGGCGGTTCTCTTTGAATGCCAGCGACCCATAAGTCGTCGGCATTCCTTCAACTTCTATCGAATCTTTGATTGACACTGGAACGCCACACAGCGCAGGTTTCTCCCCAGAACCCATCCAAACATTCTCGGCGGTCTGCGCAGCAGCTAGGGCATCATCGGTATTCACAGCCAAGAACGCACTCAGCGCTGGGTTCAGTTGCTCAGCGCGGTCGAACAATTCACGAACAACCTCGACCGGCGAGAAATCATGCCGTGCATAGCCTTCGAGCAACTTAGCAGCCGAAAGCCTCCATAATCCTGCATCCGCCATAGGAATCCTCCTGGTGCCTCACTGGGCTAAGTAGCGATGGGGTCAATACCCATTCGTTCCATCATCTCAACGTATGCTGCAACCATTGTTGCCGGTGTGTAGGACACCTCGAACCCCAGGTCCTCGCGGGCTCGTGTCCCATTGAGTATGCAATGCCCTGAAGTCTCAGGGTTCAGGTACTGCGTGCCTGGCCCTATCTCGAACTCAGCGTTCGGATAAACCGTTTGCACTCCTTCTCCGAATTCTGCCAGAGTGATGCCATACCCCGAGCCAATGTTGTATAAAACGTCGGTCGGTCCCTCAGCGTGCAACACTGCCATAATGCCGCGTGCCGCGTCATCGTTGTAGATGATATCCGTCAAAGCATCCCCGCCTTTCGCAATCACAGCCGGTAAGCCTAGCATCGCATTCTCAATCATCTTGCTGTGCACACTCGTTTCATCGTGCCGTTGCGTCTTTGCTGGTCCGATCGTCGACGAGAAGCGTACCGCAGTGAACTCAATACCGTGACGCTTGCGATAAATGCGGCCCATGTGCTCTGAGGCCAGCTTGTAGGAGCCGCGCATGGTCGCTGGCTGCGGCATCATATTCTCATGCAGTGGTCTATATGTAGGGTGTGAGAATTCCCCATATACAGGACCGTAGACACCCTTCGTTGAAGTGAAAACCATGCGCTGAACCTCGCTGATACGCGCGGCCTCCAGCACGTTAGCCATGCCCTCAACGTAAACCTGAGCGGAGTACGATGGGCGTTGCTCCACCCCGATATTGGCGCCCATATGCACCAGATGTGTCGGTAAATGCTCAGCGAACACAGCGTTGAGCATTTCTGCATCCACTATGTTGGCCTTCACCACTGTCACTTTATCTAAGATGTCTTTAATAAGGCCGGTATTGCCCGACACCGTAATGACGACCGGCGAATACCCCTCGTCCACGAGCCTACGCGTCACGAAGTGCCCGATGACCCCAGTGCCGCCAATGACCATGAATCGTTTCATGTCCGGCTGGTTCGCGTTGACCATCTCAGCTAGCGGCCAGTTGCTCACGAACAGAGGCAACTTGCTTCGCCATAGGTACTCCTGCCCAGCGCGCCGGACCTTCCTCACGAGCGATGCTCAATTCAATCAATACAGGTCCTTCGAGCTTCCAGATAGACGGCAATTGCTCAAGCAGATCCTCTGCATCTTCGATTCTAAGCGCGTGCTTGTAGCCTGATGCTGTCGCCAGCGCCACCCAATCAAACATTCCTTGGCCCGGCAGCGGTTGATTACCAGTGCTCTGGTTGAGGCCATTGGCGAAAACAAAGTGGTAGAAGTTGTTCACCTTTGCTGCCGCGACGGTCACCAGTGACCCAAGCTGCATCAGTAGCGAGCCATCGCCGTCTAGAACCATCACCTTACGGCTCGGTTGAGCCAAGGCTAGTCCCAATCCAATTGTCGACGCGCTGCCCATGCACTGCGAAGCGTCGACGTTGAGCATGTCACCCTGGCCTGCCTCGTGCCACGGAAAGACTGATTGCATCGTGGGAACGCTAATTGCGCCGTGACGCCCTTCAGCCAAGATATCTATCGCTTCTTGTCGTTCCATCAAATCACCTATAGTGTCGGTGCGCCAATGATTACCACTGCTGGCCCTTTGTCTGCCCAAGCGCGCTCGTAAGCAATCTTTAGCACGCCAATATCACCTGGGTTTTCGATGCGCCAGTACGGCACACCCCAGGAATCCAGAGTCGGTTCTAGCATGCGCACCGCACGCGAGGACTGTTCCTCAATGGTTTTGTTCACGTCCCGCTGAAACTGGCCCACCATGATGAACGTCGGCACCTTTGCATCCAGCGCGATTGCTTTCAGCGTATTAATTGACGCAAATACCCCGTTGTTCTGGATGCACATCATCGGGTTTTGGCCTCCCATATAGAGACCCGCATTAACCCCCATGCCTTCGTCCTCGGTACATACGCCGACGAAATGAGGGCCTCCTCCCGCTTGCCAGCGAGCAATCAACGTGCGCTGAAACGAGTCCGGCACGCACACTACATGCGTGATACCGAGCGTATCAATCTCTCCGGCTATCACCTCGGCCGGTACACCCGTCGCTATCGGCTGTTCGTTGGTCATGCTATGCACCTGCGATAGCAGACAGTTCAACTTCTGCGTTGTATTGCAGATCAACTCCAACGATGTTCATCGCGGGTGGATCACCCTTGAAAAACTCCTTGGTGATGGCGATGAACTCATCCTCAAAATAGATATCATCTAAGAAAACATCGAGCCGCAATGTCTGGTGAAGAGTGGTATCAAAGCGGTTCAGCGCTGCCTCCAGCCTGCGAAGCGCTTGCTTCGCCTGTGCCACACGGTCTCCGTATAGCTCGTGTATAACCCCGCCCAGCTTCGCATCGGCCAGCCCTGAGGCCCCGGAGGCGAACACCAAGCCGTTCGCCTTAACCGCCTGTGCCCGGCGAGGGTCTTCCTCCAACCAAGCTATCTCTTTGGTACCACCAGGATTGACAGCTAATCCACCAATCTCCATCAGTCCACGCCCTCCCAGAAGAGTACCAACAGAATAGGCCGCGAACGGAATCGCACCGCCGAAGCGGCTTTTCAAGTTCTTCTGGTAGCGCACCACATCGCCTGTGCGCTTCAGCGCACAGTCGGCTCTGACCAGGTCATCTAATGTTCCGCCGCCCTTCTCGATGTGAGACCGGAGCCATTCGTAAGTGTAGAACGCCTCAGTCTCAAATTGCTCTTCCACTTCTTCCGGTGCCAATGCCTCTGAATAAGGATTCGAGCGCCCTCGTACGCCGATGACGTAGGTAAAGTCACCAGCGCGAGTGATACGTGATGCTCGGCCCCGTGTCGGCTGAGGCACTAAAATCTCACGCTTGATATCTGGGGTCAGACCCTGTACCACGGCCGTCAGCATATTCGTGCCAGCCATCTTCGCCTGTGCCCCGAAACTAACCACCCTCTGGTGACCTTCTTCACCGAAATGTTCGGGCCATGTACCCATGCGCTCCAAGCGCCAAGACTGCCCAGACGTGAAATTTTCACACCAGATTGAGTCTTCACCCGCGTAACCCGCCTGTTGTAACCGTAAAGCCTGGCGGCCGTAGGCGTTGTTGCACTGAGGCGTCGCTTGGGCATCCAAGTCCGGATCAACTTTATTCGTCTTCAGATCGCGGTTGCCGTCAGAGCCAGAGAGGAAGAGGTACGGCCCGTAGCGTACCAACGCCGCTAGGTCTCGGTTTCTCTCATCGGACAGCAGTATTTCTTTCGAATAGCGGTTCTCTGCCACGCTCCTTAGCTCCTAACCGAGCGCTAGCTTGCGTCCGGACCTTTGATGTTAAACATTCGCGCCGTGCGCCCCCAAACAATTTCGTGCATCAATTCTTTGCTCACACCCGAGAACATGCGGTCCATCGCAGGCCCTGCGTCAGGCCATGTCTGCCCCTGCTCGTGGGGGTAATCGGCTCCCCAGATAGCGCAATCGCCAATGACAAATTCCGGATCAGAAAGCATCTTAGAGCCTATGTAATCCTCCTCGAAGGTGAACCACATATTGTTCCGCACGTAATGCGTCGGTTTTTCTTTCAATTGGTAGATCTTGTCTGGTAAACGGTCGGCATAGCACCTATCCATCCACTGGAATAAGAATGGTAGCCAACCGATTCGGCACTCCGCCACTCCTACTTTCAGGTCCGGATGCCGATCGAACACACCGCTGAATACTACCTGAGCGATGTGCCGTCCCACCGGGATGAATGGAACCTGGGAGAAATGCGCTAAGGATTGGCCGTACTCGTTCACTGGGTATGGAGTCCCTGAGGAATCACCAACATGCGCGCAAACCACCGTATTCGTCTCAGCAGCGGCAGCCCAGAACGGCTCCCACTCCGGTGACCATAATGGGGCTCCCACTTCAGCATCAGCGAAGCTGAACTCAACAGCGCGTGCACCCTTTTCCACCATCCGGTAAAGCTCTGCCGCGCAAGACTCAGGGAATTGAGCGTGCATCCAAGGCAGCGCGATAATTCGGTCAGGTGCAGTATTGGAAAGCTCCTGCGTCCAATCGTTGAACGCCCGGTAGACTTCCTTTTCCAGCTCTTTGTCCTTGAACGTCCACTTCCTCGTATTCCCAAAGAAAACCCCAGCCCAAATTTTCCCTATATCCATGTGCTGGAGCAGTACCGTGGGGTCGGTGGGGGGCAGTTTCCCTTCCGGCACTGGAATCGGAGCGAACCGCTGTGCGTACTTGGCCCAGTCCTTGCCATCCGCAGCGAACGCATGCAGGCTGCCTTCCCACTCCCAGCTTGTGCCTTGGTCTGCCTCTACTACCTTAGGCGCCGCGTCTTTGTACTTGGCGGCAATCCTAGATTGAATGATGTCCTTCGGATACCAAGTAAGGTCCATATGGTTGTCAGCAGAAAGGTACTGATAGTCAACGTTGCCATCAGTAGGAATTATTACGTCCTCAACACCACGTCGACGTCGTGCGGTCGCGCCCAATTTGTCTTCTCGAAGCACCATGGAGTTCTCCTTTGCCTGGCCAGCATTTGCCTGGGCTCGCCCATCCTAGGAGCGGTCAACTAGAGTGTCAATCCGGTAGCCATCGATGGCTATTCGAGGCTACGAACAGTACGAGAGAGAAGCAAATGCCACAGTCCGTATATGAAAACGATTGCGCCGACTCCGCTCAAAGCAATCTGAGCACTCGCGAACTCAGCAATCGCGGTGATCAACAATACTGCTGGTGGCATGAATCCAGACATCATCGCGTTCAGTGCCATAACGCGCCCGCGCATCTCCGGTGCTGTATACGTCTGGAGCGTCGCGATGTTCACCGTGTTACGTCCTGAATGTCCCATGCCCACTGGCACAATCAACAATAAAGACAGTAGATACACGTCAGACAATGCAAACGCCAAAATAGCTGCTCCCCACACAGTGAGGAAAATCACTAGTAGTAATCCTTTATGCCTAAAATTACCTACTGATGCGGCAGTCGTCGAGCCAATCAGGGACCCTGCTCCAAAAAAGGTGAACAATAGACCTACACGATCCACTGTGATGTCGAGCACATCCGCGAAAAGAGGCAAAAGGTGTTGCAGTGGCTGGCCAATCAGTGTCGACACGAATGCAATCAGCAACAGATTGCGGATCGTACGATTGCGGGCCGCGTACTGGAATCCTTCGCGAATGGCACCCGACATATCTCTTTTCCGGGAAGAATCACTGGGAACTATCTTCGGCACGACGAAAAGCAGCGCTACGCTGCTCAAATACATAGCAGCGATGGCCACATAGGCCCATTGAGCGCCAACACCAACGATGATGAATCCACCCGCTGCAGGCATCACCATTCGATTTACATTCATGCTAACCGTATGTAGCGCCGTCGCATTGAGCAAATACTCACGCCCCACTAAGTCGCCGATAATCGCTCTACGCGTCGGAGTGATAAACGTCATAACCGCGCCTTGGCCAATACCGATGATAGTCACGTGCCACCACGCGAACCAAGAAAGTGCCAAGCCAACTCCGGTCAACACTGCAAACCCTGCCATGATGACCGCACATACTTGAAGAATCGCCCGTTTTGGAACTCTGTCAGCCAGTGCTCCCGCATAGGGAGAAAGCACTAGCGAAGGCAGGTTATTAGCTGCAACCGTCAGGCCCAGCACAAGCGCGGACCGTTGTCCGAGTTCATCCGCGCTCAAGTCGAATGCAATCCAAGGCCGCACGAGCACCGTCATTTGCATCGCCGCAAAATACAGGAACATAGCGCCGAAGTAATTCCGATGTGCTGGCACAACCAGCGAATCGAATGTCCGAATCGACTGCAAAAACCGCAGCCGCGAACGCCGACCTGTATTAGTTGCATTAGGGAGTTGTTTGCCGGGTTCCAAAACACCGCAATCGTATCTCTTGAAGCCTGCTATGACCACAAAACCCGTCTTGAATGTAAAGCTGTGGTATCAATATGTTCAACTTTTCTTATGGAGGCTTGCAGTGATCCTCATCATCGGCGGTATGGGTTTCATCGGTCTGAACACAGCGGTCAGGTGCCTGGAGGTCGGTGAGAGCGTCGTCATCACCCAGCACAGCGCCAGTCGCATCCCCGATGCCATCAAGGACGAAGTCGGCAAGCGGGTTTTTATCGAGCGAATGGACGTTACCAACGCCTTCGAAGTCAGTGCTGTCTTCCGCAAGCACCCTGAGATTGACCGGGTAATCAGCTTCGCGGCGCCTCCGGCTCGGGGCATCTCGCCCGAGGTTGATTACTACGTTTACACGACAGGGCTACAGAACATCCTGGAAGCAGCTCGCAATTTCGGAGTGAAGCGCACCGCTTTAGCAAGTTCCCAGTCCGTTTACAGCGGGCTTGCCTCTGGCCCATATCGGGAAGACGACCTCCTCCCGATAGAGTCGCGCTCGCAAATTGAAGCCCATAAAAAAGCCCAAGAGATTCATGCGCTACATTACGCCAGTCGCGCAGATATCGATGTCATCAGTCTGCGCATCGGGTCGATCTATGGGCCCCATTACTACAGTATGTTCCACCCCGGTGCGCGAATCGCCCATGCCGCGATTAAGGGAGTTGAGCCCGATTTCAGCGATAAGCTAGGTGGGGTTATGAACCAAGATGACCTCACGGATTGGACATACGTAAGGGACCTCGCAATGGGTATTCAGATGCTCACTACCGCAGACAAACTTAATCATGGCATCTATAACGTCGGTTCGGGGCGAGCAACAACGCTCAAAGAAACATACGATGCCATCAAGGCCGTCATCCCGGAAGCTAAGGCAAAAGCCCTTATTCCAGGCAAAACCCCTAACATGCCGGAGAATCCGGTAATGGATCTAACTAGAATCAATGCTGATACCGGATATGTGCCTGCTCACAATATCGAGACAGGGTTTGCCGAGTACCTTGAATGGCTCAGGCATAACGCCCAGTAGCTAGCAACACGGCCTAGGCAATAGCGGGTATTACCTGTTCGACAGCTCCGCAGAGCTGGGCAGGTGATACTGCTTTGCTCAGAACGCTATCAACCCTCGGCGAGGATTTCCCTTGGGTTCGATCACCAGTCATAGAAGTACAAAATCAGGCAGAACCGCTTCTCGGGTACCGGGCTGCCCCAAGGGGATCTATATGGCAAACTCACCGATTCGCGAAGTATTTATTCCACCCATGGAAGGCCGTTCTTTTGAATTAGGCGCAGGTCAAATGCTTCGCCTCATCGCGATTGAAGGGAAACAGGTCGGTGATCTCACGGCCTGGAATCTCCACAATCACGATGAACAAATGAGCGTCATCTTCAGCACTGCCATGAACAATCGCTCCGTAAGTCACGTCCATCGCATATTCTCGGGAGCTCCTTATTTCAACGAGATGTTCGTTCTAGAAAACGACACTTACGGCGTGCATTGGCTTGGCGGTCGATGCAATCGATTCTTGTATCAGGCTATGGGGGCCCCAGAGCACCGCAACTGTCACGACAATATTCTAGAGGCCGTCGAAAGTCACAATCTTACTGAGCGGCAAGTGCAACTCGACACGCTCAACGTATTCATGAACGTACTCTACGAGCCCAGCGGCACGTTCACCTTCGCGCCACCGGTCATCGAAAGTGGAGACTACGTCGACTTCAGAGCTGTCATGGATATTCTAGTTGCAATTTCCGCCTGCCCCAACGAAGGCGACCTCCGCGGGGAGATCAATGATTACGTAGCCAAATCTCTCAAAGTAGAGATCTACTCTCCATAAACCCGCATCCCGTTGAAAGAGAGTCCTCGTGATAGCATTTGCTCAACCCAACGATCCAGGCTGCACACATTGATTAAACCCGAAAGAGCCAAGCCTCGAATATTCTTCGGCTGGCATCTCGTAGCTGCGGGTTTCTTTATCCAAATACTCCATTCCTCTCTCCTTTTTCTATCACAGGGCGCATACCTCGTCGAACTCCAAGCCGCCTTTGGCTGGAGCCGTAGCAGCATCTCTGCAGGCTTCTCGCTACTGCGGTTAGAATCCGGCTTTCTTGGACCGCTTCAAGGGTGGATGATAGACCGATTCGGGCCGCGCCCGGTCATGCGGCTCGGCGCATTGCTCTTCGGCCTCGGGTTCATCGCTTTCGGCCAGATTCAATCGCTCTGGCAGTTCTATGCAGCACTCGCCGTTGTTGCCATCGGGTCGAGCCTTGGCGGTTTCCTCACTATCCACACCGCCATCGCACACTGGTTCCACCGCAAGCGGGCGCGGGCCATGTCTATCGGCTCAGCTGGGTTCGCATCTGGTGCGGTCATCGCACCTCTGGTTGCCTGGTCCATAGTCGAGTTCAGCTGGCGTACCACTGCCGTAATATCAGGAATATTGATTCTGGCCATCGGTATTCCTGGTGCCCAATTTTTCAAGCGCTCTCCTGAGCACTATGGCATGCTACCTGACGGTGATACACCACCAGACGCAGATACAGCCTCTACATCTGGTAGCGCAGTCATTCATCCAGCGGTCGTTGGGAGCAATACTGACTTCACGGTGAGAGAGGCGATGCGCGATCGATCTTTCTGGTTCATCGCCATAGGCCACGGCACTGCCCTTCTAGTCACTGCCACAGTGCCAGTTCATCTTGTTCCTTTCCTGGTAGACCAAAACGGATGGAGCCTTGCCGCAACTTCATTCGTGTTCCCTGCCATCATGGTCATGCAGATTGCGGGGCAGATGATTGGAGGGGTGGTTGGCGATCGTTACACCAAGCGGTTTGTCGCCGCCGTCGCAATGTTCGGTCATGGAGGGGCTTTCATCATCCTAGCCTTCAGTTCCACGGTCCCCGCAGTCATCGCAGCCGTAGCCTTACATGGCCTCGCTTGGGGGGCTCGCGGCCCGTTGATGATGGCCATTCGAGCCGATTATTTTGGCAGACGCAATCTGGGGATGATCGCAGGCTGGTCTAACGGTATCACCCTCACAGGGAGCGTCATCGGTCCGCTTTACGCCGGTCTCTTGTTCGACAGACAAGGTGATTACAATTTCGCATTTTGGACCCTCGGAGTCGCGACTATTCTCTGTACCGTTTTCTTCATTGCAGCCCGCAAGCCACCACTGCCAAGTCGAACCATCGGTCAGACCTAATCTCTTCTATCGAGCGATACCGAATGCGGCACCCTTGAGTAATTCATCATCGGACTCGCTCAGACGCGCCGCTATTTTTGCAAGCATTGCTCCTGTCGCAGTCTCGGTCCAAAACCAAGATTGCAGATCGTTATTCTGCTGTTCTGGACGCTGGCACATCCGCGCTTCCATGTAGAACGCCTTGATATCGTCAGCTGCTAGTTTGAGGAATCGTTGCTCCGGCATTCCTGCAGGCATGTCTTCGAACGTGACAGAGTCGCCGTTCGCATAGGCCTGTAGGTACTTCATCAGCCCACGCCAGCGGCGCTGGGGCACACCAGAGATTCCCACGCCTGTTCGACCGTCGTGATCCTCGACCCAACGCTCGAAGTAGCCGCGCAGGGCCGTCACTTCATCAACGGGATCAAGGTCGACCTCTTTCGACAGATCAGCATGCGCCAACCCTGCTTGGAGCAATTGAGCAGGCGCATCGGCTTCGTCAGGGAACTCGGCCAGCACCGGTGCCGAGTCCGACCCAAAAAGGTCCAATGTGGCCGCTAACACTTTGTGTTGAAACTCTGAATCATCTGGTTTTCCCAATGCAAACCCAAACGGAAATGGAACGAATAACGCACGAGGAGGCTTCACACGCTGTGCCTGTTCCTTGATAAGCACGATCGCCGATGTCGGCAAGCCTGATTCCTCAATCGTCCGAGCCAGCACACAGACTGTGTGCGTGCAGTTAGGTCAGGTAGGGGTCAAAAGTACCCCGTCAACCTTTTCCGCTAAGAGGAGGCGTGCCACCTCAGGCCCGGTTTCCTCTTGAATATGCTTCGGGTTCCTCAACGCACCCATAAACGAGTAGAAGTTCTCAGAGAGGCCCCCTAGCACACCACGCTCCACCAATTCGTGTAGGCGGTCGATGGGAAACGAGATGTTCACATCACGCATAAAAGCAGTGCGATCGAAGCCGATCGAGGTATGACTCTGCACGATATCACGAGGATGGGTATTCGACGGAATCACCCTAAATGTCTGGTCACCGCTCGTAAAAGGGTCATCCTCCCTAATGTGCAATCCCGCAGTCGTTACCAGGGCTAATTTCGCCTCTGAAAGAGGTTTGTTCAGCGACACGAAAGGTGCATCACTGTGCTCAAAAACAGGAAAATTCAAATGCCCCTGTCGAGCAATTTCCGTCAGGTCTTCCAATCGAGGCATGGGAGTGTTCCTTCGTTCATTGCTACCGGCAACTGTTTATAGGTATGCGTCAAACATAGACGGCGATTCTAGTTCATGGCTTTGACTATCAAATCTAATCGTCGGTAGCCGGTTGCTTGCGCGAGCGTTTCGTCGCTGATCGCCGCCGTTTCTTTTGGATTCCCTGGGCAAGCATCGAGCGTGTTGGGCCCATTAAGCGACGGATGTTTGGGCGCACAGTGGCTCGCACAAGCAGGCCTACCAGGCGGTCGATCGCGTCATCTCGATTCCGCTCCTGACTACGAAATCGCTGCGCATTAATAATCACTATGCCTCCAGCAGTCATCCGTCGCCCGGCGATTCCACGCAAGCGATTTTTGACCTCGGCTGGTAGTGCGGGTGAAGCGTTAGCGTCAAACACTAATCGAGCTGCAGTAGCCACCTTGTTCACGTTCTGCCCTCCGGGACCCTGTGAGGGCAAATAGGTGAAAGACAGTTCGGACTCCGAAATAAATATACGATTAGCAATCCTGATCATTGTCCAAGGCTACTCCTCTACAGCTCTCGTTTGACACTCTAGAGGACATCTACCTATCCTCATTCCACTTTGACACAAAGAGGATGCTCATGTCCGTTAGCAAGAATCCGATTCGCTTCGGTCTCAACCCTCGCGGGATGAGCTTTGAGCGCACAGTCGCAATCGCCCAGGCCGCCGAGAAGGCTGGATTTGAAAACATCACTTTCAGTGACCGACCACCGGAATCCAACCTTGAAGGCTGGACCCTCGCCACTGCCGTTGCCATGCAAACGCAGAGCATTCGTGTGACGCATTCCACCCTGAACGTACCATATCGCTACCCGGCCTTACTCGCCAAGATGTCCGCCGCTCTCGACATCATAACTGGAGGGGATCGGGTATTAATGACCCTCGGGGCGGGAGCGCAGGAGGACCACGCAACAACATACGGCATGGCCTGGGGCACTGCTGGAGAACGAGTTGATGGCCTCGTTGATACCATCAACATTCTCCGTGGTATGTGGGCCACTGACGGTCCGTTTAGTTACGTAGGCAAACGCTATTCGGTCAGCGGGACGGTCCTAGACCCGCGCCCGCTCAACGGCTCTCTTCCAATTATCATCGGTGCAGCCAAGCCACGAACTCTACGCATCGCCGGGTCCATGGCGGATGGTTGGTTGAAGAACGGCGGTTGGCCTGTATCGCCGGAGGCATACGCAGAATTACAAGAAGCCGTTGATCGCGCTGCTGATACCGCAGGACGAGACGTCACCACCATAAGACGCGTTGTCAACTGCACAGCCTACGTTGGCGACCGTGATATCGCTGAGGTCATGCCATCTACATTCGGCTCCTCGGGGGGGTTGATGGGTACGCCTGATCAAGTGTTCGACATTATCGAAAAACACCGACTCGCAGGCGTAGATACCTTCCATGTCCAGTTCGCGGGAGACATCCTTGACGAGCAGATTCCTGCATTCGGTGAACAGGTCATAGCCAAGCTCAAGTAGCGTCCGTACAGCAACCCTACAAGAGAAAAGGCCTCCCACCTAGGAGGTCTTCTCTCCTGATTCTATGGCTTGATGTCATACAAAAATCAGCGGCAGCAGCCCCCGCCACCCACTCGGCCATATCGTGACCTAGATCTATTACTCCCCAGAGTAGAGTTGGTAAAATTCGATTGAAGACGACTCTGATTCGTGCTCGCGGAGCTCGGCAAACAGTGCGTTCTCAGGTTCAGGCTTCGCTAAGTCTGGACGATACGGCGACATAAGAGCCTCCTCTAGCCATTCCATGTAAACAGTGTCCAAGGGCCCTGGTGTCGAGCCGCCACTCGTGTAGATGCGTGAAGGCTTGCGGTCACCGGTGGTCTGGTACATCTCCCCAATCTTCTTCAGCACCTCGGCAAGTTTCCGAGATTGGCCTGGCTTTGCGTGATGGATACGTCGAACAACAAACATAGAAACTCCTTGACTCGAAATTTACTTATATGGCACACGGCACGCCAAACTCAGCGCACGTAGTACGGAACCAGTCGACAACTTGGTTGTGCAACGGAATACCGTTTGCAGAACGATCGAGGAACATCTCATGTTCCGGTTGACCAGCCACTAATACTCGTTCATGACCAGGAGCAGGGGGCGTAGCCTTCAACTCGCGAATCCAACCGTCCATGTTCGCCTTGAATTCGTCAATGTCTCCGAACGCCGAAACATCATAGGCCGCTAAGTAATGACGAAACGACCATCGCGGCAGCTGCGTCGCCCAACGGGCGCCAGACATCATGCTACACAATATCTCCACCGCACTCGCGAGCCCGTATCCTTTGTGAGAGCCCTGCTCACGAGTTGAACCCAATGGCAACAGGTTGAATGTTTCGGGAGCCAATACAGGTTCCATAATGGGAACTCCTGCCGCGTCCGCGATGTGTCCTGGAGGCAATGTGCTCCCCATCCGGTGGGCATTGTGAAGTTTGTTCACAGGAACGATGCTAGTGGCCATGTCGAACACCCACGGCTCTTCTTCGCCAGCTGGAGCAGCCATCGCGATTGGGTTTGTTCCCAGCTTCGGCACGCTACCAAACGTTGGCAGGACTGACGCCCCAGCTGCGGTCATACACATTCCTATCATGTCGTGAGGCAGCGCAAGCATCGCATGATAGGCCGCCATCCCCAGGTGGCCTGCATTATTCACAGTAACCACGCCCACACCAGTGTCACGTGCCTTCGCTATCGCTATCTCCATTGCCTTTGGGGCGATGATGATTCCCAAGCCAAGATCAGCATCTATGTTCGCAATCGACGCGCGTTCACTAACCACCTTCCAGTCGGGGTGCGCATTCTGCGTGCCGTCCCCGAAACGTTCAATGTATGTCTTGAGCATATTGGAAACGCCATGGCTGTCCACTCCTCGCAGGTCTGCCATCACTAACACATCCGCCGCACAGGCAGCGTCATCAGCTGACACGCCTAACTTCTGGAACAACGCTACCGTCGACCGCCGAAGCTCCTCACCATCTACCCGTAAAGCATCTGCTTCTTTGAGATGAAAACTTTGAACCATGGTACGTCCCTTACAACACAGCGAGGCCAGCGGCGGCCACAGCTTCGTCCTCATCAGATTTCGCACCACTAACGCCGATGGCTCCAATCATCACGCCGTCTGCGCGCTTAATGGGTAGAGCACCCTGCCATGGAATCAATCGACCCTGTTCCATCATAGATAGGCCGCGAACCACCGGGTTTCCCCAGCGCTCCGTCAGTTCTCCACTAGGCGCATCAAACGCAGCCGATGCAGCAGCTTTACCCTGCGAGATTGGTACCGATCGCCAGAGCGCGTTATCCATCCGATTTAAAGCGACTAGGTCACCACGAGGATCTAGGATCGCAATCGTACAAGGATTGATTTTCATCTCTGTTGCCTTAGCCACAGCCGCGGCAAGCATTCGGTTCGCCTCAACAAGTGTCAATGAATCCATCGATAGTTCCTCCATGCGGGGTCGAGCCCAAATTTCGCGGGTGAATGCAGACGTTGGTGTTGGACGCAAAGTCCCTGGGCACGAGCGCAACGATACCCGTTCAGTGCAGACTTAGCCAGAAGAGTCTTGAGAAGCTAGTCGACCAGACCCCTGAGATCAGAGTAGGCAGCAGGCGGTTGACACCTCGCTTCAGCGATTACCTGTTCTCTGAACGAAACACATAATCCAGCACATGCCTCACTCGGGACTCAACGTGCCGCCAATCCTTCGAGCGCTCCATCCAATCCTTGTAGAAGTCGTTCGCTTGATGTGCCAAGAATGCGGCCTCGTCTGTGAACACTTCATGCAAGCAAATCGTTTGTGGATCAGCAGTGTCTTGCATCACGTCGTAGCGGACGCAACCGGGTTCCGCATTGGAATTTGTCGCATGTACAAGCACTTGTGAAAGAAATTCATCCAAGTGCTCAATTTTGATCTTGTTAGTACTGAGTACGATATACATCAGGCGAGATCCACAACCTCGAAAGACAGTAATTGAGAACCAGTCGCGACTGGAGTAGGCGCTTTATCTGTAGCCGCTGCCGCATGACCATGTTGAAATTCCTGACTGTTCAGCCAGGCTTGGAAATCTTCTTCCGATGCCCATTTCGTGTACACGAAATAGCGCGTTTCGCCTTTCACCGGACGCAGCAGTTCAAAACCCTCGAAGCCTTTCATTCCGTCAACTGCCTTCGCTCGCGCTGCGAATCGCTTCTCCAATTCCGGACCATTGCCATCAGAGACCTCAATCGCGTTGATTTTTACGACACTCATGCAGCTCTCCTTCGACTCGCTCTGCAGCATTCCATAATCACCTGCTTTGCCGCCTCTAGACTGGTCGGTTCGGTGGGTAAATGTCACCACCCGGCGACTCAGTTCAATCGTTCCAGCGTCTGAGTTTCGATCCCGGGCATGATGTAGGGCGCACGAGGCATCGGATCGAACGATATACCCTCCTCAGTCGGGTCGAGGCCAGTTAGAAGCATTTGCTTCGGGGTTAAATATTCGTAACCCCCATCATGAAGCATCCTGAACGGAACGTCATGACCGGGGTAGACGGTCTCAGCGGCTTGGAGGATACGTTCGATGCTATGCCGTGCTTCTTTCTCGTTCCAGAATATCAATGCGTTCTGTTTAGTAATGGCCGCGTCCGCCGTTTGGATCCCATCACCTGTAATCGCAACGGGACCGGCGTCGGTATCGACGATGACCGCGACCGTGCCCGCCGAGTGCCCTGGTGTGTGCATGATGCGAACGCCAGGTTCAATCTCATAGCCTTCATCAACTTGCTGTACCCGCGACTCAAACTCAAGCATGGCCGCGGTCCAGCGAGGTGTTGCCCAGTCGTTATCGTGGGGTTTCTGTACATATTTCAATTCATTAGTGTGAATAAGCAGCGGCGCCTCAAAAAGGTCGTAGTTCTGCGCGTGGTCCCAGTGAGCGTGCGTCACTACCGTGACGTCAATGTCTGAAGGCGTGAGCCCGCGCTCTCCCAACTCCTGCACGAGGAAACGGCGGCGGCCCACATGGCCAGAGTCCACCAATGTCAGTTTCTCCCCACGTACGAGCGTAATTGCGCAGAAACCAAAGGACCCAGAATCCGCGTTCACGCTGTTTCCATGAAGTAATGTCTCAACAGTTGGCATGCTAGCTACTCCCATGGTCGGCTAGGAAGGCAGTCGCCTCCCTTTCAGTCTTTTCTCGCAATCATCGTCCCTATTTGGGGCTTGCCCGGCAAACTCTAGTACCCGAGCCTAACTGACCGCTCCTTGGAACTCACGCAGAGCATTGATGTGCTGCTCCACCGTCGTGAATCCTGCTTTCATAGTATTCACTCCTACGTAATCTGCACCAAGGCTTTCCCATTTTTGGCAGTTTTCAAGAGCGATTGACATACCGTCACTCACGGCGACACGTGCATCAATCCCAACGTCGGACGCCTCACGACCGGCCTCAGCAACAAAGTTGCGAAACTTATCCAGTAATACCGCACCCTTTTCGTCGGGGCGCGCTTGCGGCAACCAACCATCGCCAAGTTTGGCAATTCGGCGCAGCACTCCGTCCGTTCGCCCACCCCCGAAGTAGATTGGTATCGGTCGCTGCACCGGTAAGGGATTAATACCCGCAGCATCAATGTGGTGCCACTGGCCATTGAACGTGACTGTTGGGTTTGTCCACAGCTCGCGCAGTAATTCAACCTGCTCTTCACTCCGCCTACCGCGGTTGTGGAAATTCTCGTTCAAGGCGTCGTATTCCACTTCGTTCCAGCCGATACCGATACCCAATCGGAGCCGACCTCCACTGAGCACGTCAATCTCAGCCGCCTGCTTCGCCACCAGCGCCGTTTGGCGCTGTGGGAGGATAAGGATGCCCGTCACTAACTCTATACGTTGCGTGATAGCAGCAAGGTAACCGAACAGCACGAACGGTTCATGAAAATTAGTCTCCGCCGTGTAAGGCCCGCTCCAATCTGGGCGTACTGAAGTATCAGCGCCGAGCACATGGTCATACGCCAACAGGTACTCGTAGCCCATTTCCTCTATGGCATGGGCGTACTCGCGAACCGCTCCTGGGTCAGAACCTATCTCCGTTTGAGGAAAAACCGCTCCTAGTTTCATACTTACTCCGCCATGACATGTGGAGGGATAATCACGGCCACTGGTGCACGCAAAACGCGCGCAGAGCGTTGTGATTCACTGATGTACAAATCTGCATCGTCCAAGTGCCGCAGCACCACCGTATGGATGTTCAATGCGCGCAGTAACGGCTCATTGACCATCGTTGCGATGTCATTGTGGGGTAGCCGGATACCCATCTCCTGTGGGTGGCTAGAGATGATTAGCATTGGTACGCGACTCAGGATTTCGTGCGCGATTATCAGCCCTGAGAACCCAATACCGGTGCCCTCCATCAATATCGCAGGCTTGCGACCAGCATGTGCTGCACCACCTGCTATGGCGATGCCCTCGTCTTCCCGGTTGCAGCACACCGCCACCATCTCTGGGTCGAACTCCGCTTCCTCAATAATCGGATACAACTCGCCATCAGGCAGGTACACGATGAAATCGATGCCAGCGTCCTTGATCGCTTGGTAGATGCGCGAGCCCGCCGACTTACCGAAACGTTCGCCCTTCTCGCGCGCCTGAGACGGCAGGGCAATATTCGGCCTATTGGTATTAGCTAGTGGATGCTCGTGGACCCAACGGTCGAATTCCATCGCAAAGTCCGTACGGTCGGGGCGAGTACTCTGTTTATCAGGGTCCAACACGCGAGATTTATCCACGTTCGCTACTACCATCGTTGGGCCATCAGTGGCCATCGCATATTTAATTACCAGATCCAAATCTTCCGGGTTATCTGCAGTCTCTGCGTATGTGAATCCCGTAGCCAGCGCAACTCCCGGCAGGTCGGTGGATACCGTCGCTGAATCCAAGTAGCCCTTGAACGAACCCAAGTACGTTTGGTTGTTCATTACGAGCAAAGTAAGATTCTTCGGCGCGTAGCGACCTATCGTAGCTAAGTTTGCCATCCCCATCAGCATCGCACCATCGCCTTCGACCGCCACAACCTGTAAATCCGGGCGCATCATCGCGAAGCCCAGCGCACCAGCTGCTGAATACGACATACCTGTGAAATACATGGTCTGCGGGATATGGCCCACCTCCCACATCGTCGGGGTCTGGCCCGACGATACCATGGCTACTGCACTGCCGCGGATATTTGCGAATACACGCAGCGCTTCTCGCATTTCCATACTGCAACCTCACATTAGGACATCATCAACGAGGGGGTAGTTGATCCTCTGATTGCTGGAGTAATCGCTGTACAAGGCGAAATCTTTGCCAAGGATAAGTAGCGCCTTCAAAGAGCGCTCTTCCAATTCTGCGACAGCCCTCATCGTGTGCCAATATCGGGATTTCCCACATCAAAGCTCCGTGTGGCCTACCGAGATTGGTACGTCGCTCTCAGCGGTGCTTAGAATGCCTGCATGTTAGCGTGGCGACATTCAATGTGTCAGGCAAAAATGAAGGGAAATTGGTGCCCCCAACGGGATTCGAACCCGTGATCTCCACCTTGAAAGGGTGGCGTCCAAGGCCGCTAGACGATAGGGGCACGCAGTAGGCCTGCTTGCCGAAGATTACGGGTAAACCGCAATCTGTTCGAGACCAGTTGTCTCGGGGATTCCAAACATGAGGTTCATGTTCTGGACCGCTTGGCCTGCGGCTCCCTTTACTAGGTTATCCAGCACGGCGAAAACCATCAACCTGCCGGTGCGCTTGTCGACTGTTGGGTAGATGAGGCAATCGTTATTGCCCCACGTCTGCTTGGTTTGGGGCGGATTGCCGACAACCCTTACGAAAGGCTCATCTCTATAGTACTCGTGGAAGAGTTCTGTGACACGTTCTTTCGCTTGCTCTGGTGAATCGAACGCGCCTTCGACGAAGTCTGCGTACACGGAGTCATGGATACCACGTGTCATGGGGATTAGGTGTGGTTGAAATATTATTTTCGGGTCATATCGGGCATTGAGTCTCCGCAACTCCTGCGTAATTTCCGGTAGATGACGGTGACCGTCCACGCCGTAGGCGAAGACGTTCTCGTTGACCTCGGAGAAATGCGTGACCATACTGAGACCACGACCAGCTCCCGAAACCCCTGATTTCGCATCCACAATGACCTGGCTAGTTATTAGCCCATTCGTCACGACAGGTGCGAGCGCCAGAAGCGCAGCCGTTGGATAGCAACCTGGGTTCGCTACGATTGATGCGTTGGTGATTCCTTCGCGGTCCAGCTCTGTCAGTCCGTACACGGAAGTCTCCAGCAGGTCAGGGGCAGGGTGCTCGTTGCCATACCATTCCTTATATTCCATAGGGTCGTGCAGCCGGAAGTCTGCGCTGATATCGATCACCTTTATGCCCTCTCGAAGGAACGGTACACAGGCCTCAGCGCTCGCTATTTGCGGCAACGCCGAGAAGACCAAATCTACGCTCTTGGTGATTTCTGGCTCGATCGTCAAGCCAAGACGCGATAGGTGCGGCAGCACGTTAGACAATTCGTTGCCAGCTTCGCTACGACCTGTCACACTCACGACATCAGCGTCCGGGTGTCGGTGAAGGATGCGCGCCAACTCGATGCCCGCGTATCCCGTTACGTTCATGATTCCGATTTTCATAGTGTCACGTACTTCTCTATACCTACCGTGATCGTCCCTGGCTGCGCCACTAATTTACTAATCCAGCGGGATAAGTTTCTGATGGAACGGCTGCACGAGCAACTTGCCTTGCAACTCCAGTTGCTCAAACAATTCATCGGCCCCACACGCGGGGTTGAAAACGAACTTCGTCGCCCCGGCATCTATGTACTCTTTCATCCGCGCAATAATCTCATCTGGAGTACCGATAAGATTGATTTGCTCTGGTGTGGCATCAGTGCGTCGCTGGAGCAAATATTTTTCTTTAATGTAGCGGGGAACTTTACCGTTCTCCACTACGTAGCTGCTCACCTGCAAGCCAAAGTGATCGCTTGGGATCACCCTCCCCGCTTCCGCAGCATATTCATTAATACGCTTTATTCCTGCACGTATCTCATCGGGTAGCATTTGCGTCGGAAGCCAGCCAGTGCCCAAATACCCCGTACGCCGTAGGCCTGCCTCGGCTCGACTGCCAATCCAAACCGGCAGATTTGGGCGGCTTGGTTTCACCGGAATCGATGCATCCGTAAGCTTAATAAAATCACTCTCATAAGTAATTTTATCTTCTTCCCAGAAACGTCTCATGAGTACGATTGCCTCATCGAGCCGCTTGCCTCGGTCGCGCTTTCGCACGCCCATTGCTTCGTACTCCAAAGGGGATTCCTGTCCAACACCAACGCCAACGACTAATCGGCCAGGAGCCATCATTTCAATAGTCGCCAAGGCCCTCGCGGTCGTCACAGGGCTTCGCACTGACATAATTAGAACGCTAGTGCCAAACTTAAGGTGCTCCGTACGACCAACTGTGATTGCCATACCCACAAGCGGGTCCATTCGCCAAGCTGCACCCACAATACGGTCCGAGAACCAGACCGAGTCCCAGTCCAGTTCCTCGAGGGCGTCAATATACCGTAAGAAAGTCTCTCGACCTTCCCGCGCAGCCACCGAGGAACCCGATACACCTATTTTTACTGACATAACCTCTCGATTTTACCCCACCTTTTCTCACTTCAGAAGAGGTCATCACTGACATCATTCAAACTTAAAAAGCGAGGTGCCCCGTCCGAAAACGGACGAGGCACCTTTCCCTTGCCCCGATCACTCGGGGTGCACTCGCTGCGCCCACCGCGTGACCCTCGCAGGCCTCGCGTATCGCGAGCAGTTCCACTCGACCTAGAGAGAACTTCTAACGACGGGCAGCGGGTGACGCAACAGTGCTAGGTAATGAACTTATCACTATTTGATCACCCCCTTTCCACGGCATATGGCCGTTGGCCCATCATAGGCACACACATCCACTACTGCCAAGCCCTCAAACGTCCAATTTTTCGGCTTTCCCAATCTGCCCCGGCCCTGAACTCGCGCTGATGCCAGCCATATAGCCCTGTGGCCGAGGTCCATGAGATCTGAGGCGACCAAAAGAAGAGTTCGATGGCAGGACTCACTACCAACGGAGCAGGACGGCCCAAGCGATCTCGGGGTATGCTCCATCTACCATCGGTCCACATAAAAGGATCCTATCTATGCAACTCGAGAACAAACTTACCATCGTCACTGGGGCAGGCCGCAACATCGGTGCTGGTATCGCTAATAGGTTCGCCAACGAAGGCGCCAAAGTCGCCATCGTTGACATCCTCGAAGAACGCACCCAGGCAGTAGCCGATCAGATCAACGCCCTGCACCCTGGCGCAGCGCTGCCCATCAGGTGCGATGTGACCAACGGAGGTGATGTTGAAGCCATGGTCGCCGAAGTTGTCGCTAAATGGGGGCATATTGACACTCTTATCAACAATGTCGGAGTCGTCGACCGTACTGACATTCTCAACACCACAGAGAACGAGTGGGATCGCGTAATCGCCACCTCGCTAACCAGTGTTTTCCTGGTAACTAAATATGTCGCACAGAGCATGGTCAACCACGCCCAAGGCGGCCGAATCATCAATATATCGTCCACTTCAGGACACCAAGGACGTCCGAACGCTACCGCCTACCCAGCAGCAAAAGCAGGCGCCCTTCACCTCGCGCGATCCCTTGCTATGCAACTCGCGCCTCACAACATCCGGGTCAACTCGATTACACCGAATCGGGTTTTCACGGAAGCCGAGCCCGGTGCACCCGCCAGGTCCTCCAGCGTCGAAAACCTCATCGGCCGACAAATTACCGCAGAGGATATCGCTGGAGCCTGTGTTTACTTGGCAGGCCCCGATGGTGACTCACTCACTGGTGCCGACATTTTCATCGATGGAGGGGTTTTGGCGGGGTAAAGCCCGAACGAGCGGCAACGATTCGTCGCATCACTGAAACAGGATATAGGTTCTTATTTTCAATTCTCAGCTTCGGCTACCGTCAGCTAACAAAAGCCAAGTCCATCGCTTTAGTCATTCTGAAGAAATGCCCAGCGGGAAATAACCTAATACTAAGTCTGCTTCTCGAAGTTTGGCCTAGGCTCGATTCGGAAGCCATCCCCACGGGAACGGGCCGTAGTCAACCGGGTGTTGCTCGCCATCCTTGAACGTCAGCACTGGTTGTAAAGCCACCTCCCCTACTAGCGATACACCCAACGCATCGTCGTAGGTCCATTTACCTTGCTCCACCGAAAGGATTGCCACGTCGGCAGCCGTTCCCTCGGCAAGCGTACCTAGGTCCTCCTGCATGCCGATGAATCCAGCAGGGACGTACGTGCTCATCTTGATAACGTCCCTCAACGAGAAGCCGAGCGCTAGGAATTTGCTCATTACATGAGTCATCGATTTCACCACTGAGAGACGTCCCTGTTTAGTGATATCTGTGCTGATGCTATCGGGCAGAATCCCTTGCTCCATCATCCGCTTCGCAACCTCAAAGCTCATGTTGAAACGACCATGTGCGGGGTCGAAACCTACCCCACGAGCCCGTGCATCTAGTAACTCGGGCAGTACATTGCGGTTACCGTCCAGCACCTTGCCTGGAGCCCCGGTATAAAGATGTGTAATCAAGTCATCCGCCTGCAACAACGGCAAAAGGCGTGCGGTGATTGTCGGGTCCACATTCCACTGCGGATCACCGATGTGCACCATGACTCGCACCCCAGATTCGCGGGCCGCTTTAATAGCCGCATGGATGTAGTCGATACCCATGGTATCGAGAGCGGGTCCGCATGCCCTTATCTTGACGCCTATAATCTCACCCCTGTAGCGATTGGCCACAGCGATCGTCTCATCGATGTTTACATCATTGGCATCCCGTGCCTCAGGGTTTACCGCAAGTCCCATTTGTGCGATGTGGATGTTCGCTAGTACTCGTGTCTTCGCAGTCCCAACGATGTACTGGTGGAAGCCGTCATAGTTCGCAGAGCCTGCGCTCCCGGCATCCACTATTGTCGTCACGCCCGATCGCACCCCAGCCAAGTCGGGATCCAGCCCGTTACCAACACCGTGTTCGAAGATGTGAGCGTGGATGTCGATTAGCCCAGGAGTCACGATGTGCCCGCTAGCGTCGATGCTACGTTCTCCTTGCGATGCATCAATCCCTGCCGCGACCTTTGCTATTTTGCCGTCCTTAATCGCCACATCTAGAGGCGCATCTACGCCTCTACCTGGGTCAATGACCTGGCCACCAGTAATAACGATGTCATAAGGCATGGGAACTCCTAACTTAGGACGCCCTTCGAAGTTGCCGCGATTCTAGCTCACTCTCTGCTCCCTTCAAGCGTTGGAGTAGATAAGGGTTTCTCGATGAAAAACCGACAACCGAAGATGGCTAATCACGGATAACCCAATCGCTAATGACATCGGTGGCAGCTTCCGCATCCAGGGTGAGGCAAAAAGTCACCAGTGCGTCGCCTAACGCGCTCCCTAGGAGTGACACTCGCTTACGGGGGCTCTGTCCTTGCTCACGTGGTTTCCACACCTGATCTAAGGAGCAAACCAGCTGTCTATAGTTTCCAGGCGCTATCCGTAGCAAGGGGAGTCGAAGTTTCGGTTGAAATCCACTCCAGTACTACGTCGCGCCGGTCGTGCAGCATTTCCTTCAAATTGCCACGACGAGGTCCGCAATCGCGATGATAGAGCCCTTTAATCAGCCGCATTCGAGCCAACCGCAAACCACATCTCTCGCACTCGAGTCCCCAGAATCGCCGGTTTTCCATACGCTTAGGTGCGTTACGGGGCCCTACGCGCGCAGTTGCTCGCGGCTCAACTCCCAACCGCACTGCCCAATCCCGCCATTTGCGGCCGTGAGGGGCCCCCCGCTGTACCCCTGCTGCAATGTGCGCTAACTCGTGTCGTAGCGTGTCGTGAGCCTGGGTGCTATCCAGCCATGCAGACAGGCGAATCTTGTGCTCGCCCGGATATGCTCTTCCCAGCAATCGCCGCATACGAGTAGACCATTCCAGTCGCGGAGTTGGCTTGATCCCGTGCGTCGCTGACAATCGCTCCAATAGGTTATTAACAGCAGACCGCAGGTCCTCAGAGGCAGGATGTTTTACATCACTCATAACGGCTTAGCAGCAAAGCCAGGATTAGGTTGTCTATCATCGCCAGGAATAGCCAGTGACTCCCGTGAAGGGCACCTTTTACTTAGAACGCAAGCGTGGCACAGCGGCCTAATCGCTTTGCACACGCGCCGCCCATGAGTAATTAGGTAGACATGAAATGCAAATACTCTGGTAGGGGCGATAGATCGTTCGAGAATGTCATGAGCTTCGTCGGCAGTAATCTTAGGGCCGATTAATGCAAGCCGATGCGAAACCCGGAAGATATGTGTATCCACTGCCATCGCAGGCATCCCCAACGCGAATGACAGGACGACGCCTGTCGTCTTTGGCCCAACACCTGGAAGCGATTGCAGCCATGCTTTTGCCTCGGCCAGTGGCATCTCTGCAAGGAAGGAAATGTCGTAACTCCCAGTACGCCCCTTTACAGATGCCAGCACAGCTTGGATACGAGGAGCCTTTTGTTGGGCCAATCCACCATGCCGAATCGTCGCCGCGAGCAAGTCGGTTGGTGCATCCACTACCTGCTGCCACGAAGGGAATCGCGCAGCCAGAGCTTCGTATGCCCTCCCAGCATTAAGGTCAGATGTGTGCTGCGAAAGAATCGTCCACACGAGCTCGGAGGTGCCATCTAAGCGCGGGCGATGCTCAACCTCACCCATCGCATCAGCGAGCATGTCAAACACTGATTCAGAGGTATAGGGAACGATGCCACGAACGCGCCGAGGTTGCAGTACTTTGCGCTTTCGGGGGCTTCTCTTCGCCCCGCTAATAGCCATCGCTGATGCCCTGTAGATGTTCAACATCATTATGAGTTCGCAATTTGATTACGCCCTGATCAATCTCAAAGGTGCTTAGCGATGCGTTAGCAGTTACCAGGTCATGTCGATTGTGCTGCGAATCATCCAAGCCGAGAGCCAACGACGCCGCAACTCGTACTGGCGAGTCATGAGTGGATGCGAGCACCGTGCCCGACGGATGAAGTGCGGAGGTCTCAGAGATGAATCGCAACATCCTAATACGAAGATCACCGAGGCTTTCACCTCCCTCGAAGTGCACTGTTTCGGGGTGAGCCTGCCACTGTTCAATTAAACCGGGGCGCTCGCGCTGAAAATCGGAGAGGAATGCACCCGCAAACCGACCGTAGTCGAGATCGCGCAGGAGATTTCGCTCTCTAACTTTAATCCCATGAAGCCGAGCAACAACCTGTGCTGTCTGCCTAGCGCGCAGCGTGTTACTTGCGTAAATACCGTCAAATGATTCTTTTCGGAGCCGCTCGGCAAGTGCAAGAGCCTGGGCACGGCCAAGTTCATCGATGGAACCACCACCCTGCACGCGCCCTTCGGCGTTCCAGGTGGTGCGGGCATGGCGTACGAGGAGAAGTCGGAGCATGGGGCAGGATTCTAGCAGGGAGAGCGGTCGATCTCGAGAAAGCTAGAACAGGTACTCTCGAACTGTTTCACCATAGCGTTGGTCGAAGGCGTTCAGGCGGTAGTCAAATAGAGAGCTGTATTCGTCCGATGTTAACTTATCGGTCGTCATGATAATCGCGTCCTCACCGTTGTCGGAGTAGTAGCGGCGCCGCAGGCCTACCTCGTTGAAACCATACTTCCGGTACAGCGCGATTGCTGGCTCATTGGACACGCGAGCCTCAAGGGTTACCACTTGGCAATCACGTCGCATTGCCATCTCAACGGAACCGATAACCAGCAACTCTCCTAGGCCTTTGCGTTTATAAGTCTCTCGAACAGCGACAGATACGATGTGCGCTTCGCCCGCCATGTACCACACTCCCAAAAAACCGACGAGCAATTGCTGTCGAATCGGCTCTTGCGGCTTGTTGCGCCGGCCAAATATACCAAGCAGGCCTTTCTTTTTTGGCCGAGGCTGGACGGTGACGAATTCATCATCGCGGACACAAACTGTGTATTCGGCCATCCGGTTCTTCAGCTCTCGTCGATACGATGTCGGAGGCCATAGGGTTGGGAAGGCCTCACGCTCCATGGCAGCGACCTGGTCCAGATCACTTTTTTCCATGGGTCTAAGCGCATAGGGCAAAGCTGATTGTCCGAGCACGCGGCACCCTCACAAGAATATTGAGAGATTCTATCACCCGCTTCTACAAGCGCCTCTAAGCAGGCGCGCAATTCGTGGACGGAATTCCTATTTAGAGGTATATTGACCCTGTGCGTCATCGTCGGGGCGAGGCGCACGGTTCCTTATTTTTTATGCATACACTTTGGCGAATTTCGAAACTTGCCGCCCAAGACAAATGGCGAATGCTAGGTGCCTGGGGCGCCCTACTTCTCTCGACTTCTTTTTTCCTGACTGTGCCCAAGGTGATCGGGCAATCGATTGACAAGGCCCTCGAAGCTCTAGAGGAAGACCGTGCCGGTCCCGCCGATACGGATGGATTGATTTTCCTCGGGCTACTTCTTGTCGCAGTATTCGTTGCTAGGGGCGTTTTTAATTTCTTCAATCTTTACCTTGCCGAGTCACTCTCGCAGAGAACTGCATACAAGATTCGTAATCTTGTATACGACAAGCTCCAGCATCTAAGTTTCGCGTTCCATGATCAAGAGCACACCGGCAACTTGATGTCCAAATCCACGGTAGACGTGGAAATGGTGCGTAATTTCGTCCAAATGGGCTTAGTCCGGTCTGGTCAGATTTTTGTGCTGGTGGTGGGCGCGAGCGCTCTAATGGTGCTCGTCGACTGGAAGTTAGGGCTCCTTTCCATTGCGTTCGTTCCTGTTATCGCGTTCAGGGCGATTACAGTCTCGACTCGTATGCGTGGAATTTGGAGGCACGCCCAGGTTGAGATGGGTCGTATGACGACCGTCCTTCAAGAGAATCTTGAAGGACAGCTCGTCGTGAAAGCGTTCGGCGGCGAGGCCCATGAAGAAGCAAAATTCGTAGCGAAGAACACTGACGTATTCGACTGGACCCTCCATGCCCGTCGAACTCAGGCGTTGAACTCGTCCATCATGCAGTTTATTTTCTGGGGTTCAACAGGAATCATTCTCTGGGTCGGTGGCCGAGCGGTCATTGAAGAGCGCATTACCACAGGCGAGATGACCCAGATGCTCCTCTATATCAGCTTGCTAGTGCAACCTATTCGCATGGTAGGAATGCTGGTCAACAATTACGCGAGAGCCATCTCCGCTGGTGAACGGATCTACGATATTCTCGACGCGCGATCTCCTGTTGAAGAGCATCCAGCGGCAGTGCCGCTCGCCAATGTTCGCGGCCATGTGAAATTCGACCATACAAGTTTTTCTTATAGCGGCCAATCTGCGATCAACGATGTATCACTCGAGGTTTTGCCAGGTCAGGTTGTAGCTCTCATGGGTGCCCCAGGGGCAGGGAAATCAACACTTGTAAGCCTGCTTGCACGTTTTTATGATGCAGACAGCGGCTCAGTTTCAATTGACGGCATCAATGTCCGCGACGCGACACTATCGTCGGTTCGCAGCACAGTTGGAATTGTGCAGCAGGATGTGTTCCTTTTCAGCGCGTCAGTCCGTGACAACATTGCCTACGGCAAGCAGGGCGCGTCGATCGACGAAGTGGTGGATGCCGCCAAGACCGCGCAGCTACACGAAGAGATTATGGCGCTTCCAAAGGGTTACGAAACAGTCGTAGGTGAGCGTGGTACCAGCCTTTCGGGTGGGCAACGGCAGCGGCTTTCTATCGCACGGACGTTAATTCTGGACCCGCCAGTGCTTGTGCTTGATGACTCCACCGCCAGCGTGGATGCAGGTACGGAGTCTCGCATTCAAGAAGCCATCAGAGGGGTCGTGAAAGGCCGAACGACATTCATCATTGCCCACCGATTATCGTCTATCCAACACGCCGAAACAGTCGTCGTTCTGGACCATGGCCAAATTGCTGAGATGGGCTCGCCTGTTGAGCTTGCTGCGTCTGGCGGACTATTCACTCACGTGTCCGAGCTCCAGTACGCCACCAATCTCAACGGCCACGCTAGCGTGGCCTCACTAGGAGGTGCTCACGCATGATGGGAGGAATCGGAGGAGGAGGTCATTACACTCGTTCATCCCAGCCTGGGGACATAGATCAGGACAGCACAAAGATATATGACAGTTCAGTAGTCACACGCCTCGCGACTTACATAACTCCCTATAAAGGAAAAGTACTACTCGCGATCCTAGGTGTGATTCTCTATACCTCGGCGACGGTCATGATTCCCCTGCTAATCAAGCTAGCAACCGACAACGCAATCTTGGATGGCGACGCATCAGCGCTTAATGTTATCGCCGTGGTATTCGGTGCCGTATTGGTGGTTCATTTCTTCTCGAATTGGGTTCATCAAGTATTGCTTGCCCAGGTCGGCCAGACGGTAATTTTCAACCTCCGCAATGAGTTGTTTGTCCATCTCCAGCGTCTTCCAATGTCGTTCCACAACCGGAACAAAGTTGGCTCGGTAATGTCCAGAGCTCAGAACGATGTTTATCAGCTGCAAGAGTTCTTAGACATCATTGTTACATCACTTGGTGACTTGCTAAGCCTCACGGGCATCGTTGCCATTATGTTCTTCATCAACTGGCAACTCACGCTGGTCTCGCTAGCTTCATTACCCGTACTGATTGTCATCATTTATTTCTGGCAGCGGGTTGCGAAACCAGCCTTCTTTCGAGTCCGTGTCGCAGTGTCCTCTGTCAACGGCTCACTTGCGGAGAATCTCTCGGGGGTGCGCGTAGTTCAGAGTATGAATCGCCAGGTCAAGAATATGGAGAATTTCGATGTGCTGAACAAGCACAACTTAGAGTCCAATCTCAAAGCAGCCCGGCTTTCCGCATCACTTATGCCAACGGTTGAGATTTTCATGTCCTTCGGGCTGGCTGCTGCCATTGTCATGGGAGGAGCGAGTGTTGCTAATGGCGAGGTTCTCGCGGGCACAGTTATCGCATTCAGCCTTTGGATTCAACGATTCTTCGACCCTATTCGAAGCATGACGCAACAGTTCACCCAGCTCCAACGCGCCATGGCCTCCGGAGCACGAATTTTCGATTTACTGGACGTTGAGCCCGACCTAAGCGACTTCGATGATGCAATTGAACTACCCGTTATTCAAGGCGCGATTCAATATAACAACGTTAGTTTCGCCTACGACGAAGGTAAGCCAGTACTTGAGCACATTACCCTCGATATCAAGGCTGGTCAGACCGTTGCGTTCGTGGGCCGGACAGGTGCAGGTAAGACTACGATGGTTTCGCTACTCTCGAGGTTTTTCGATGTCACCAGTGGGAGCTTATCCGTGGACGGCCACGATCTTCGTGGGGTAACTCGAAGCTCCCTTGCTAGTCAGATGGGCATCGTCCTTCAAGAGCCCTTCCAGTTCTCGGGAAGCATCAAAGAAAATATCCGTTACAACCACGGGGAAGCGACCGAAGATGACATTATTCGGTCGTCCAAAGCCGTTGGAATTCACGATTACATCGTCAGTCTCCCTGATGGGTACGACACCATCATGGAGGAGCGCGGCGGCAACATGAGCTTGGGGCAGCGCCAGCTCGTAAGTTTCTCTCGTGCGCTCGTCGCGAACCCGCGCATCATGATTCTCGATGAAGCCACGGCCAACGTTGACACTCAGACAGAGCAATTGATTCAAGAGGCGATTGCCACTCTCCTCAAAGATCGCACAGCAGTGGTAATTGCCCATCGCCTCTCGACCATTCGCAATGCAGACAACATCGTTGTCATGGATAAGGGACGCATCGCCGAGATGGGTAATCATGATGAACTCATCGCCCTCGGTGGCATGTATGCCAAGCAATACGAACTCCATCAAGTGCTTGCGTCGTCAGGCCTGCAGCGCGTCGGTGCACCGGAAAACGAGTTTGACGATGACATCATCGACGACGAGTCGACACTCGATGACATTACCAGTGCTCGGAGTCCCTAATCTCTGTTATCCCTTTGCTCAAGGTAAAGCGCAGGCCTATTTAGACCGGAGGTATGAGTTCGACGCCCAGAGTCTGTTCAGCCCAGTGCGCAGCGCCTAGTAAACGGGTCTCCTGGAATGGGCCGCACGCAAACTGCGCGCCTAACGGGAGGCCATTCCCAGCGAGGCCCGTTGGGATGGTTATGCTAGGGAATCCAGTGAAACTCCACGGACTTTGGAAGCGTGTATCACCGGTCTGTGTGAGGTCTCGAGGCGCGGGGCCTGATACCGTTGGCATCAACAGCACGTCGACTTCCGCTAGCGTTGCCCGGCAGCTTTCGCGCATCAGATGCTGATAATTCATAGCCGTCACGTAGTCGGTCGCGGTGTACTCGAGGCCAGCACGGATGTACTCAGCAACTTTCGGCCCGTATTCTTTCTCGTGCTCCTTGAACATTGCCGCGTGAAAATGCGCAATCTCCGTCTGCTGCATCGTCCGATGGCTCTCATATCCGTAGCCGAAATCTATGCCCAAATGTACCTCTTCAACGGTTGCGCCTGCTTGAGCAAACCGTTGAGCAATGTTTTCAATCATCAGTCGAGTTTCAGCATCTGATTCCTCAAAGAACCAGCCTCGGATTAAACCGATACGCGGTGCCACGGCATTCCGTATGGCTCCCATATAGTCGTCGACGGGGGCTATAACGCAGTCGGGATCAGAGGGGTCGTATCCTGCAAGGGCCGATAGCAGCGTTGCAGTATCCTCTACACTTCGTGCCAGTACTCCCACGTGGTCAAAGGATTGTGCGTGGGGAATCACGCCCACTCTGCTGATACGGCCGAACGTCGGTTTCAAGCCCACCACGCCGTTGTAGGCAGCAGGCCGTAAAACCGAGCCAACTGTCTGAGAACCGAATGCCCATGGAACCATACGCGAAGCGACTGCTACCCCAGATCCTGTGCTAGAGCCTCCGGCGGTATGCTCGACATTCCATGGATTCTTGCTGGGAGCAGGATCTCCTGCTGCAAATTCAGTGGTATGGGACTTGCCCATAAGTACCGCCCCTGCATTTCTCACGATAGCGACGGGGGATGAATCTTTCTCTGGCACTCGATTCGCCCATACCCGCGAGCCTGCCGCGGTCCTGATACCTGCCGTATCAAAGATGTCTTTCGCGGCATATGGAATTCCGTGTAACGGGCTCTTAGGACCGGAGGAGGCAATTTCTCGTTCAGCTTGACGAGCTGCTTCCAGCGCAAGGTCAGGGGTAAGCGTAGCCCAGGCGCTCAACGTTGGGTCGAGTTTCTGGATACGATCGAAACACGAATCGAATAGCTCTACAGGCGAGAGCTGTTTAGTGCGGATCGCTTCCGCAGCCTGCATCAGGGACAGTTCGTAGGGATAGGCCATGCTAACTCCAACCTTTGGGGTTAGCGCGTGCGCTTCGTGAAGCCGTAGCGAATCTTGAGGCCGTTGCGCTTTGATTCCACATGGTTCACACGGGCAACGAACTCCGCAGTAGTTTCTTGCTTCTTTTCTTTCTTGACAGGCTTCGAGGTGGCCATGAGTCTCCCTCAGGTTTCAGACTAACAACAGTATATCAGGAACAAAGGAAATGTCCGTTTGTTTTTGCTAAACCTTCGGGGTTTAGCAATTCTGGCACTGTAGTGCCTCTAAGCATGATTAAAGGGATTAATGGATGTAAGCCAATAAATCAGCAATACGTACTCGCTCGATTAGATCGTCGGCCGCACGGGGGGGACGGAACTTTCGGTCAACGCATCCCCACCGAACCACCAATTCGTGATCGAATCCAATTCCGTTCGCTCGTCATCTGTAAGCCGCCAGCTCGCTCCTGGTGCGTTGGCTGCAACATGCTCCGGCTTGTCGAACCCGCACAATGTCACTCCCACTTCTGGGTGTGACAAAACCCACGCCAAGGCCAACTCAACCACTGTGTGACCATGCTCGCCCGCGAAAAGCTCCAGTTTGGGTACCAGATCATCTACACGTTCAGACCTCAATCGAGTCACGATCCCCGTAGGAATCTTGTCCGCTCGGCTCCCGGCAGGTGGTGCTACACCTGGTCGATAGGTACCGGTGAGCCAGCCTCCTCCCAGGGGGAAATAGGGAATCAACGAGACTTCGTACTTACGGCAAAACGGTAGAAGTTCCAACTCAGCATGTCGATACAGCAGGCTGAAATGATTCTGAGTTGATTGAAAGCGAGCGAGTCCATTCTCACTGGAGGTGACTTCCTGTTCATGCATTCTCCAAGATGAAGTGTTGCAGTTACCTATGTAGCGAACCTTGCCCTGCTCCACCAGTTCGTTCAGTGGGCTCAGCAATTCCTCATGCGGCAAATCTGGCGTTGCGTAGTGCACTTGAAAAAGGTCGATATGATCGGTCTTCAACTTGCGAAGTGCCTCTTCACAACGCCCGAATATACGCTCCCGCGGAGTCTGTCCGTTAAGGCTCCTCAGGTTGAACTTGGTTGAGATGTAGACTCCGTCACGTTTCCCTTCGAGCGCCACACCCACCTGGTCTTCGCTCTGTCCGTTGCCGTAAACATCAGATGTGTCGAAGAAATTAATGCCATGTTCAAGCGCTGCGTCAATCACAGCTGTTGTCTCGGTCTGGCCCAGCATCGGAGGGCCGAACGGGTAACCTCCGACGCCAATCACTGAAACGCGCATGTCGGTTTGACCCAGTTGCCTATACTCCATAGTTACTCCCCACTCGTAGATCCTGGGAATACCAGGGACTTGATAACAACAGGTACTGAGCCTGACGATGGCAGCATCTCGCCTATGTCTATGTAATCGAACTCGCGGAGGTCGATGCCATCGATCGAAACCACAGGCTCGGCTACTTGGAGTTCTTCGCGCAAATGCAGCCCGATCAACCCTCCCACGTCACTGTCGCTGACCAGCACGAGTGGATGGCCCTTAGCCAAGGTTGGGGCCATAGCCTGGAGCAATCCCTTGCAGAATGCTTCCAATCGCCAAAATGTGGCCGAGCCGCCCCAGTGGAATCCCACCGCGATAGGGTCATCCGAGTCCAAGAGGCCTAGTCGTGCCAGTCCTACCTGTACTGCCTGAGCTATCACGTCCGGGTCAAGCTCATCCGCTTCTAGGTTAAATTCGGGAGCAACCACTGGGATGTTACGGATAGGGACTATATCTTCGGGTGCAATAAATATGGTGCTCCCCGATACTTGAATCGTGTACTGAGAAGCTCCAATCACTGTTGCCCGGATGCCTGCGTCAGGAACCATCAGCATCGCTCCAAGCTCACCAATCCGAGTCCGAATTTTGCGACCGAGCACAGGGCCCATATCACCGAACGAGCGCTGTTCATGGCCGTAGATAAATTCCGAAACCCCGCCAGAGAAGATCACCGAATCAATTTTGCCGCGGTACTCTAATGGGGGTAGTCGTAAAAGCGATTTACCTTCGTCACTCATATCCTGCAATAAAACTACCTCTACCAACTTGTCAATCATGTAGTCGGCGATCGTTTCCATCTCGCTGTCAGAGAGCAACTCTCCGAGATGAACATCAAGGCCTGCCTTTTTTGCGAAGAAGCGACCTGCGTCCTCAATGCGCGTGATGACATTATTTTCATCCGTCGCCAGCAAGCGCGCGCCAACATCAATCGCGGTCACCTCCAACACCTTGCCGGCCTCGCATATGGCCACTTTGCTGGTGCCGCCACCAATGTCTATATTCATCACCGTCGCAGCACGCGCTCGACCAGACTGTCCCACTGCCCCTGAGCCATGGGCAGCCATCGTCGCTTCTAGGCCATCACCAGCGCTAACTGCAACGAACTTCCCAGCCTCCCGTGCAAACAACTCTCCGATGGCCCTCGCATTGCTCCGACGTACTGCTACTCCTGTGAGAATCAATGCGCCCGTGTCCACCGCGCTTCTCTGCAATTTCGCTTCGTCGTATTGGCGGTCGATGAATTTACCAAGTGCCTCAGCATCAATAGTTGTACCGCCATCGACATAGGGCGTCAGCAATATCTCGGACTCCCGGAGCACCGTTCGTCGCACGATCACGTAGCGGGTGTTCTGGCGCTCAAGCTCTAATTTCGAAAAAACGAGATGTGAAGTCGATGAGCCGATATCCACGCCAACACTCGTCAGTTGAATTTCATCCTCTTCAGTGATGTGCCGCCCCGCGGCGGAGAATCCGGCCTGCTCTTTTGTCATTGCTATTCCTAGGTGCCGAATTCCATCACGGATTCCGGGGGCTCTTTTTCTATCAATCTGAAACTGAAGCTGATTGAGTTTAGGTAGGCACGAATAGCAGCGCAACCGGTACAGGTCAGTGTGTCGTAACCATTTTCATCAACATTAGATTGCGTTCTTTCATGGCTTGTTCACATGGGCATTGAATGTCTAATAAGGATTTTCAGGATTCTCGATTGACCATGAGAGTTTCCATAGTTCAGTTCCGTGCTGGGAGTGGTTTTCTACATCGCATTTCAATAACAAAGGGCCGCTCCTTTCGGAGCGGCCCTTTGTTATTGAAATGCTTACAAGGACTTATTCGAGTGTTGCTTCGACACTGAGTTCTACGTTGCCCTTGAGCGCGCTGGAAATTGGGCAACCCTCCTTGGCTGCTTCAGCAGCGGCCTCAAATCCTGCTGCGTCGAGACCCGGGACCTGGCCGACGACTTTGAGTGCGCTGGAAGCGACTTTCCAGCCACCGTCAACTTGGTCGAACGTGACCGTAGCATCCACTTCGAGCTTTGTAGGCGGATTACCACCTTTACCGAGCCCTGCTGAAAGCGCCATCGAGAAGCATGCAGCGTGTGCCGATGCAACCAGCTCTTCCGGGCTTGTCTTGCCACCCGACTGGTCAGTCCGTGCTGCCCATGAAACAGGAAGCTCAGAGAATGCGTTGGATGAGGTTGCGCTAACGACACCGCTACCTTCAATAAGACTGCCTGACCAAGTTGCGTGTGCTGTGCGAATCGCTGCCATCTAAAATCTCCTAGAAATAATAATGAATCTGCAAATGCTGAAACCCAACAAGGCCTTCGTCCTTGAGTGGCGGGAGCATTGTATCGGCTGAATCCTCGAGTGGCCTAGACAGTCGCCGTAGCGTAGGCACTGTTTCGCATCACCCGACCAGGCAGCGCACCGCTGTGTATTCCTTTTTCAAGCAGGATTTCACCGTTCACAATGGTAAAATCTACCCCTGTTGCTGGTTGGTTCAAACGCATCATCCCGGCAGGAAGGTCATATATTTCTTCCGGTTCCTCTGCGGCAATCGTCGCCAGGTCAAAAACCACTATATCCGCCGCCATCCCCTGCCAAAGCAACCCGCGGTCGTGCATGCCGTACAGCGATGCTTGCATAAACGTCAGCTTGCGGACCGCTTCTTCCAATGTGAGCACTCCTTCATCGCGAACCCAATGACCAAGCACGATGCTCGAGTATCCGTACCCTGCCTCAAAAACCACATGCGCACCTGCATCTGAAAGGCCGATGACCGTGTAAGGGCTCTGTAGCATCGTTGCCATAGCTCCATTATCACCACCAGATTGAGAATTACGGAAGCTAGTATTTAAGTTTTCCTCAACGGCAAGATCTAACAATGCGTCAACCGGGTTTTTGCCCTGCGCCGCAGCGATGGCCGCGATACTTTTACCTTCCAATCCACGGTTCTGCTCCGATGCAGCACGCGTGACGTAGACACGCTCCCACACGATGCCGAATGCCGTTGGAGGCAAATTGATTCCATCGGCCTCGCTACGCATTTTTTCACGGTTCACGGGGTCGCGGAATGCCGCAATCTTCTCTGCAGGCTCAAGCAACATCAACGGCTGCCACGTAGGGAGGCGGTCGAATATCTGACCGTTCCGCATCGTGAAGCGCACTGATTGGGGGCGCGGATTGATGACCGGATAGACTTGTCGTCCTTCCTTCACTCGTTCTTCAACGATGTCCAAGTGCTCACGCCACTGGTTGGGCACGTTCTGGTTATAAGTAATTTGGTTGTAAACAACGGGGCGCCCGCTGATGTCTCCCATCTTGGAGGCGAAGCCCTCTTTAATTTCGTGAGGGTAAGCAGACCCGCACTGCAAGACTCCAGATGAAAGACCCTGAAGTGCAGAGCAAAGCTTGTAGATTTCCTCGAATGGAGCAACAATTCCCGGGATCTTGCGACCAAGCAAATCCAGGTGCCCTCTATTACGGTCAAATGACAGTCCCACCGCCCCTGCCTTGATTCCATCACGCACAATGGCTTTCATGGCTTCTATCTCTTCATCCGTAGCATGCTCTCGTTCCCGGGCATCATCACCCATAACGTACTGCCGGATTGCAGAATGACCGATCATCACGCCAACGTTCACCCCGAGTCGCTGGTCAATTTTGTCTAGATACTCTGGGAATGTTTCCCAGTCCCAATCAATGCCCGCCTCAAGGCTCTCTATCGGAATCGCCTCGACACGTGACAACATCATGGCAAGGGCTTCTTGCCCCTCGGGGCGTACCGGGGCAAGACCCAAAGAGCAATTACCGAAGATAACTGTTGTCACGCCATGATTAGGCGAGAACGTGCACAGCGGGTCCCATGTGACTTGAGCGTCGAAGTGGCAATGATTATCAATGAATCCGGGAGCAACCACTCGCCCTTTCGCGTTTATTACCCGCAGAGCTGGTCCGTCTAAGCGCCCCACCTCTGCAATTTTCCCAGATTTAATCGCCACATCGCCGTAGTACGAAGGCATCCCTGACCCGTCCACGATCAAGCCATCTTTAATAAGCAGGTCATACATCGCCGTCACCTCTCTAGAGTAACGAAAGTTCTGGCACCGTAGGCTTGAACCAGTGAGGTGTCAAGAATTCTGAGGAGAGTCCTGTGCGTTGGCCCTGTCTCGGGTATCTCGACCCAGCAGCGCCATTATGGCGGCCGCAACGACCAGAGCAGCAACTACCGTCACAAAGCCTGTTTTGAATCCGTAAATGTCTGCGATAGTGCCCACGACCAATGGTCCAGTTATCTGGCCAATGTTCGTGAATAGCAACCATGTCCCCAAGAACGCTCCACGCCTTTCAGTAGGTGCTTGGTCCATCGCATAAACCTGCAAAGAGCCTTGCCCAAGCGACTCCGCCAACCCGAAAACCGCTACCGCCAGAAACGCAGAAGAGAAGCTTCCGGTAACAGCCATGAAGTAGACGCCTAGCGCCGTTGCTAGGAGGCCCACAATCAGTGGGCGCTTTCGTCCATAGCT
>CALGTL010000037.1 GCA_937901475.1 uncultured Dehalococcoidia bacterium
CAGACGCCATCGCATGGATCAGAGCACTTGAGAATTAATACTCTAATCTCCCAAGCATTCTGGTTCCGGAATCCTACCGTGCTGACTCTGATCGTTTCAGGCTGCAAAATAAACATGCATCGCCAATGGTTGGGCCCAACCAATAGAGATACAGGAGTGACGTGGCTCTAAACAATCGCCCCCCATCGCAAGAGCCAACCATATTTGAATGGTTGGGGCTACTCGCGCGCCCAGGGATTGGCATCAAGCGCTGGTTATTCACCGGTTTGGTCGGTTTGCTGATTCTTTCCACAGGAATTGCATTCGCTCTCTCTGTCTCAGTCAGTGAAACTCTGGTAGAAGTTGGGCGTCGTGTGACGTTTGCACGATCAATGTCGCCAGGGATGCGTGGTGCGCTGACCGCAGCCACCGGTCTTACGCTTACTGGAATTTCCACTTACATGTTGTACCGGCAGTTGGCGTTCGGTGCTCGTTACACTCAAGGCAGTCGAGGCATAATAGAGAGCCTTGCCAGTCGCCAGACGCGCAGTAGCGGTCCGAAGATTGTCGCAATCGGCGGGGGCACAGGGCTATCGACCCTCCTGAGAGGGCTCAAAGCGTACACCGATAACTTGTCGGCGGTCGTTACGGTTGCCGATGACGGAGGGAGTTCAGGTCGGTTGCGCGAAGATCTCGGAATCGCTCCCCCAGGTGACGCACGGCAATGCCTAATCGCCCTTTCCGAATCCGAGCCGCTAATGGAGCGAGTCCTCTCTTACCGATTCGCAGAGGACAGTGATCTAAATGGGCACAATTTCGGGAATCTCCTCCTAGCAGCGCTAGTGGATATCGAAGGGGACTTTCACCATGCGCTGGAAAGTGCGGCGAAACTCTTAATTGTGAAAGGACGTGTCCTGCCGTCCTCAATCAGCACAAACATGCGCCTTGCGGCTAGGACATCCTCAGGCACATACCTGGCGGGTGAATCAGCAGTTGGTCATTCCGGAGAGACGATTGAGACCATCTGGGTAGAGCCTTTGGATTGCCAGCCGAATCCCGCAGTAATCGAAGCAATCAAAGATGCCGATTTGATCGTAATAGGCCCAGGGAGTCTCTACACCAGCATCCTGCCAAATTTCCTGATTCCAGGAATCAGCGAATCATTTCGAAATGCAAAGGCGCCCAAGGTGCTGGTTTGCAATATCGCCACGCAGCCAGGGGAGACTGATGGGATGTCTGGCGAGGATCACCTGCGGGCGTTCGAGCGCCATTCGAACGTCCCTATTAGTCATTTTTTAGTCAACTCGCACCCAGCCATGCTTGCGGCTGCAGAAGGACAGATTTCGATCCTTCCGGCCTTAGACCATACGATACGTAAAGGCATCACCTTGGTTCATAGCAATGTTGCAGACCCTGCCCGCACCACTCACCACGACCCCGAACTCTTGGCGGAATCAATCATGCAGATGCTACGTGATGCCTAATGGGTCGTCCGCTAGCATTTGACCTGTAGTAGCAACCCCAATGAGGACGTAAACTCACTTTGAGTCCGCAATCGGACTGCGCACGGGGATTGGTTCCCGTTAGCCTTCAATCCGTAGAAGGCAAGCCCGGAGCGAGCGGCGCTAAGCCGTGCCAGGCGATGTCCTAGTCTTGAGGAGTACCGAGAGTATGACGCGTGAAGAACCCCAACAATTGGCAGTAATCGGGCTCGGTTATGTTGGGTTGCCACTTGCCATCGCTCTGGCGAAGCACTTCGAAGTCATAGGGTTCGATGTTTCTGTGCCTCGTATCATAGAGTTGTCTAATGGATACGATCGGAATACGGGTCAATCACCACGAGGCTTGGCCTCTAAATCACTCACGTATTCGTCCGAGGCTCATGATCTGAAATCAGTCGATTTCTTCATCGTGGCAGTACCAACGCCTGTGGACAAGCAAAACCTACCTGATCTTGGGCCGATTCGCTCCGCTTGTCGAATCGTGGGCCAACACATACGCACTGGCACCACGGTCGTGTTTGAATCCACGGTATACCCTGGCTGTACTGAAGATGAATGCATCCCCATCCTCGAAGAACAATCTGGCTTAAAAGCTCACGTGGACTTCGGCGTTGGCTACTCTCCGGAGCGCATTGATCCGGGCAATTCCGAACAAACGCTCGAAACAATCATCAAGATAATCTCCGCAGGCGATGCTCAAACGTTGGATAAAATGGAAATCGTCTACGAAACTGTAGTCACGGCGGGTCTCTACCGAGCTCCGGACATTCGCACTGCTGAGGCAGCGAAAGTAATCGAAAACGTTCAGCGGGACTTGAACATCGCGCTCATGAATGAACTGTCCGTTCTCTTCCACCAGCTCGGTTTGAATACCACAGAGGTGCTCAAAGCATCGGGAACCAAGTGGAATTTCCTGAAATTCCACCCCGGGCTTGTCGGCGGGCACTGTATCCCGGTCGATCCCTATTACCTCGTCCATAAAGCGGCAGCGATAGGCCACATTCCCCAGGTCATCCTCGCTGGTCGACGGGTCAACGACTCGATGGCATCGTATGTTGTCGCAGAGGCGGTGAGCTTACTCCTGGCATCTAACACGCAGCCAGGACGTGCACGGGCACTGGTGCTGGGGGTCACTTTCAAAGAAAACATCCCTGACGTGCGCAACTCACAGCCAATGGTTCTTGTCCAAGGCCTAGAGGCAGAGGGAATCGATGTTTTCATTCATGACCCGATTATCACTCCGGCCGGATTCTCAGATAAATTTCTCGCAGACCCGTTCAATGGCACTGATGGTTTCGATTTGGTCATCCTAGCGGTGCCGCATGACGCGTACATGGCAAGAAGTACCGATGCCTACATACGGCTGCTGCGTGGCAATGGCCGAGGGGTTTTCGTTGATGTGCGTGGAGCACTCGACAAGGAGGCGTTTGCCGAGGCAGGGATTGCATATTGGCAGTTGTAGATGCCGGAAGCACGAACTCCCCTCGAGGTAACCATGGAGTGTAAGCAGGTAGGCTCGAGTCCTTGTTTACCCATACTACCCGGCGCTCCCCATCTATACTTACCCGCTCAAGGCCGCTTCTGTATCATCGGGAGCATCAATGAGTCGGGGTTGATCAGCAAAATCAATTACGATTAGAGGCGCCTTATGACAACGGTACAAATCGGCAATCGGATTGTTGGCGATGACCAGCCTCCCTTGGTGATTCCTGAGGTTGGAATCAATCATGAGGGCCAGATGGTAAAAGCAATCCAGATGGTGGATGCCGCAGCAGCGGCAGGGGCGGAATGCGTAAAATTCCAAAGTCATATCACCGATTTCGAGATGCTTGAGACCGCGATACGACCGGAGGGCATCAGCACAGAGAGGCTCTGGGACATCATGCAGCGATGCGAGCTCTCAGAAAATGAGGAGCGGGAACTCAAGCGCTACAGTGAAGAGAAAGGGCTGATATACCTTTGCACGCCCTTCAGCCGAGAGGCTGCGGATCGGTTGGAGGACATGGATATCGTCGCGTTCAAGATTGGGTCTGGCGAATGCAACAATATTCCATTACTGCAACACGTGGCTCGGAAAGGCCGGCCAATTATTCTCTCCACCGGCATGAATGATTTAAATTCTGTCCGGATGTCCGTTGAGGCGATCCGGGAGTGGAATTGCCCGCTAGTTCTTCTCCACTGCACATCTGCTTATCCTGCTCCGTACGAGCTTGTACGATTGGGGGCCATCACGCAAATGCAAGCAGAGTTCGGCCTCCCGGTTGGGCTCAGCGATCATTCCATGGGTATATACACAGCATTGGGGGCTGTCGCTTTAGGTGCGGCCATCTTGGAAAAGCACTTTACGATTTCTAGAGGTTGGCCAGGGCCTGACAATCCAATGTCCATTGAGCCCGATGAGCTGCGGGAATTGATTGTGGGAGCGAAGGCGATCCATGACGCACGGGGCGGGTCAAAGACCATATTGGATATCGAGAAGCCGGTCATTGATTTCGCTTACGCGTGCGTGGTGACAATTGCTCCAGTGGCCAAAGGTGAGGTGTTTTCGGGCGACAATATCTGGGTAAAACGCCCGGGCACGGGTACGGTGATGGCAAAAGACCTTGATTCTGTGCTGGGGAAAATGGCGAGGAAATCGATTCCTGCAGGAACACAGCTTTCTACCAGCGATTTCTAGACTGCTATCCCTGACTGGCAACCTCGTGGGTAGGTGGTATGTATGAGTTTAAGCAAGCGACGGATTGCAGTATTCACCGGAAACCGCGCCGAGTACGGCCTTCAATTTTCAGTGCTACATGCCATTGCAAATAACCCGAGGCTCGAATATTCACTGCTGGTTTCGGGATCTCACCTCAAAGAGGAATCCGGGCAAACGCTGAAAGAAATCAAGGCCGATGGATTCGACGTCCATTCGCAAATCACAATCGATATGCCTGGGGAGTCCTTGTTCTCGGTAGCTCATTCAATCGGATCAGGAGTAGTCACCATAAGCCGCGTACTGGACGA
>CALGTL010000038.1 GCA_937901475.1 uncultured Dehalococcoidia bacterium
GATTACCTACGAATCAGCATAGGCACTCCAGCGCAGACAATTTTGGTGATCGAATCCATGACTCAAGCTCTTGCAGAGTGATTACGCTATGGCAAACCGCACAGGAACTTACGCACGCACCACGGGTGAAACCGATGTTAGTGTCACAATTGGCTTAGACGGTACGGGTGCAACAAATATCGCAACGGGAAACGGCATGCTAGATCACATGCTTTCCCAGCTTGCAAGGCATGGGCTTCTTGATTTAGAGGTCAAGGCCTCCGGGGATTCAGAGTTGACCGGTTGGCACCACACCGTTGAAGACACAGGTATTGCCCTCGGCAGAGCATTTGCCGAAGCAATAGGGGACGGAAAGGGTATTCGTCGGATGGGGCATGCTATTGTGCCGCTGGACGAGGCCCTTTCCCGGATTGCTCTTGATATCAGCGGCCGGCCGTACGCAAGTATCGACCTAGGAGTCAGCGGAGAGGATATCGACGGATTGCCAGGAGACTTAGTCCGCCATTTTCTGGAGTCGTTCGCGACCGAGGCTCGTATCTCGCTGCACATTACCGTGCTGGCAGGTGTGAATGCGCACCACAAGATTGAAGCCACGTTCAAAGGACTAGCAAGGTCGTTACGCGATGCTGTAGAGATCGATGGACGCGCGATCAATCAAGTCCCCTCTACGAAAGGCACTATCAGTAGCTAGTTGCCGCGCACTCGGCCTAGGCAGATTCAATCTCTACTTCATAGGATTCAATAACCGTGTTGGCGAGCAAACGCTCACACATCGAGTCCACTTGCTCTTTCGCAGCGGACTCTCCAATCGCATCCAAAGTGAGAGTCAAGTATTTTCCAACGCGAACGGTTTCTACTGATTCGAACCCAAGTGCATGTAGGCCTCCCAAGACCGCATTCCCTTGAGGATCGTTGACTGTAGGTTTGAGTGTGACGAAAACCTGGGCACTGAATCGCATCTACTCCCCTACTTCGACAACTGGTTCGGGGGCATCTAGAGTCGTGGGTGCGCCGCAGGTCAGTCCCAAGAACAACGGCGCGTCGTTCCTATGGTCTTGCAGGAACTCCTCCATCCCTGGTCTGTCTACTCCAGTGTACGTTTCCATCCATCCCCAGGAAGTCAGAGTAATTGAATCTTCTGGCACTCCGATATGAGGTTGGATAATGAAGCACCCAGGGTACCCAGGTTGGGCTTCAAGGTAATTTTTTAAATCGACGAGTTGAGCTTCATCGGCGAGATTATAGTTCGCAATGATTCCTCCCTGCTGAAGGTTGCGAACTACAGCTTCATCAGGTTGCTGTTCTGCGTGAAATCCCCATTCAATGGCAGTCGCATAACTCGGACCCGACGTTGGAGGAACGCTCTGGTAGGCAGAGTAGGACTCTCCATCAGCTAGCGCACGGCTCGCTTGAACCGGAACAGCCGTACCAATACTTGGTGTGTTACCTGTCGCATTTTCAGATGCGGCTTGGTCAGGCGTAATCAGGCCAGTGAAAGAGGGGAGGGCCAGGCCCAAAATCAAAGCGGCCGCGACTATTCCGCCAAGCATTCCGTAAACAGTGCGCTTGCGGGCCTTGCGACTAGATGACCGGCGACGGCGCTGTTCCCGCTGTATCGTTCGGCGCGAGGGTGCTCGCTCACGGGTACGAAGCGGTTTTGCTGTAGCCCGCAAAGTCTCGTCTTGACCGTCTCTATTAACGGCATGCTGTCCCTCGCCAACGTCTTCAGTGGCGGCATTATTCTCGTCGGTCTCGGCTGCATCTGGGTCGGCAGCACTCTCATCTGCGTAGCTCTGGTCTACGATTACTTTGTCGGGCACAAGCTCCTCATCGGTAACTTGTTGGCCGTCTTCATGGTTCTTTTCAATCAATCGATCTCTCCGGGGCCAAATGGAATTTTGGTTATTACGTTAGCGCCTCGCCGGTCAGTCTCCTATATGCTTCGAGGTAACGTTCACGCGTTTTCTCGATAATGTCATCCGGAAGCTCTGGAGCAGGGGGGGTCCTATCCCATGGCTGCAAGAGAAGCCAATCGCGCACAAATTGCTTGTCATAATTAGGCTGTGATTTACCAGGAGCATACTGGGTCCCTTCCCAGAATCTACTGGAATCAGGGGTCAAAACTTCATCGATAAGGATCACTTCACCGTCACGAATGCCGAATTCGAATTTGGTATCCGCAATGATGATTCCACGCTCGGCAGCGACGTCATGCGCGTATTGGAAAATGGCGAACGACAGGTCTCGAAGTTCAACGGCGAGGTCTGTACCAATCATGGCAGAAACTTCATCTAAGGTCATTGGCTCATCATGGCCGACCTCTGCCTTGGTCGTTGGGGTAAACAGCAATTCAGGGAGCTTACTGCCGTCCACTAGGCCCGGAGGAACAGGAATGCCGAAAATAGTCCCTGTCTGGTTGTAATCCACGAGTGCTGAACCCGTCAGATATGCGCGAACAACGCATTCCACATCAATCCGCTCCGCACGTTTGATGACCGTTGATTGCCGGGCGATATCAGGCGGAAGGGTTTGGATAATGGGATGGTCCACCAAATCACCTAACCCCGCAGGATCATCTGCAAGTGCGATGAAGTGGTTGGGTACAATTTGTCCTGTTTGGTCGAACCAGAATTTCGACATCTGAGACAGCACTCTACCTTTATCAGGAATGCCGTTAGGGATTACAACATCGAATGCTGAGATGCGGTCGGTAGCGACCATGAGCAACATTCCATCACCCATGTCATAAGTGTCTCGGACTTTACCCTGGTAAAGCTTATTGGGAAGATTTGTGTTAAGCAGTGGCACCGGTAGTCTCCTTGGCTGTAAATCCTAACCTTTTGAAAGTTCTTCCTACGTGGCGAAGGTAGTAGCCATAATCGAACAAAGAGGCAACAGCATCAACGCCTAAGCGAGTGGTGACCTCCGGGTCTGTTTTAATAAGTTCCCGGAAATCTTCGCCCTTGTCCCACGCGGATAAGGCATGGCGCTGCACTAACTCGTAAGACGAAGTACGATCTAGTCCGCTCTCCACGAGAGCAAGTAGCACGCGTTCAGAGAACACGATGCCTTTAGTAAGTTCGAGGTTTCGCATCATGTTTTCAGGGAACACCAGCATCCCTTCAACTATCCGCGTGAATGTATCAAGGATGTAATCAATGGCAAGCGCTGAGTCAGGAAGAATCATCCTTTCTGCAGAGGAGTGCGAAATGTCCCTTTCATGCCAGAGAGGAACATTGTCGAGAGCAGTTTGACTGTGACCTCGCACCAGTCGTGCAAGACCACAAATACGTTCTGAAAGTTCCGGGTTGCGCTTGTGCGGCATAGATGATGAACCCGTGCTCACGAAGCCAGGTTTGCCGAATGGTTCTTCTAATTCACGAACTTCTGTTCTCTGAAGAGAACGTATTTCGGTCGCGAATTTCTCAAGCGATGCTCCGATTAACGCAAGTGTTTGTACGAATTGCGCATGGCGATCACGTTGCAATATTTGGTTGGACACGGGCGCAGGGGCAAGCCCTATTTGCTCGCATACTGACTCTTCAATATCCGGAGGGATGCTCGCGTAACTGCCAACTGGCCCAGATATCTTGCCCACAGATACCATCTCGCGGGTGAGTGCTAAGCGCTGCTTGTGACGACGCATCTCATCCCACCAAAGCGCAAGCTTTAAACCGAATGCCATGGGCTCAGCGTGGATGCCGTGTGAGCGTCCGATACAAGGAGTTGCTGAAAATTCTTCAGCGCGAAGCTTCAATACGCCCATGCAACGATCAATATTTGTATCAATTTCATCGACTGCCTGTACTAATTGCAGGCTTAGAGCCGTGTCTTTGACATCGTTAGACGTTAGTCCGTGATGAATCCATCGCCCCTCAGGCCCCAGACTTGGAGTTACCGATCGAGTGAAGGAAACCACATCGTGGCGTGTTTCCTCGAACCATTTGTCGTAAAGGTCTCGGTTGAACTTGGCGTTACGAATTTTCTGCGCATCTTCCTGAGGAACAACGCCAAGTTCTGCCCAAGCAACGCTCGCGGCTATCTCAACTTTAAGCCAGAGATTGAACATGTTGTCCTCGGACCAAATGGCTTTCATGCTCTCGCGCTCGTAGCGGTAATACATCAGGAACCTTCCTTGCCTTGCTCTTTTAAATAATCAAGGAGAACTATAAAATCGGTCAATTCCCGGTGAGGTATACCCTCGGCTTGGCAGAACCTAAGCAATCGATCTCGTGCGAATACAAAATCTGCTTTCCGACCAGGGCAAGTATCCGCGATACCGTCCCCGGCGTAGATAACCTTATGTCCACGAGCTCGATACCCATCTAGCAAGGAACACTTACAGTTGCCTGGTTGCCACGGACACTCCTCCCTGGTGTAACGATAAGAGTAAGTCGCTTCACCCGCCGGTGACATGGCTGTTTCCACAGAGAAGATGGGAATGTGGTCCAAGTGCTCCTTCTCCAGCAGCGCTTCTATGTAATAGTCCAAACCGTGGCTCACAATGGCAAGTTCAATGTCGTTGGTCAAACAATATGATGCGAGAGCGGGGAAACCGTGCCGAAGTTTAGCGTTTGCCTGAACATAAGCGAATTGTTCCGCGCGCGTCGCACTCAGGCCTGAAAATGCTCTCTCTTGGTACTCTGCGAGTGATATTTCAGCGTCCACGTACTGCTGGCGGAAATCACGCCATTGAGGCTGAATCGTTGTAAGCAGTTGCTTGGAGAACGCTTCAAGCAGCAACGTAGCGACATTGCCATCTGCTGCGGTGTCATCAAAATCACAAAGAATGACCATTCGGTCTTTGGCTCGGCTTTGCGGGCTAATTAGAGGGTCGGTGTCCGAGCGGCTCAACGGTCACGCAACCGCTTCCGGTACTCCTCGACCGCAAGCCTGATTTTAGCATATTTAATGCCTAAAATCTGAGCTGCTAGTAAAGCTGCGTTCCGAGCTCCCCATGCACCCAGAGCCACTGTCGCCACTGGTATGCCAGGAGGCATCATGACGATTGAGTGCAGGGCATCCACGCCGTTCAAGTCGCTGGATGTGAGTGGCACTCCGATCACAGGCAGCGTTGTGTGTGAGGCTACAACGCCAGGAAGAGCAGCCGCGCCCCCCGCTGCTGCAATGATGACTTCAATGCCTCGAGCCTCTGCCCCCAAAACCCAATCTCGGACCTTGTCGGGATTGCGATGCGCTGATGCAGCAATAAGTTCCGCATCCACTCCAAGGTCTGTAAGGGTCTTCAGGGTGTCTTCCATCACTGGTTGATCGCTGGAACTGCCGACGATGATTCCTACTTGTGGCACAGTCCTGTACTCCTGATGAAATTGAACTTGTCTCTCTGCAAGCGTATGGCACCAGAGACAAGTCAGAGGTTATTAGCTAGGACGATTGCCAGTCAACGAGTAACCGGTTTTGATGTGTCTAGGGTTAGAATCTCGGCATGGCCATTCAACTCCACGTCGGCGCACCAGCGAGCGTAGCAACCGACCAGCAAGTCGCTTTCATAATACGTGCCGAGTCGCTCGGATTCAGTGGTGTCGGTGTGGCCGACGATGCACGATATGCGGACCCTTTCGTCACGCTAGCAGCAGCAGCTAGCGTGACATCGCGGTTATGGTTGTACCCTGCTGTCACGAACCCTATGACTAGGACCTCTGGTGCTCAGGCCAAGGCTATACAGGCCTTGAGTGAAAAAGCCCCCGGTCGCGTAAAGTTAGCTATCGGCACCGGAGATGCTGCTCTTCCGTTGGGGAACCGTTCAGCGACTCTTCAGGAACTAAAGAAAGCAGTGCTCGATATCCGCGAGGTACTCGGAGAAGGTTCCATTGCATTATTCGATCGTGTGCCCGCCGGTACTCCCACCGAATTGTTGCCACCACCCGTAATGATGGCTGCCAGTGGCCCACGTACTCTTGAAGCAGCTGGTGCAATTGCCGATGAAGTACTAGTCACGTCGGGGCTCAGCCTCAAAGCGCGTGAAGCAGTGGTGGGGGCTATCGCTGAAGGCGCAAGTAAGGCACGCAGGCGAGCTCGGATAGTTCCTATCACTTACTACACGCTTGTCTCTGTTCATCAAGACCGCGACATAGCCATTGAGCAGACCAGAGCGTGGGTTCATTTTTGGCTGAAACAGGGTATGTTCCGGCTCAGCTTGAAGGCGATGGGAATTCCAGTGCCGCCTTTTGCCACGCCTGAAAGTATTCCTGCGCATTTCTTGCGGCGCATAGTGGGTGAGTTGTTATTGGCAGGAACTCCCCATGAGGTAGCGGCAAAGCTGGCTCGGCTTGATGAGGATGGGGTAAACACTGTCTTCTGTATGCTGCCCGGCGGACCAAAGATGCATACAGAGGCTTTGGAATTGATTGCTGAGCACCTGTTGCCCGTAGCGCAGCGGTAATGTCCTCTGCTGGTTGAGGAGGTAAGCATTTACTGTCGCAAGTTCAATGGAAGTTCGGCACGGAGGCATCTCTCATAGCAAGGGAATCCGCTAGCTAGAGAATTCAGCGATATCAGAGCGGCTCTGAGCACCTTCGAACGATATAGCGCTGGCTGCTTGGTATGCCAGGGAACGCGCGTCGCTCAGCGAGGCAGCGTGACCTACCACAGTTAGCACTCGCCCTCCGTTGGTAACAGTCTCGCCATTGATTTCTGCCGTCGCGGAGTGAAACACCATTGTCGACGGAGGAATGTTAGCTAGGCCTGTGATGAGTTTGCCGTTGGTGTACCCGCTTGGGTATCCGGCCGAAGCAAGGACGACCGCCACTGTAACTTCATTTGACCAAATCAGGTCCACGTCATCGATGGTCCTATCAAGGACTGCATCCATGACGTCAAGTAAGTCGTTTTCCAGCCTCGGCATAATTAATTGGCATTCAGGGTCACCAAAACGAGAATTAAACTCTATGAGCGAAGGACCTTCTGCGGTAATCATGATTCCTCCGTATAGCACTCCTTCGAAGGGAGTGCCCTCAGCGGCGAGCTGCCGGATGACTGGCGCAATGCAAAGCTCACGTACATATTCCTCCATCGCCTCATCCCACCAAGGTGGAGGGCTATAGCCGCCCATACCACCTGTGTTGGGCCCTTTGTCCTGGTCGTAGATACGCTTGTAGTCACATGCCGCAACTAACCGCGTCAATGAGTGACCGTCCGTGAACGTGAAAACACTTACCTCTTGACCGGTCAAGCATTCCTCAATCACCACCTCGGTGCCCGCGCTACCGTACGCCTTGCTGAGCATCATGTTGTCAAGGGCAGAAAGCGCTACGTCCACGGTTTGAGCAACCACTACCCCTTTTCCAGCGGCCAGGCCATCGGCTTTTATCACTACTGGCGCGCCGTGTTCTCGGACGTATTCTTTGGCTTCTTCATAATCGGAAAATAATTCAAAGGCGGCTGTTGGCGCCCCTGCTTTTTCCATAATTCGCTTGGCAAATGACTTGGACCATTCAATACGGGCTGCCGCCTGCGTTGGGCCAAACACCCGGATGCCAGCTCCACGGCAAGCATCCACTATACCTGCGGCCAAAGGAGCCTCAGGACCTACCACTACCAGATCAATCGAGTACGAGGAGGCCAAGTCAATAATGCCCGGGATATCTTCAGCGGTTATATCCAAACAGGTTGCAAGTTGGGCGATACCGGCATTACCTGGAGTGGCAAATAATGCAGTCGTACGCGGAGATTGCGATAATTTCCACACCAACGCGTGCTCCCTACCTCCATTACCAACTACTAGCACTCGCAATTGTGTACTCCCCCTGTTCTTCCGTTCTACCAACTTAGTCTCAATACCACTGCTACTTGTTTTGTGTAGGTTCACTATTCGGCACTAGCAGCGCCTTACTCTTGAATCACTACTCCCACTCTATCGTGCCGGGCGGCTTACTCGTAATGTCATAGACGACACGGTTCACGGCAGGAACTTCGTTGACTATGCGGCTCGATATCCGGGCCAGCGTTTCGTAGGGTAGGCGGGCCCAATCAGCGGTCATCGCGTCTTCGCTTGTGACCGCGCGCAGAGCAACGACATGCTGGTACGTGCGCTGGTCTCCCATTACGCCCACCGTCTGGGTGTTGGTAAGGACAGCGAAGCTTTGCCAGAGATTATCGTAGAGACCATCATTTTTGATCTCGTCCATGACAATCCAATCTGCAGCTCGCAACGTCTCTAGCTTATCCCAAGTGATCTCGCCTATTACCCTGATGGCCAGACCTGGTCCGGGAAAGGGCTGACGATTCAGAATTTGAGGAGGGAGTCCAAGTTCAGCACCGGCAAGTCGAACTTCGTCCTTGAATAGGTAGCGCAATGGTTCTACAAGTTCCATGCGCATGCGCTCGGGCAACCCTCCTACGTTATGGTGGGTTTTGATCTTGTGAGCTGCCGTGCTTTCACTCGTCTGGCTCTCGATGACATCCGGGTAAAGCGTGCCTTGGGCAAGGAAATCTACCTGTCCCATGATGCCTGCTTCTTCCTCGAAAACGTTAATGAATTCGTTCCCGATGATTTTCCGCTTTTGCTCTGGGTCTGAAACTCCAGCTAGCGCTGTCATAAAGCGCTCCGTTGCGTCGACATAAATTAAGTTGAGGCCCAAATTTTTTTCAAAGACCTCACGAACACGTTCAGGCTCTTCGCGCCGCAACAGCCCATTATTCACGAAAATACAGGTGAGTTGGTCACCTATCGCTTCATGTACAAGCTTTGCGGTAACTGCAGAATCAACGCCGCCAGAAAGCGCGCATATCACTTTCCCTTTTCCTACATGCTCACGAATACGCGCTATTGATTCCGCAACGAAATTGTTTGGCGTCCAAGAGCCATCGAGCCCGCATGCCTTGTAGGTGAAGTTCCGGAGCATTTCCGTTCCCTGTGGAGTGTGCGCGACCTCTGGGTGAAACTGAATACCGTAAATCCCTTCGTCGTTGGCCATCGCCGCGATTGGGGAGTTCTCGCTAAATGCGATTGACCGAAACCCCGGAGGAAGGGCATCAATCCTGTCACCGTGACTCATCCAGACGGGTAGTTCATCCTCTAGGCCGTCTAGCAGAACCGAATGGTCGTTCCTATGTAGCACTGCAAATCCGTATTCACGTTCGGTCGACTGCGCGACATGCCCTCCAAGTTGATGAGCGATCAGCTGCATCCCATAGCAAATACCAAGAACAGGGACGCCAACATCAAACACCCAACCAGGTGCAGTCGGGGACCCTACCTCGTAAACGCTGGAAGGCCCGCCCGAGAGAATTACTCCGGCCAGGTTCATTTCACTAATAGCTTCACGCTTGGCATCTGGCGGGAGAATCTCGCAATAGACATTGAGTTCGCGAACACGACGAGCGATGAGCCTACTGTACTGCGAACCAAAATCGATGATGGCGATAGTATCCCGCCTCGGCGGTACATTCGAGCCAGTGGCAGCACGCTCAGGCGAACCTGCCACGCGGCGGACTTCTTCGCTAGCAATACCAAGGTATTGGGAGACCTCAACATCGCCTGTAGTTGAGACTCGATTGGGCGGGTCGGTGGGAGTTGTTTCCTGTTCTTCCGGCATGGTACATCCTGTCAATAGGGGTTGCCGGAGTGTAGCCCAGCTAAAGGCGCCTCTCAAGCAAGCCTTTACACTCGCAAAATAAATGATAAAAACATCTATGATTATGCCCACGCCGCTTGAGTGAGAAGGCACGCTCCAGTGCTACAATCTACCTGCCAGGCCCTACTCCCCAGCACGAACAGAAATCGGGTTCATGATGCCCCTAGTACCCGACAATACCAACAATCGCTCTGTCGCTTCAATTCTCTTGCGTGAGAGCGGTGTCATTGCCTATCCAACCGATACCGTATATGGACTAGGCGCAGTCGTTTTCAATCGCAGTGCGGTATCAACAGTTTTTATTATAAAAGGCCGAAAGCGTGACCAAGCGCTACCAGTACTAGTGGCATCTGAAACCCAATTGCGCGAGGTTGCCGCTGATGTCTCTGATGAAGCGATGGCTCTAGCTAAAAAGTTCTGGCCTGGTGCGCTCACGCTAGTCATGAAGCGTCACCCTGAGCTGCCGTTAAACGTCACAGGGGGCGGGGATACAGTCGCCGTGCGATTGCCAGATCATCCATGTCCGCAGTCGCTCATATCTGCGTGTGGTGCCCCTATCACGGGAACCAGCGCTAACAAGCACGGCGGAGTTAACCCGACGAGTGCCGCCGAGGTCCAACGCCAGCTTGGGAGCAGGCTGAGCTTGGTGCTTGACGGCGGTCCGTCTCCATTGGGTGAGCCATCCACCATTATCGACGTAACCACCTCTGTGCCTCGAGTTCTCCGGCAAGGAAGCATAAGTATCGAAGAATTACGTACCGTTTGCTCAATTGCTGAGCCGGCATCTGGGCCTTTCGTCTCGGGCGCAGAGAGGATGTAACTATTATGGCCAATTCGTGGGATTCGATAGAGCCGCTAAGCGAATACCGCACCATGGTCGATGGTGCTCTGCGCGAGCACGTTGAGCGCGCATCTGTTAGCGGGTTACCCCTATATCGAATGATGCAGTACCAACTTGGCTGGGTTGATCGTGATGGGCTTGAATACCCAACGGAACCCGCGCAACGCACGCTTGGGAGCTTATCCGCCGAAGCAGCATCCGTAACCATTGGCGCAACTACCGCAGCCGCTTATGCAGGCGCAGCAATCGAATTATTCAGTGAATCGGTAATCGTTCATGAGCAAATGCAGTCGGGCGAGGCAGGAAGTGACGAAACCCCTGCCGTTTGGTGGGTTTGGGGTCCCGCGCAGGCAATCAACGTTGGCGATGGTTTACATGCGCTGGCGAGGCTAGCCTTGCTCCAAATCCAGAGACAGGGACATTCCCCGGAATCGACTCTAGCGGCGATAAGCACTCTGGATGATTTAGCATTAAAATACTACGAAGGTCAGTACATTGAGCTTACCTACCAAGAGCGAGTGGACATCACTACAGCTCAATATTCAACGATGGTTCGTTCGAAGCAAGGGGCATTGCTAGGGGGGGCTTTATCCCTCGGTGCTCGGATTGCAGGGAGTGAAAACTCCACCGTGGAAGCGCTTTGGGATCTCGGCGCGAGCATCGGTGAGGCTGCGCAAGTTTACCAAGATATCTCCACTCTCTGGGAAAGAAGCACTAAACCTGAGGGCCGAGTTCTCAATAAGAGTAAATTGCATCCTGTAGTCCATGTGTTGGAGTCAGGTACGCTCGCGCAGAAGCGTGAAATTGGCGGCATCTACTTCAAGCGAGTCATGGAAGCGAGCGATGTCGAACATCTCGCTGGTGTTCTGGCGAGCGCGGGTGCTCGTGAACGGTCCCTTGAGCGAATCGCTGAGTTAACCGATGACATACATGGGAAGATCAATCAAATAACTCAACTGCCAGAGGTTAGGGCACGTTGGAGGCAAATTTCTGAAGGCCTTATCCACGGCCAGCGTTAGCCCAAGGGAGAACGAAGAAGGAAATGGCGAAGCAGACTATAAGAGACATTGACTGGCCAGGAAAACGCGCTTTCG
>CALGTL010000039.1 GCA_937901475.1 uncultured Dehalococcoidia bacterium
AAATCGATGACCTTCCGTAGTAAACTGCCAATAATTGCCGTAAGGAGCGCTCACGCATGATTACCGTAGAACAGAATGAACGCCTAACAAAAGTTGGCCCGGGTACCCCCATGGGGGAATTGATGCGCCGCTATTGGCACCCCATCGCAGCAAGCTCAGAGCTTGACGAGGAAAACCCGACAAAAGAGATTCGCCTCTTGGGCGAAGATTTAGTGTTGTTCAGAAGTACTACAGGCAAGGTGGGCTGCATTGAGCCTTCATGCCCGCACCGCAAGGCCAACCTATCGTATGGAGTTCCCGAACCTGAGGGTATCCGCTGTGCCTACCACGGTTGGTTGTTTGACGAAACAGGAGCCTGTGTGGATCAGCCGTCTGAGCCCGCTGGCAGCCGTTTCAAGGACAAGGTCAAAATGAAGGCCTACCCTGTTCAAGAAATGGCAGGGCTAATCTTCGTTTACATGGGCCCGCAGCCCGTACCAGTGCTACCTAAATGGGATATTTTCATGTGGGAGAACGTTCATCGCAGCGTTTATGCAATCACTCTTCCGTGTAACTGGCTCCAATGCCATGAAAACTCGCTGGACCCTGTCCATTTCCAATGGCTTCACCGCTACTACGGAATGTGGCGCGCCTCCAAGGGAGCGATGAAGCCCAAGGAGGAGAGCGCAGATAATTTAGACCCTATGCTTGCGGAAAGCCTCACTATCGAGGACTTCGATCGCATTTCCAGTATGCGCGGAGCGGCACACCTCAAAATAGGCTTCGATAAATTCGAATATGGCATCATCAAACGCCGCTTGATTGAAGGGGAAACAGAAGACTCAGAATGGTGGCGAATCGGCCACCCCATTCTTTTCCCTTACACGCTTCGTGTAGGGCAAGAGAATTGGTTCGAGTTCCAGTGCCGCGTCCCTATTGACGACACCACAACACGGCACCTTCTGTATACAGTCATCGTGCCGCCTGAGGGAGAAAGTGCTCCTAAGCAGGACGTGATTCCTTTCGAGGAGCGCCCGCTGTATTTTGAGAATGGCCGTATCAAGGACGACTATGTTGTTGGCCAAGATCAACTCGCCTGGGTAATCCAGGGCGACATAATGGACCGCTCTACGGAAGCACTAGGCGTCACTGATGTGGGGATTATCATGTTCCGGAATATGCTTGAGGAACAGATGCGTATAGTCGCCGAAGGTGGTGACCCAATTAATGTTCATCGTGAGGAAAAAGATATTATATGGCTCCCCACGGAAATGGCCCATTACCCTGGTTACCCTGGCACCGGTGGTCCTTTCAAGAACAATACGATCAAGGAAGAGGACATATTTCTACTCCGCTCTCTTCAGTAATCTATATTTGATTTCCCAAAATGGACTTCAATAGGCTAAGGCAATCAGGGCAGGAGACGAACGATGGAATACGACCTAGTCATCACTGGTGCTCACGTGCTGGACTCCGCGAGTGGCATCGACGGTGTGACACGCATCGGTATAAAAGATGGTAAATTCGCAGCTATTGGGGACAGCATTGACCCAGCCAGTGCTGAACATGTAGTTGACGCTGCTGGGAAATACCTCAGCGCAGGCTGGTTCGACATGCATGTTCATGTTTATAGCAACCTCGCCTTTTCGGACCCAGACACTATTGGCGTGTTGCATGGGGTAACGACAATGGTCGACGCTGGTGGTGCTGGCGTGTGGACGTACGAAGATTATCGTGACTACTGGGCTGGCCAATGCCGGACCGAGGTCTACTCCTTCCTAAGTGATCAGCCAGTAGGGATTCTCCTGGGGACCCGCGAAGACCTCGGAAATCGAGCGCACACCAACAAAGAAGTCCCAATCGAGCAATTCAGCGAGCTCGTCGCTGCTAATCGGGACCATATCCGTGCCATCAAATCTGGAATACATACCTACAACGGATTCCATAGGGTCCAAGATGCCTGGGCAATCTGTCAGAAGGCTGGATTGCCTCTCTACCTACACATCGGTGACATCCGTCAACCACCGGGCATTCGCTTCACAAGAGAGGCTATGGATACCCTAGGTGCAGGAGATTGCTTTACTCACGTCTACACCGGGAACTGGGGCAACATACTTGATGATGAAGAGAAGGTTCTCCCAGAAGTGACAGCTGCAATTAAACGCGGCGTAGCTACCGACGTCGGGTACGGTGGACTTAATTTCTCATTCAAGGCATTTGACACTCTGATGGCCCAAGGAATTGTGACCGATGTCATCAGCTCGGACCTGCAAGGCGTAAATGTAACGGGTCCGTGCCGCTCCTTGGCGCATGTGATGTCCATTTTCCTGAATCACGGATACCCACTGAAAGATATCATCGAGAGAGTAACTATTCGACCCGCAAAAGTTGTCGGGCTTGACCATCGGATTGGCAGAATAGCGCTCGGACTCCCAGCGCGCGTCACCGTATTTGACATAGAAGTCGGTGACCATATTTTCCGAGATACAAAAGGCGAAACTCGCCACGGGGAGTCAATGATCGTGCCTCGATGGTGTGTGATGGATGGTGAAATCATAGAAAGCGATGAAGCTCCAGGATTGGCACAAGGGAATTGGTCGTTTGCACCTCGATTTGATAGCGAACTAGATGCTGGTGTTCTGGATCAGGAGCAGGTTGAATTCGCGCATTTGCTGGCCAAGGCTGCTGGGCACACTGATTGGGACGATGGAGCTTCAATTCAGGCATGCTACAAACAGGCATTAGTGGAGACTGGAATCCCCGCACGGCAAGCCGCCAATGCCATTTACGACCTGCTCTTGGAAAGCAGGTTTTCCGTACCTCCCGGGTGGCTTATGTCCTCAATGGAACGAGATTCTGTGCTTCGTTTACTGCAAAGAGCATGATGAAAAAGGCGGTTCGAGAGACTCAATGAATGAGCAAGATCAAATAATAAGAGTGCCGATTCCCAGCGAACTTCTAAAGGACGGCATTGCTACGCTGGCGATTGACGATCGAGACATTGTTGTCGTGTCAGAAGAAGGCGGATACCGTGCAATCGACCGGTGGTGCCCACACGAAGATGGAGACTTAGGGGAAGGGCTTATGTTTGGGAAGCATATCAAGTGCCCAATTCACGGCTACATCTTTGAGTTGACTAAAGGGCAATGCCTGAATCAACTAAACATCAGGGCTCGCGTATACGCGGTCGAAGTGGACCAAGAGGAGCTCGTGCTACGTCCACTTAGTTAGGCAGCCCTCGACGATTCGGTAGATGTGGGCGGGCGGTAGTTATTCGTTAACAGTCGGAACAAGATTGGCATCGCCAAGGCGAAACTAATAAACATAAAACCAGCGAACCAAAAAGAATCCCGAAGCCCAACATTAGCTGCGATTACTCCAAAGCTTGCCGGCACGGCTATTTGCGCAACGCCCCAGTACAAACCAACGTAGGCCATGGCTACTCCCCGCTGCTCCTGCGGGCTGTAAGTCGATGCGGTTAATGGGTAAAGAGGACTGAGAATCCCATAAAGTATTCCGTAGCTGAGCATCAGTATTATGGGGATCGCTGTACCAAAAATCGGGAAAGCAAACATGATTATTCCGGTAGCGCCCAACGTTAGTGTGTAAAGCGTTGTTTGCCCAGTTTTGGCAACGATTCGGCCGAAGATAATCCCAATCCCCACGCTCCCCATTGAACCGTATGTCCGGAGGGTACCCACCTCAAACTCGCCGTATCCCAATTCACGCAGGTATGGCACCAGCAGGATTACCGCAATAATCATCGACGCTGAGGCTACGAAAGAGGTCACCCCGGCCATCGCCATACTAGGGCTACGTGCCAATGAAGGAATGGGCGCTAAGGCTTGTTTGAACCCTCGTAATGCATCCTTGCGCGGAAGCACGGGTAGCGCGAGAGACCCTACCAACCCAACGCTACCTAGTGCAACGATGGTCATCCAAGCGGAAGCGTATCCCATGCTGCCGATTATGAAACCAACAAAAACAGCTCCAATCACATCGCCAGCTGTTCGCGAGCTACTCATTCGGCCGAGAATGGTTCCAGAGTTCGCTGGGCTAATTCTGCTGCAATAAGATTGCGTCGCGGTCCAATAAGTGGCTCGCGAAATTCCCAAAAAAGTCTGGCCTAAAATCAATGGCCAAAAAGTGCTTGAGGCGCCAATGACCGCTGCTCCAACGACCGTTGCTGCGAAGCTAACAAGAAGAACCCATCGCTCTCCAAACCTATCAGAGATGGCACCTGCAAATAAGCGAAGGAATAATCCGAGTACAGCTTGAGAGGCGATAATGACCCCAAGCGCATCTAAATCAAAGCCCAGATGCAACGCATAAAACGGCACTAGAATCAACGTCCCGCTCAATCCGATGTGATAAGTAAACCCTGCTAGGTATACCAAGGTTGTTGCACGAAGTTCGGCCCGAGGACTGAGTGTTGGGTTAGAGCGAGATTGCACGGCATTCACCTGACATGGGAAAGTGCGAGCACTGTAGCGGGGAAAGAGACAGGATTTTGCGAGGACGTACCAAACCGGAGTATACCCCTTGCTTGGATCGGAGTTTCGATTACGCTCCAGTAGCCCCCGCGTCGCGCTTGTGAAATTCTGGCACAAGCTGAAACCGGACGTTACGGAACCCTCCTGCACGTGACGCGATACCCCCGATACCGATAATATTCCCACGTACCGGAATGCCAATGGCGCTTTCGATCGGCATTTCTGACTATAAAACCCGGGAGACACCATGGGCAGATTGCGCTTAACAATGGCTTGTTGGGATTATGATCGAGCTCGTCCACTACTCGACGGCAGCATCCAGCCTGAAGGCATCGAAATTACTCCTGTTATTTCCCGCCCAAGCGAAACTTTCTTTCGCATGCTTAGGCACCAAGAATTTGATGTCTCTGAATTGTCTTTCGCCAACTACACCATGCTCAGAGCACGCGGTGACGACAAGTTCATCGCCATCCCTGTTTTCCCATCACGGCTGTTTAGGCACTCTTGTATTTACGTCAACGTCAACGCGGGCATCGATGAACCAAAGGACCTAGCAGGCAAGAAAATTGGAGTTCCTGAATACTCGATGACTGCCGCAGTATTTGCCCGCGGGATGCTTCTCCATGAGTATGGAATTCACCCAGAGAGCATTGAGTGGTTCAGTGGCACTCAGGATGGGCTGCAACGCCCTTCCCGCATCGACTTTGACCTGGACAAGGTCGTGCTCCACCGAATGCCACTGGAGCAGGACATGGGCCCGATGCTGGAGAGCGGTGAAATAGATGCAATCATTTCACCCAATGCACCCCACTGCATGAACTATGACCCTTCGCCTGTGCGCAGGTTATTCCCTGATTACCGGCAAGCCGAGAAGGATTACTTCGGACGCACCGGGATATTTCCCATCATGCACACTATCGTTTTTAGGAAAGAGATCTACGAAGCCAATCCATGGGCGGCCACCAGCATGTATGAAGCCTGGGTTAAGGCTAAGCAGTATGCCTATGAACAGCTGGTCGAGACCGACGCCCTTAAGCTCACGCTCCCCTGGGTGGTGGCAGAGCTTGAAGAAACTCGCCG
>CALGTL010000040.1 GCA_937901475.1 uncultured Dehalococcoidia bacterium
GAATATGGGGCACCGAGTGGGTGTTTACGACCTTAATGGTAAATTGCAGGCACGTTTCGGGGCGTCGCAAGAAGGCAGCGGCTCGGGGGAATTCGTTGCGCCCCATGGCATAGCAGTGGACTCTCATGGTGCACTTTTTGTGGCAGAGGTATCGTTTACGATGGGCGGGCGCCATATGACTCCACCGCAAGAGCTACGCAGCTTGTCGAAATGGCCCAGGGTTTAGGCGAGGCGTGATTCGATTACTGGCTCCCGCCAAGATAAACCTGTCGTTCGACGTGATTGGGCGGCGGGACGATGGGTTCCATGAGGTACGAACGGTTCTACAGGCAATCGATCTGGCTGATTTGCTTGAGATCAAGGAGGCGCCAGAGATTTCGCTGACTGTAGAGCCTGAGGGAGTGGTTCCGGTTGAAGGTAACCTGGTGGTGCGAGCAGCTAACGCGCTTCGCGAGGCGCTGGGGGTCAGTACGGGCGCTGCCATTACGCTGCGTAAGCGGATTCCTGTCGCGGCAGGTTTGGGCGGCGGTAGCAGTGATGCAGCCGCGACGCTGCAAGGCCTGAGAATGCTTTGGGGAATCGATTGCGACCTAACCTTAATCGACCGAATTGCGGCTTCACTGGGCGCGGATGTGCCATTCTTCTTGCGCGGTGGGACCGCTGTTGGTAGTGGTCGTGGCGATGTGCTGGAGTTACTGCCTTTGCCAGTGGAAAAGTACGCGGTCGTAGTGACACCGTATGAGCCTGCGGACGCGGCGAAGACAGCGCGGCTGTATGGCTTCTTGAAACCGGAACACTATAGCGATGGATCGAGCACTGGCTCTCTTGTGTTCCGTATCTTGAAGCAATCTCCGATTGGAAACGCTATGCGGAACACGTTTGCAGCGGTGGCGGCTTCGGCGTACGAGTCATACGAAATGGCGCGTACTACCTTCGATGCAACAGAGGCGAGTGCGACGCTGCTCGCCGGGGCTGGTCCTTCAATGTTCACCTTGGTGGATGATGAGGCGATTGGTGACGAGATTGCAAAATGCATGACGGACGCGGGTTACGAAGCGCACTTGGCGCGGCTGCTGGGACCATGGTCAAATGAGGGTCTGGCGGTTACCTAGAGGCCCGATGACGGGGGATATGGACGGTGGTAAGGCGAGAAGAGGGCGAGACGGTAGCGTACGAAATGGCTCTACGCGTAGCCCGCAAGAGCGATGGAATTGGGCAATAGCCTGGCCGTTGTTTAGTAGGCGTGCCCTCCTCTCTGTGCTTTTGCGGGAAAGCATCTTCGAAGGAACAATCGAGCGATCAGAGAACAGCTGACTAGGAGGTAAAGATGGCAAAGGTAGAGCACATTCAACCGGAGGGGAGCTCTCCTAACGGTAACCGATACACACATGTGGTTAAAGTGGGACCATGGATCCAGATTGCCGGACAGACGGCGTCTGACGCAGAAGGGAATGTAGTTGGCGCTGGCGACCCCGTAGCTCAGGTGGAACAGGTGTACAAAAACCTTGAAATTGCTATGCGGTCGGCGGGCGGCACATTGGCTAATATCGTGAAGACGACGGTGTACGTGGTTGGCCCGGAGAACATGGATGCGATTCGCGCGGCACGGGCAGGACGGTTTGGTGACAAGCCCCCGACGAGCACCCTAGTGTTGATCAGCGGGCTGGCCCGGCCGGAGTTTATGTTGGAAATTGAAGCGATTGCATACTTGGAATAAGGCATCGTGAAGAACACCTTACGGGTGTATTCATCGCGATTGGCGCGTGCGTGAAATGGCTACCGACGAGCCATTCTGGATTCGAGGTAGCGTAATTCACGGCGCGGCGCTGCGCACTTCGATGGATTAGTGCAAGCGCAACGAATCGTGAAATTTGGAGAACGCTGAGAGAGCTTTTATCCTGACGTTAGGCACTGATGCTTAGGGTTAAATTGGAGGACTAAGAGATGGCGAACGAATTACGATTATCCATGGCGTTGGAACATTACGACCGGCATATGCCATTCATCGATGGCTCGCTGCGGCCGAATGGACTCGACATCCAAGTGCAGTTCGTAACGCAGAGCGGCGAGGCTGGCGGACGGCACGAACGTATGCTGGCGCACCGCGAGTGGGATGCCTGCGAGCTGTCGTTGGGCTCGTACATTATGGCAAAGGCTCGCGATGCGGAATTAACGGCGATTCCTGTGTTCCCTCGTCGCTTGTTCAGTCAATCGCAGATGTACGTGAATGTGGAGGCTGGTATCGAAAAGCCGATAGACCTAGTCGGTAAGCGCGTGGCGCTGCGTTCATTCCAAACAACGCTGTCTATCCTAGCGAAGGGCGACTTGGGCTACGAGTACGATGTGCCACTGGATGGTCCGACGTGGGTGACGACAGCGGATGAGCCAGTGGCATTCGACCCTCCCGCCGGCGTGAAGATTGAGCGTTTGGAGGCGGGCAAAAAACTTGGGGCAGCACTAGTGTCAGGTGAGGTGTCAGCGTACCTGTCGCCACGGCCGCCTCAGCCTTACCTAGACGGTGCACCGCAAGTCAAGCGATTGTTTGACGACCCACGCGCAGAGGAGGTGAGCTACTTCAAGAAGAACGGCTTCTACCCGATCATGCATGTCCTTGCTATCAAGAAGGATATTGCGGAGGCCAACGGCTGGCTCGCGGGCAACTTGTACGAGACGTTCGAGGAGGCAAAGCGCGTCTGGACGCACTACATGGACGATCCCAATTGGGGCCGACTCGCTTGGGGGCGACACCACTTGGAAGAAGAGCGCGAGTTGTTGGGTAGCGACCCGTGGCCGTATGGTGTTGCGGCCAATCGCGCGAACCTGGAACGATTCATAGCGTACGAATATGACCAGGGCTTGATCCCTCGGAAGATGGCAGTCGAAGATCTGTTTTTTGAGACAGTGCTCAAAACCTAGGAATGGCTCGCTTTTGTTGCTAGTCGAATGTAGATGGGCCGGGCAGTGCTTGTGCGCGGAGCGGTCGCTCGGGTAGTGTGAGAAGGCATTGACTGAGCCTTTCAACATGCGCCTGCTGCGCGTTCACCCTTTGGATTCACCCGTAGTGGCGTTGGCCGTAGATATCGACGCAGCGAATCAGGGCGACGGCGTGCTTCGATCCGTGGCGCTTGTTAAATTCCATGCCCATGCGGTAATTGATACGGCTGAGGTGGCACTAACTGAATTGGTATCGGCTTTGCCGAATTTCGTTGGTGATGCACCTATTGTTGGCTATGATTTGAGTACTGCGGCTGGGCTTTTGGCTGAGGCTGGGGTCGCTCTGGGTAATGGCTGGTGGGACCTCGGTGAGATGGCGTCTTTGGTGGTGCCCGGAGGTGGTGCCGCGACGTTGTCCTCGCTGGCGCACCATCTCGAAGTTGACGAACCTGAGAACGAGAGCACCGCAGCGCAGGCACAGGCGATATGGCACGTGTATGACGCGCTGGTGGCGCTCGTGCGAGCACAACCTGTGGCGGTGATGCGCCGCCAGGCAGATCTTATGGGACGCGCTCGCAACCCGTTAGCCGAACTGCTGGCGGCACTCGCTGAAGCACCAACGTCCACAGACCAAGGGCCAATAGGTGGCATCGACTCGGGTGAAATTGCTCGTAGATTAGAACGGCCGAAACCCATCGGGTCCCCTTCCAAATCTCAGCAGGTGATTGACCCGGACGAAATCACTCGGCTGTTGGCCACCAATGGCCCTTTGGCAGAGCACTTTCCTCGTTATCAACCGCGATTGGAACAGATTGCGATGGCGCGAGCTGTCACCCAAGCATTGGCTTCGCTTGGCAACGCTGGGGAGGGCCATCACTTGGTGGTTGAGGGCGGGACGGGCATTGGTAAGTCAGTGGCCTATTTGCTGCCGGCTATCTTGTTCGCGGCTCGGAACAACGTGCGGGTAGTGGTCTCAACGAACACTATAAACCTTCAAGAACAACTCATTACAAAAGATATTCCAGCTCTGGTTGAAGCGCTGGCTGCCGTGGGTGGATTGGATCTGTCTAAGTTCTATTACACGCAACTGAAGGGCAAGGCGAACTACCTTTGTATACGTCGTTGGGAGGGGCTCGCCAATAGCGACCTGCTGACGCCTGAAGATGCGGGGACAATGTCTAAGACATTAGGTTGGTTGCGGCAAACACATACCGGGGACCGGGCCGAACTATCGCTGCGCGGCAGTGACCTGGATACGTGGAACCGTATGAACGCGTCGAACTTCGGAACATGCGTTGGCGCTCGAGAAGGGGCATGCTTCTATCGCCATGCGCGCGACGAGGCGAATGCGGCGCATCTGTTGGTGGTGAATCACGCGCTGTTGCTCTCCAACATGCAGGTGGACGGCACCGTGCTGCCCGAGTTCGATTACTTGATCGTGGACGAGGCACACAACCTGGAAGAAGAGGCCACACGCCAATTCGGGTTCAGAGTGTCACAGACGACGATGGAGGACTTAGGCGAACGGCTCGGAAGTATGGCCCACAGCCTGGGAAACGCACTTAAAGTGAGCCCTCTCGAACAGGGGCAACGTGACGACGCACAAGCGCAGATGGATGATATGCAAGGCTCGCTCCGGGAAATGCGCGAGCGATGGGCTAAGCTGATGGCGGGAATGGTTGCCTTTTCGAAGACACATCAGGAAGGCGGTGACGATGGTGAGTTACGCATTACACCAGGGCTGCGCACGCAACCAGCTTGGTCAGAGATAGAGATAGCCTGGGACGATTTCGAGCAAGCAGCTGGAGATGCGTCGAACCGGGCAGATGCGGTGTGGCGGACCATGGAGCACCTGCCTGCTGAACGGGTACCCGGGCTTGCTGACTTGAAGGGACAGATGGCAGATTGGTCGGCTGACCAGAGCGACACAAGGACTAGAGTGATGGGGTTCATCTCCAATCCCGACTCAATGGTTGTGTACTGGCTCGGCCGAGGGAATGGGCCGCTGTCGATGAATGCTGCACCGCTGGAAGTGGCTTCTCGCTTGCAGGATGAACTATTTGGCCAGAAAAAATCGGTAATACTCACCAGCGCTACGCTAGCGGTGAGAGGTGAGTTTAAACATGTTCGCGAACGGTTGGGGATCGAGGATAGCGAGCAACTATGCCTAGGGTCTCCGTTCGATTATCGTCGCGCGGCGTTGCTTGCGCTGCCCACGGATGTGCCAGAACCCAGCGAGCGCGGCTATCCAGAAGCAGTCGCGGACATCGTGGCGCAGCTTGCGTTAGAGGCCGGCGGCAGGACTTTGGCGTTGTTCACGTCGCACGCAGGGGTACGCGGCACGGCAGCAGCATTGCGTCGAATACTGCCAGGGCGAGGCATCCTAGTGCTTGCACAAAGTGAGGATGGGACTCCGCAGCAGTTGATATCTCGCTTTCAAGAGAATCCGAAGGCAGTGCTTTTGGGCACCGCCAGTTTCTGGGAGGGAGTCGATATCTCTAACAATGCGATGAAGGTTTTGGTAGTGGCGCGGTTGCCATTTAACGTCCCTACAGAGCCCGTGTTTGCAGCGCGATCAGGACTCTATGAGTCGCCGTTTATCCAGTACGCGGTACCGCAGGCGGTTCTGAGATTCAGACAAGGTTTTGGGCGGCTGATTCGCAACAAGGATGATCACGGTGCAGTGGTGGTGCTAGATAGCCGAGTTACGTCTAAGCCATATGGCAAGGCCTTTCTTGATTCGGTGCCGCCTGCCACGATTCTGAGAGCTCCCTTGGCAGAGGTGATGAAGGGAGTAAGGGATTGGTTGCACCAACCGGGACCTCAGGAGCTTGGCCTGTGAAGACTCCATTTGTCCTGCCAATATCCCAGGTGGCGCAACCCCTCGATTTGGCGAGTACATTGGCATGTGGCCAGTGCTTCCGCTGGCGTGTGGACGATTGTGGTTCCTGGAATGGAGTGGTTGGTCGGGATCTAGTACGTTTGAGTATGAGGAACCAAGGGTTGATCATTGAGACCTCCACGACCCCGGCCGCTGAGTTGGCAGAGTTCATCGTTGCTTACCTACGCTTGGATGACGACCTACCAAGTTTGCACGCGCGACTTGGTAGTGACCCACACTTGCGTCAGGCGTTCGACAATTACCCAGGGTTGCGCTTGATGCGGCAGGAACCATGGGAGACTTTGGCAGGCTTCATTTTGTCGTCGACATCGAATATTCCCCGTATCTCAAAGACTGTGGAGTTGCTGTCGGACACGTTCGGCGATGAGGTTCAATTAGACGATATCAAGCGTCATACATTTGCGAGCGCAGAGGCGCTCGCTGAGGCTGGTGAGTTGCGATTGCGCGAGCTTGGGTGTGGGTTCCGCGCCCCTTACCTTACGGGCGCTGCGGAGGCGGTGGCCACGGGCAGACTTCCGCTTAATCATCTCCGCGGCGCGCCCTACAACGATGTGCTACGTCAACTTACAGAACTGAAAGGCGTGGGTGAGAAAATTGCGGATTGCGCGATGTTGTTCTCACTGGATCGCCTTGAGGCGTTTCCCGCTGACCGCTGGGTGCGCAAGGTGCTTACCGATCTCTACTCTCTTCCTGCGAACATCAGCTATGAAGACTCGCGTGAGTGGGCCTGGGGTAAATGGGGAGCGGACGCTGGCTATGCCAACCAGTACCTATTCTGGAACGCACGACAGAGCACCAGGCCAATGCGCATCTCTCAGTGAGGAACGGCTACTTTCTGACGTACTCACTTGAGAGACCTTCTAAATGGCGATCGGTCAGCGATAGGATTGCATAGAAGGTCCGGAAGCTTTATTTAGAGGGCTTGCGGAAAATACTTCTCGATACCAGTATTGCGGCACGGGCCAAATGCTGGGACTGGGATTTTCGCTTGAGGACGAATTACTACGGAGACTCGGCATTGGCCTCCTGCTGTGCGCTCTCAGGCTATGAAGACCGGCTTCTGTATGCGATCAATCAGACGAGTTATACAGCGGGGACTCATAGAAGTTGAAACTGCCAATCGCTGAATCTGAAATTGCTCTCCTGTGTTTGCCGCTCCTGGGCACTAGGTCTATCCTGCGGAAAATATTGGAGATTCCTGGGGAGCATGTAGAG
>CALGTL010000041.1 GCA_937901475.1 uncultured Dehalococcoidia bacterium
CACGATGATACATGGACGATCACAGCGAAGAATGGGACCTACTGGTTGCGGGAATCCGCCAGGGGGACGAGGCAGCGGCCCGCGAAGTGGCCAACTATATGTGGGGTCGCCAAATGTCTCCTGACATTCAGCGTAATCCTGACAACACAATCACGGTGTCGTTCACGTTCACTCCAGGTGCTTCAATGCTTGAGAGCGAACTTAACCTGCAAACGGCTTCCAATGATGCGAATGCTCTCGCTTCCGGCGAATGCCTCAAGCGTTTTGATACCGACGGTTCACCCATCGAGATGGGCGGGCGAACGCTCACTTCCAAAGGGCAAGCGGAGAAGACCTACCAATCTCCCTATGGCCCTGTTTCCGTGCCCCGTCACGTCTATCAGAGCTCTTGGGGTGGCGCGACTTATTGTCCTTTGGAGGTTGCTGCACGATCTGTGCACACAGCCACCCCTCTTCTTGCCAAGCAGGCAGCCTTCAAACTCGGTATCATGAATAGCAACGCTGCGATCAAGGATCTTAGACAATTCGGGAGGACATTTGCGCGCTCCTACCTTCAGAAGCTTGGGGCTGACGTCGCTTCGATCATTGATGAGAAACAGGACTACTGGAAATACGTCCCGACGCCCGAAGAACTAGGCTATGGCAAACGCGTGAAGACGATCTCCTTAGGCGTGGATGGCACTTGTGCTCTGTTCTGTGACGATGGGTATCGTGAGGTTATGGTAGGAACAATCGCTTTGTATGATGATGAAGGTGAACGGTTACACACGACCTACGTGGCGGAAGCACCTGAATATGGTAAGAAGACCTTCTTTGCAAAGATGGACGGAGAGATCGAGATGATGAGAACGAGGTTTCCAGAAGCCCGTTGGGTTGGTATTGCCGATGGAGCGCACAGTCATTGGCCTTGGCTGGAAGCGCAGACCACTTGGCAAGTCGTCGACTTCTGGCATGTCGCTGAGTACTTGGCGGGGGCAGCCAAAGCGATGGCACGAGGCAAGAACCAACAGGGTAGCTGGTTAGAAGACGCTTGTCATCGGCTCAAGCATGAGAATGGAGCCGCTAAGGAACTGCTAGAAGAAATGGAGAAAGAGCGACTTGAAGTGACCAAGGGGGCACGAGCAAAAGTACTGGATCAAGCGATCAGCTACTTTGGCAACCACCAAGATCGGATGGGTTACAGTCTACATGTTGCCATGGATTTACCAATCGGCTCAGGAGTGACTGAAGCTGGATGCAAGATCGTAGTCAAACAGCGGATGTGCGGCAGTGGAATGAAATGGCAGATGCCAGGAGCCAAGCAAATCCTATCATTACGCGCTATGGTTCTAACAAACGGGCGGTGGGAACAGTTTTGGCAGAAACTCTCGCAATTTGGTTTCACCAAGATCTCTGGACCAGCGGAAGCCTAGATGCTCAAATTGACAATATCCCCAACATTGAGCTTAAAGGCATCCAATTGAGGTCGCACCCCCGTGTTACTCCCCCTGCTTTGCAGACCTTGCAGCGGATAGGCGCATACTGTGGCGTGAGTCG
>CALGTL010000042.1 GCA_937901475.1 uncultured Dehalococcoidia bacterium
ACATGATAGTCGCGCGAGCCCCCGATTAGCGCCTCTACAGCAGCACGCACCGTGTCCATCGACGTGTAACAGGGAATACGGCGCTCTGTGGCGGCTCTTCTAATTTCGAACCCGTCGCGACGTGCAGCAGCGACTTCTTCCACTGTGTTGACGACAGCATCCACCGTACCGTCAACCACCACTGAGTAAGCATTCGGCTCCGCTTGGTCTGCTTTGTTAATTTGGGTAACGTTTAGGCCCAGCCCACGCATTAGTGTTGCAGTGCCCTCTGTTGCGTAAAGTTCGTAATCCATACCACCTAGTGTCTTCAGCCATGGCACTGCCTCCGGCTTGTCACGGTCGGCAATAGTCACTAGGAGTTTTCCTGACTGTGGCAGCATAAGACTTGCTGCTATCAGCGCCTTGGCAACAGCTGCCTCTAGGTTCGTGTCGATACCCATGACTTCGCCAGTGGACTTCATCTCAGGCCCTAGGTAAGTGTCAACACCCGTTAGCTTGGACATGGAAAAGACTGGTGCTTTTACGCTTACCATTGGGGGTTCCGGCTGAAGACCGCCCTTGTAGCCCTGTTCGATTAGCGTGCGACCGAGCATCACGTGAGTGGCGAGTTTTATCACCGGTATCCCGGTCACTTTGGAAATGAACGGCACCGTCCTGCTGGACCTTGGGTTCACCTCGATAATATAGACCGAGCTGCTTCCGAGGTCTGCGGGGACTGTGAGCCCGTATGGCCTGGACTGTTTGGTAATCACATATTGAATGTTCATTAGCCCGCGGACGCCCATCGCTAACCCGATGCGCGTGGTGTAATCCACGATCGTGTCGCGTTCTGAATCCGTAAGGCTGACAGGCGGATAGATAGCCATGGAATCACCGGAGTGAACGCCGGCGCGTTCAATGTGTTCCATTATTCCGGGAATTAAGACTTGGTCACCGTCGACGACTGCATCCACTTCGACCTCGCGTCCTTCGAAGTAACGGTCGACAAGGATGGGGCGCCCGGGCGTTGCCTCGACTGCTCGTGTTAGATAGCGTACGAACTCCGTGACGTTGTCTACAATCTCCATAGCCCGCCCACCTAGTACGTAGCTTGGGCGAACGACGACCGGGAAGCCCAGCTCTTTGATGGCGTGTAGCCCTTCTTCAAGCGTGGAAACCGATGTTCCTGGAGGCTGAGGCACTCCTAGCTGATTCATCAGCTCACCGAAACGTTCTCGGTCTGATGCGATATCGATGGCGTCGGCAGAGGATCCTAAGATCGGAAGTCCAGCCGCGCCTAGCGCTTGGCTTAGATTGATGGCGGTCTGCCCCCCGAATTGCACGACACTATCCGGGTAATCAAGTCCCTCCGAACCCGCCAATGCCTCATTCTCGATGATGTCACGAACGGCCTCTTCGTCAAGGGGTTCGAAGTAAAGGCGGTCAGATGTGTCGAAGTCAGTGGACACGGTTTCAGGGTTCGAATTGACCATAATGGACTTCAGCCCACCGTCATCCAGTGCCCATGCTGCGTGTACTGAGCAGTAGTCGAATTCGATGCCTTGGCCTATTCGGATGGGGCCACTGCCGATGACTAACGCTCTTGGTGAAGGCAAAGGAGTGGCCTCATTCTCTCCGTTTGGGCCTTCGTAGCAGGAATAGAAGTATGGAGTGAAGGCCTCGAACTCCGCTGCGCAAGTGTCAACCATTTTATAGACAGGAGTGATGCCGTGCCCCTGGCGAAGCCCACGAATTTCCTCTTGCGTGCGCGCGGTCAGCAGACCAATAGCTTCGTCTGGCATGCCAAGGCGCTTAGCTTGCCATAGCAGGCTGGGAGAAAGGCTTTCCTCAGTGATTCTGCGCTCCATAGCGACGATGCGTGCGAGGCCATCGATGAACCACGCGTCCACATGAGTAATTCGGGATAGTTCATGAATGTCGATACCCCGGCGCAATGCAGCCATCATGGCCCATAGGCGAATGTCGGTTGGTTCCGCAAGTGGAAGATGTGCGATTCCGGGCTGAGTCAGCCATTCAGGCTCTTCCCATAGTAATGAATGGCCGCTAATTTCCAGTGAGCGAACGGCCTTCTGGAGAGCTGCTTCGAAGCCGCGGTCAATCGCCATCACCTCGCCTGTGGCTTTCATCTGTGTGCCAATCAAGCGATCCCCTGTGCTGAACTTATCGAAGGGCCAGCGGGGAATTTTGATAACGCAGTAGTCCAAGGCAGGTTCGAATGCTGCCATGGTCTTTTGAGTCACAGCGTTCGGTATCTCGTCTAGTCTCTTGCCGACCGCTATTTTCGCTGCCACTCGAGCAATGGGGTACCCTGTGGCTTTCGATGCCAGCGCTGACGACCGGCTTACGCGGGGATTCACCTCGATGACCACGTATGACATGGGCTCCGGTGAGCCACCCGGAAGACCGTCACCAACTATTGGTGACGGTGCGAGGCCGAATTGGATGTTGCATCCACCTTCAATGCCCAGCGCACGGATGATACGCAGGCTTGCGGAGCGGAGCATTTGGTACTCTTTGTCCGAGAGGGTCTGGCTGGGTGCAATCACGATGGAGTCGCCTGTATGGACTCCCATCGCGTCAAAATTCTCCATGTTGCATATAGTGATGCAGGTGTCCGCAGAGTCGCGCATCACCTCGTACTCAACCTCGCGCCAACCGCGTAGAGATCGCTCTAGTAGCACCTGTGATATCGGACTCGCGGCTAGGCCTGACGCCGCGACCTCGCGCAATTCCTCTTGGGTATAGGCGAATCCACCGCCGGTGCCTCCCAGCGTGTAGGCAGGCCGCACCACTAACGGTAAGCCAATGCGCTCGCCCGCCTCCATTGCCTCTTCCAGTGTGCGCACTATCTCGCTCGGCGCGGATGGTTCACCTAGTTCAATGAGCAACTGGCTGAATAGGTCGCGGTCCTCAGCTGTCTTGATGCTCGCAATAGGCGTACCTAGTAAACGTACATTGTACTTGTCGAGTATGCCTGCCTCGTGGAGCTCAACGGCAAGGTTCAGGCCGGTTTGACCTCCTAGTGTTGCCAATAATCCATCGGGTCGTTCTTTGGCGATAATCTGCTCAATTACAGGGACCGTGAGCGGTTCTACGTATACAGCGTCTGCGATATCCGCGTCGGTCATGATCGTTGCGGGGTTGGAGTTGATCAACACCACACTCACTCCCTCCTCGCGGAGGGACTTACAGGCCTGCGTACCGGCGTAGTCAAATTCGGCAGCTTGGCCGATCACGATTGGCCCACTACCGATTACGAGTACTTTTTTTGGTTTCTCAGTCGTCAATCTCTATCCTTCATTGCTTTGCTGCTGATTTGGTGGCTTAGGCACGAGCACCTATTTGGGGTTCAGCATGCCGATGAACTCGTCGAAAATGTACTCGTTGTCGAGAGGCCCTGGAGAGGCTTCAGAGTGGTATTGGATCGTAAGTACCGGTCTATCTCTGTGCCTTATCCCCTCGATGGTACTGTCGTGGAGATTGCGGTGTGTGACCAAAATCTCCGGTGGCAGGCCTTCGTCAGCGACCGCGTAGCCGTGGTTTTGGGCAGTGATGTAGACCTTGCCCGTCGATAAATCTTGAACCGGGTGGTTAGCTCCACGATGACCAAACTTCAGCTTGTATGTGTTCGCACCCATGGCACGAGCAATGACCTGGTGTCCTAGGCAGATCCCCAATGTGGGCACCCGGTCGATAATGGCCTTGGCAGTCTCGACAGTCAGCCCGTTATGCACGGGGTCACCAGGTCCCGGCGAGAAGACGACTCCGTCCGGATTCAACGCGAGAACATCATCGGCGGTTGCGGTCGCGGGTAGCACGCTTACCTGGCAATCGCGGGCAGCGAGCAGTCGGAGGATGTTGTACTTTACCCCGCAGTCCACGACGACGATGCGTCGAAAGCCTTCGTTATTCCAAGCGTAGCCTGTGTTGACGGAGACGCGCTCCACGAAGTTGACGCTGTCGTAAAGAGGCAGTTCTTTGATCCGGCGCAATGTAGTAATGGGATCACCCATGGTCAGTGCGCCCATCATGACTCCGGTGGAACGGATACGCCTGGTAATGGCTCGAGTGTCTACACCCCATATCCCCGGTACGCTTTGGCTGGCTAGATACTGATGGAGAGTGCCTTCTGAGTCGTAGTGACTTGGAGTTGCAGATTGATCGCGCACCACGAACCCTGCCACCTGAATCTGCTTGGATTCAATGTTCTCCTCACTCACCCCATAGTTACCTTGGAGCGGATAGGTTGGAACGACAATCTGACCCGCGAATGATGGGTCGGTCAGCATTTCTTGGTAGCCGGTCATACTCGTACAGAATACGACTTCACCGAATGATTGCTCCTGGTGATTCTCGAGCGCACCGAAGCTATACCCGGGGAACACGGACCCATCGCTTAGAATCAGGTACGCTTTATCATTCATATCGAGAGTCCATCGTAGGCGACTGTACCGCCGGCTATCGTCAGTTTCACACGCCCTCTTAGTGTGTCGCCGTCCAATGGCGTGTTTCGCCCCTTGGATGCGAATTTGCTCGCATCCACTTGCCACTCCTCTTCAAGTGCTAACAAAACGAGATCTGCTGGAGTGCCCTCTGCCAGCGTTGCTAGATTGGCGAACCGCTCGCCCAGAACCGATACTGGTCCAGCCGTTAGGCGATGCACCAGCGTCGGGAGGTCTATCTGGCCAGCGTGTACTAGCCCCATGAGCATGCCGAATGCTGTGTCTAATGCCGATATCCCATTGGGTGCTTCGTCGAACGGAGTAGATTTGTCGGCGTAAGTATGCGGAGCGTGGTCTGTGGCGATGGCGTCTATGGTGCCATCGCGTAGCGCTTCAACCAACGCGGCCTGATCGCTTAGCGCTCTTAGCGGCGGGCTGACCTTGGCCCGGGTTTCGTAGGCAGCAGTGGTGACGACTGCATCTGCTTCCACATCGCCGTGTGTCCCTAGCACCCATTCTTCGCTGAGAGTGAGGTGATGCGGCGTGACCTCAGCCGTGACGCGCAACCCTTTGGCTTTTGCTTGACGTACCAGGTCTGCTGAGCCAGCGGTACTCAGATGCGCAACATGGAAATGACCTCCCGTCAGCTCACTTAGTGCAATATCGCGGGCAACAATGGATTCTTCAGCCGCCGAGGGATACCCGGCCAACCCGAGGCGGGCCGATACCCAACCTTCGTTCATACCAAGTCCTTTGACAATCGAATAGTCCTCACAGTGGTCCATGACGGGTAGGCCGAGTTGACTCGCGTAGAGGAGAGCGCTTTGCATTAGGTGGCCAGTAGCTACGGGTGCGCCGTCGTCGGTGAAGCCTACTACGCCTGCCCGGGCCAATTCCTCCATATCCGTGAGTTCTACGCCTTGTCGCCCACGGGAAACGGCCCCGAAGGCCAGCACGCGTACGCTGCCGTTCTCAGCGGCTTGCTGCTTGATAAAATCAACCACGGTGGAATTGTCGATTGCGGGTTCAGTGTTGGGCATACAGCAGAGAGTGGTGAACCCGCCACGAGCTCCGGCAGCCGTACCCGACTTAATCGACTCTTTATCCTCTTGGCCGGGTTCTCTCAGGTGCGTATGAAGATCAATAAAGCCGGGCGTCAGTACTAGCCCCTTGCCATCGATGATGCGCGCGTCGTTTGGCGCTGCGGTGGGGTCGGTAATCCTGCCTTCGACCACCAAGAGGTCGCTAATAGCGTCGGTGCCCGCTACCGGATCGATCAGCCTGGCACCTTTGATGAGAAGCGCTTGACTCATAGCTCGACTCCTCCTGTACCTGCGAGCGTTTGGTAGAGCAACGCCATTCTGACAGCGACTCCGTTGGTCACCTGTTCTTCGATCTGCGCGGCAGGGCCATGAGCGATGGACGATGAGATTTCAATCCCTTCGTTCATTGGGCCAGGATGCATCACAAGGGCTCCTGTCTTCGCTCGAGCGAGGCGTGCATCGGTGACCTGCCATCGACGGGTGTACTCGCGCATGCTGGGTAGCATGCCTATTGCAGCACGCTCCTTTTGGACGCGGAGCGCCATCACCACGTCAGCGTCCTCGATAGCTTTGTCTAGGTCTGGTTGAATCGTTACCGAAGCGGGAAAATGCTCCGACCTGCCCCGCAACATCTCTAATGGAATCATGGTAGTGGGGCCAGAGATTACTACATTGGCTCCAACTGCCGCTAGACCGTAGATGTCCGAACGGGCTACGCGGCTGTGTAGTACGTCACCGATGATTACCACTTTGCTGCCTGCTAAATCGCCGATGTGCCGACGCATCGTCATCAGATCTAGCAATGCCTGTGTCGGGTGGGCGTGCGTGCCGTCGCCAGCGTTTATGACACTCACCGAGTCGAGATTACGTGCAAGGAAGTACGGCGCACCAGACTGTGGCGAGCGGATGATTATGAGGTCTGCATGCATGGCTTGAAGAGTGAGCGCAGTATTCAGTAGCGACTCACCTTTTTCTGCGCTGGAGCCGGAGCCGGCGATGTTTATGACATCTGCGCTGAGCATTTTCCCAGCTTGTTCGAAAGACACTCGAGTTCGAGTCGAGGCCTCCAGGAAGATGGTGAGGATTACTTTGCCGCGCAGCGCTGGAACTTTCTTAATGTCCCTACCTAGTACTTCGCGCATGGCATCAGCCGAATCTAGGACTGATTCAATCTCTGCCTTGCTGAAATCGTCAAGATCGAGCACGTGCCGTCGAGGCATTGCGGAAATCTTTGCTTTTAAGGGGACCGCCATACCTGTGGTCATCCAAGCACCTCTCCTTCATGTTCAACAAGGACGACTTCCTCGACCCCGTCAAATTCAGTAACCCGTACTTGTACTTCTTCTTTGAGAGCAGTAGGTACGTTTTTACCTACGTAGTCGGCCCGAATAGGTAACTCACGATGCCCGCGGTCAACCATCACGGCGAGTTGTACTTGTCGTGGACGACCCAGATCCATCAAGGCATTGAGTGCTGCTCGAGTGGTGCGCCCTGTATAGAAAACGTCGTCAACTAGTACCACTACGAAGCGTTCCATGTTGATGGGCAACTCTGTTGGTCGAACCAAGAGCTGGGGGCGGTTGGTCAGGTCGTCGCGGTAAAGGTTGATGTCGAGGGAGCCGACCGGAACGTCGACGTGCTCGAACTCACCAATGGCAGCAGCTATGCGCTGCGCTATTGGAACGCCACGTCTCTGCAAGCCGACAAGCATCACGTCATCGGCACCACGATTCCGCTCAACTATCTCATGGGACATGCGTGCGATGACGCGGCGCATG
>CALGTL010000043.1 GCA_937901475.1 uncultured Dehalococcoidia bacterium
GTGGGTGACGACGCCACGCGAGGTCGCGAGCAGCAGCGAGGTAATCTTCACCTCTCTGCCTGGCCCTATCGAGGTCGAGACGGTTGCACTTGGCGGTGATGGATTGATATGGGGTATTGCACCCGGCGCGATATACGTCGATCTGTCTACGGGCTCGCCAACGGCAATACGTCGAGTAGCGGAACGCATCGAGGCGGCGGGCGGACACGTGGTTGACGCACCAGTGAGCGGCGGAGTGCAGGGTGCAGACAAGGGAACGCTGGCCGTGATGGTCGGCGGCAACCCAGAAATCGTGGAACGCATTCGCCCATTACTCGAAATACTAGGCGGAAGCATCGTACATGTGGGTGGCGTTGGGTCGGGGACGGTCGCCAAGTTAGTGCACAACGCGATTTCAATGACCACTCGCATTGTCATCCAAGAAGGAATGGCTCTCGCAGTCAAAGCAGGGGTGGATCCCGAAGTGATGCTGAACGTGCTATGTGAGGCGTCTTTCGGGAAGCAGTTGGTACTCACAGACCACATCCCTGATCTAGTCCTAAAGGGCGACTTCGATCACCCTCGGTTCAGCTTAGGACTGTCCCATAAGGACGTGAGCCTGGCACTAGAGCTGGCACGGGAGCTGAATGTGCCGATGGGCATGGCCGAGATGGCCGACGAGGAGATTCAACGCGGGATTGATCGTGGCTGGGCAGGTAGGGACAATCTAGTAACGTTCCTACTAGCCGAAGAGCGGGCAGGAGTCAGTGTCAGGTCGTCCGGACCATGACACCGGCTGTTAGCACTGCCATCAGAAGGAGGGGGTCAACGTGGGACCGATGAACGAATTAACTAAGCTCACTGCTCGCCAAGTTGTAGATCTCTTGCGCAAGCGGGAGGTGACGCCCGTGGAATTGGTCGACGCAGCAGCGAAACGGATTGCGGAGGTGGAGCCTGCCGTGAACGCACTGCCTACCCTATCAATTGAGCGGGCTCGTGAGCATGGACAGCGCTTGATGGATGAAGGTACGCCGTCTGATCTACCTCGGGGGTATCTCTATGGGCTGCCCTTAGCAATCAAGGACCTCAAGGATGTCGCCGGTGTTCGCTCGACGAAGGGGTCGCTTATCTACGCGAACCACATCCCTGAGCGCTCGGACTACTTGGTGGAAAACATCGAAGCCAAAGGAGGGTTGGTGATTGCGAAGTCGAACACTCCAGAGTTCGGAGCGGGCGCGAACACGTTCAACGAAGTTTTCGGAAAGACACGCAATCCTTGGGATACCTCCAAGACTTGCGGGGGGTCATCTGGTGGGTCGGCGGTTGCCCTAGCGACGGGCGAGGTTTGGTTGGCGACGGGCTCTGACTTAGGGGGCTCGCTACGCATACCAGCCAGCTTCTGCTCAGTGGTTGGCATGCGTCCCTCTCCAGGCCGCGTACCGCACGGACCCAAGGACCTACCGTTCGCAAATTTATCGGTCGAGGGGCCAATGGCGCGCACAGTGGGAGATCTAGCTCTATTCCTGGACACCCAAGCTGGCCAATGGGAGTCGGACCCAATAAGCATCGCGATACCGGCTAAGGCATTCGTTGATGCTGTGGACTCCCCAATAGCGCCCACGCGTGTTGCTTACACGAGCGACTTGGGCATTGCTCCCGTAGACCCAGAGGTGCGGTCAATCTGCGAGGAGGCTGTCACAAAATTCAAAGACTTCGGTGCGGCAGTGGATGGTGCGACGATCGACTTACACGATGCCGAAGAGATATTCCAGACGCTGCGGGCCGCTCAGTATGCGGCACAGTTCGGTAAGCTTCTGCGTACGCACCACGATCTGCTGAAGCCTGATATTGCCTGGAACATCGAGAAAGGGCTAGGGCTTTCTAGCGAAGAGGTGAATCGTGCCGAGTTAGCCCGTGGTGCGTTGTACAACCGATCGGTAGTCTTCTTCCAAAGCTACGATTTGCTAATCTCGCCAGCGGTGCTTCTGCCAGCGTATGACATCAACCAGCCGTACGTTACGGAAGCTGGTGGAGTGAAATTCGATAATTACGTGAGCTGGTTGATCATGTCGTTCGCGCTGACGTTGACGGCCTGTCCTTCAATCTCAGTGCCCTGCGGCTTCACTGCAAGCGGGCTGCCGGTGGGTTTGCAGATAACCGCGCCCCGATCCAACGAAGCAGCACTACTTTCGGCAGCGGCTTTGTTCGAGCAGGCGATTGGCCTGAACTCAGGCATTCCCATCGACCCAATAGTGCGACACACGGAGGGAAGTTGATGAGGTGGTGGGCTTACGTTCTGTTAGGGGTCATGTGGATAGTGGGAGTAATCGTAACCCTAGTCATCAGCCTTGAAGGTGCAAAAAATGTGGTCGCAGCAGAGCTGGCTGCTGACCCCAATGGGCTCCAAATCGCGACAGCAATAGTGTCATCTATCGTGTTCGCAGCCCCAGGGCTCTACCTCATAGGGACTGGCATTCGAAGGGTACGCGGCGCCCCTTAGTAGCGAAGCGCTCCTTGCGCTGTTGCCTTAGAATGTCCAAAAGCCACTCTTTGGTTCTCACTTCTTGGATGACTACAAGCAATTAGTCAGAGGAGACTCTGTGTACGACCGTACTATTTTCGCAAATGGGCTTCGTGTGCTTTCAAGCACGATGCCTCACACCCGATCGGTTTCTGTTGGCATCTTCGTAGGCGCAGGGTCGCGGTACGAAAATGACGAGCTGGCGGGGGCGTCCCATTACCTAGAGCATGTGCTATTCAAGGGCACGGAGAAGCGCCCTGAGCCGCAGTTGATTGCGGGGGCCATCGAGTCGGTCGGCGGGATCATGAATGCATCCACTGACCGCGAGGCGACCATCTACTATGCGAAGGTAGGCCGCGCTCACTTCCCGTTGGCATTGGATGTCTTGTCGGACATGGTTTTACATCCCCTGTTCACCGACCACGAGATCGAGCGCGAGCGCGGGGTAATCATCGAAGAATTAGCGATGACTTACGACCAACCTGACGCATTCGCAGACCTTTTGATTGACCAGACGATGTGGCCCGACCAAGCGTTGGGGCGGGACATCGGGGGAAGCCGAGAATCAGTAGGGTCAATCAGCCGCCAGGCGCTGATTGACTACCATGCGAAGCAGTACGTACCCAATAACACGGTGATCGCAGTAGCCGGTAATTACACGCACGAAGAAGTTGTAGCGCTGGTCAACGAGCAGATGGGGGACTGGAAGGCCGGCGTGCCCTTAGGCTGGGAGCCGGTAAAGGCAACTCCTCGTGATACGCGAATCAGTATCGGCAACCGCAAAACAGATCAAGCGCATATATGTTTAGCCGTTGATGGGGTATCAGCGATGGCACCTGACCGGTACGCGTTTGACATGATGAACGCCGTAATGGGTGACGGCATGACCAGTCGACTGTTCATGGAGATACGCGAGCGTCGTGGGCTCGCGTATGAAGTGCATTCCAGTTCCATGCATTACCGAGATTGCGGTGCGCTAATGGTGTATTGCGGCGTGGATACCGCCAAGGCGGAGGAAACAATCCAATCTGTGCTGGACGAGATGTCAAAAATGGCCGAAGAGGTCACGCCGGAAGAGCTTACGCGATCGGTGGAATACGCGTGCGGAAGACTTGATCTGCGCCTGGAAGATACACGAGCCGTGATGAGTTGGTTGGGGGGCCAGGAATTGCTGCGTAACGAAATCATCGAGCCCGACACCATCGTTGAGGAGCTACGCAAAGTGACAACTAACCAGGTCGTTGAAGCGGCTCGCACGTACCTGAAGGCACCGAGCTACCGCTTGGCGGTGGTAGGGCCATACAAGTCTGACGCCGTGTTCCAGAGGCTGCTGGGCTAGGTCCTTGGTTACCACTCGGTGAGTCGGGCTGCATCACCACTCGCTGTTGTTCCGACGGCGCCATGCATGTTGCTCTGGGCCTGGGGACCGGCTGCTACGCGCTCTAGGACGTTATTCAAGAGCCTCGTCTGGCTTAGCCCCAGAGTCGATTACTGGCAATTTGCGCTCCTTCGACGAGCGCGGAGAGCTTGGCCCACATGATGCTGGCGTGAACGCGCGGATTGAGGGAGCCTTGAGAGAATCCGCAATCTGTCCCAGCGATGACATTCTCACGCCCCACAAGGCTGGCGAAGTTGGTGAGGCGCTGAGCGACCAGCTCAGGGTGCTCCACTGTGTTGGCCGCGTGGCCAACAACCCCGGGGATTAGTAGCATATCGGCCGGTAGTTTGACTTCCTCCCAGACTTTCCATTCATGTTCATGCCGTGCGTTAGCGGCCTCCACCGAAAGAGCACCTACTTTAATTTTGAGCACGATATCCACGATGTCTTTCAATGGCAGATCGGTGGAATGGGGGCCGTGCCAGCTCCCCCAGCACAGATGGTATCTGATCCGGTCAGCAGGGATATCACCGATGGCATGGTTGATGGCCTCGACTCGCATCTCCGCGAACTTACGGTAATCGGCGATGCTAGGTGCGGGGTTCATAAGATCATAGGTTGCCACGATGCGCGGGTCGTCGATTTGCAGTAAGAATCCCGCATCGACGATGGATTTGTACTCCACTCGCATGGCGTCAGCTATGGCGAAGAGGTATTCCTCCTGCGTCGAGTAGAACTCGTTAGTTCGCTGGCCTTCGACCGTAGCTGGAGCCACGGAAGGGATAAAGGCCTCTTGGATTCCAGCATTGGCGATTGCAGCACGTAGGTTATCGATGTCGCGCAGAACCAACGCTTGGCCGACTTGTTCTATAGGGGATGCACAGACAATGCGCATCCTGCCACCCGATACAGGCGCAGCGTCATACTCGGAGTAGAAATCGGAAAAGGCCGCGTGGTCACGCCCGAAGTTATTGATGGGGCTCTCTCCTTTTGGAGTTTCACGATTCTCGAAGCCGCTTAGGCGATCGCTCACGTAGCCAGCGAAGTTAATTTTAGAGAATTCGCCGTCGCTGGGAAGATCAATGCCGATATCCGCTTGGTGCTTGACGATGGTGCCTACCGCATTCTTGAGCGCGGGTGCAAAGTCACTATCAGGCAATGGTTGGCCGTCGGCCTTGGCACGCATGGCAGCGACTATCTCAGGGGGACGAACCAGGCTGCCTACGTGGGTTGTGAGGATGCGGTCGGTGCTGTTCTTCACTTCGCTCTCCTATGCTAATTGGGCGCAACCCATTGTAGGTGCGAGGGAGTGAGTGCAAAAGAAGAGGCCCCTGCCATATGACAGGGGCCTCTTAGTATCCGTTTTCGCCAATCCTAGGCAGGGCCTAGAAGTCGTGCATGTCCGGCATGGGAGCCGCAGGCGCGGCCTCCGGTATGTCGGTAACCAAGGCCTCGGTCGTGAGGACCATGGCTGCGACGGAAGCGGCATTCTCTACCGCTGCACGTGTAACCTTAGCCGGGTCGACGATGCCACGTTCAAGCATGTGTCCCCAGATTCCAGCTTCAGCGTCGAAGCCCCAATCCTTCTCTGCTTCACGAGCTCCGGCAACGATGACATCACCAGGCTGACCAGAGTTGACTGCGATTGCTCTAACCGGCTCTTCAAGTGCACGTCGCACGATGGCTGCACCAGTCGCAACATCGCCTTCAAGTGTCAGCTTGTCGATGGCTGCGGTTGCACGAACCAGAACCGATCCGCCACCGGGGACAATGCCTTCTTCAACCGCTGCGCGGGTAGCAGAAAGAGCATCCTCGACGCGGGCCTTCTTCTCTTTCATCTCAATCTCGGTGG
>CALGTL010000044.1 GCA_937901475.1 uncultured Dehalococcoidia bacterium
CGAATTTCTTGCTGGGCTACGTACTCGCAGGCACCAGTATGAGCATCTTGGGGGCTGCGGTGGCACACGCCGCAGCAGCTACGGTCATGCTGGCTACATTGGCGATCCCACGCAACCAACGAGGGATCGCGGATCTGGGCATCAATTCGCTATACGTATTCCTATTGGTCTCAGTTACGATGATTTCGGCCCAGGTCCTTCGGTTCGCAGCGTTCGAACGCGCACCTGTGTCGGTCGTAGCAGCACTGGTGGAGACTTTAGCCTTCTTCGGCCTCGGGTTTGCTTATCTAATCAATCGCGACCATGAGTTATTCTCGCGACAAGTTGTAGTAGGGGTTGCGCTGGCAGTAGTGGGCGCGATTGTATTAACAATCTAGCCGCGCCTTAGGTTGGCTTTCGTAGCTCGCTCAGTTTAGGAAGAAAACCAGGATCTATCAGGTTTTCCTCCGCCCTTCTGTAGAAAACGTAAGAGTACAAAGACTATCTCAGGGATACGCTCTGAAAGGGATGCTAAGGACTCGGAGGGGATAACGAATATGGAGGAGGATGGGAGCAAGAACCGTTGGCCCCAAAGGGGGATCGCCCGCTACAATAAGCTGGCTATGACTGAGTACTCGACCCATCACTTCCAGGCCACGTCCAGCTATACGGTTAGTGTGGGCTACGACAAGCGTCTGTATCCCTACGACATCGATGGCTCGCTAGCGCATGCGCGAATGCTAGGTCACCAGGGAATCATTTCCCAGGGAGACGCAGGTGCGATTGTAAGCGGGCTCGAGGCAGTGCGCCGTGAAATTGAGACAGGCCTATTCCCTTGGCGCGACGACCTCGAAGACCTTCACATGAACATTGAAGTACGCCTGCACGAGCTGATCGGCCAGCCTGCTAGTCGTTTACACACGGCACGGTCACGCAACGATCAAGTTGCGACGGCCACTCGGATGTTCGTGCGCGACGCTGTGGCGAGTATGCAGGCGGGATTGCGTGGAGTGCAGGATGCTCTGTTAGGCATCGCCGAGCGCCACGAAGGTGCGCTTATGCCGGGCTACACTCACTTACAGCGGGCGCAACCAGTGCTGTTCGCGCACCACATGCTCGCTTATTTCGAAATGTTCGACCGCGACATTGAGCGCTTCGCAGACTGCGGTCGTCGTGCAAACGTTCTACCGCTGGGCAGTGGTGCGCTTGCGGGAGTCCCCTATCCTCTCGACCGCGAGTGGGTGGCCAAGGAATTGGGTTTTGATTCAATCAGTACTAACTCCATGGATGCGGTCTCAGATCGAGACTACGTGCTGGAGTTCCTTGCGGCGGGGGCCACGACAATGATGCATACGTCACGCCTGGCGGAAGAAATCGTGCTGTGGACTTCCCAGGAATTCGGATTCCTACGCCTGGGAATGGAGTGGGTAACAGGCTCCAGTATCATGCCTCAGAAGCGCAACCCAGACTTCGCAGAGATTGCCCGTGGCAAGACAGGGCGAGTCTATGGATCTCTCATGGGGCTGCTGACGACGATGAAGGGTCTTCCGCTCACATACAACCGTGATCTCCAAGAGGACAAGGAAGGCATTTTCGATGCGACCGACACCCTCTTGGCGACTTTGGAAGCATTTGCAGGCATGCTGCATTCCGCTGAAGTCGATGAGGTGCGCATGCAGCATGCGGCCCGAGACAGTTCGCTGTTGGCGACGGACTACGCTGACTACTTGGTGGCCAAGGGAGTGCCTTTCCGCGATGCGCACGGCATCGTAAGCACGCTAGTCGACATCGCGGCGGAGCGCAAGACGACAATCGCTGATCTATCCATCGAAGAATTTCAGGCGCAGTCACTCGCATTCGAGAAAGATGTCTACGAAATCACAGCTCTCGCTAGCACTACAGCCCGCGACGTTCCCGGCGGGACGGCACCCAATCGAGTTACTGAAGCGATGATCAAGGCTCGCGCACGCCACAACGCACGAGAGGCATCAGTATGAGCGCCAAGCTTTCACCGTCGATTCTGTCAGCCGATTTCGCACGTCTGGGTGAGATCGTAGCCGCAACGGAGGAGGCGGGGGCAGACTATATCCATATTGATGTCATGGATGGTAGGTTCGTCCCAGCGCTGACTATCGGCCCATTAGTGGTCGATGCGATTCGCAAACATACGACACTCCCTCTTGACGTTCACTTAATGATTGTCGAGCCGGAAAGGCTCGTGCCCGATTTTATCTCGGCAGGCGCCAATAAAATTACCGTTCACCAGGAAGCTGTCACCCACCTACACTCCCTGGTACACCGCATCAGGGAACTTGGCGCGAGTCCCGGTGTTTCCCTCAACCCTTCGACTCCCGCTGCAGCGCTAGAGGAGATATTGCCAGATCTCGACCTTGTACTGGCTATGACGGTGAATCCAGGCTACGGAGGCCAAGCGTTCATCCCGAACGTGCTTTCAAAGATCATGACTTTGCGTGGGATGATTGACGCAGCGCAGCTTACGGTCGAGCTTGAGGTTGATGGCGGTATCAAGGCAAGTAACGTGGGTACGGTACTCGAAGCAGGTGCAAGCGTGATCGTCGCGGGCTCCGCTATATACAACGACAAAACGACTATCGCAGAGGCCATATCGCATATGAAGAACAGCATGGGCCCATCAGCTGGAGCGGCGTCATCTTAACACGCACTCGTTCTTTTACTCAGATGGTCTTGGCTCTCATGGCAGCCAGTATGCTGGCCATGTTGACATCAGCGTGTAGCAGCGACTCCGCAATTGCGATTGCAGGCGATAGTGTGGCCGTTCACTACAACGGCACCCTTGACGACGGCACTGTCTTCGATTCTTCACTAGATCGGGAGCCTCTGGAGTTCACAGTTGGCGCAGGACAAGTGATTCCCGGTTTCGATAGCGCAGTCGACGGCTTAGCAGTTGGTGAATCAGTGACCGTTCGCATCCCCCCCGCAGAAGCCTATGGTGAGATTGATGCGAACGATGCTATCCCGGTAGACCTGACTCTGCTACCCGAGCTAATTGCAGTGGGCGACCAACTGAACCTTGACGACGGCAGCATCGCACGTATCGTGAGCGTCGCTGATGAGGAAGCGATGATTGTAATCATCCACCCGCTTGCAGGGCAGGCGCTGACGTTCGAGATAACGCTCGAAGAGATCCAATAGCGAGAGGCAGGATATGGCAAGCGAAGGCGACAAAGTATCAGTTCATTATCACGGCACTTTAGACGATGGGACGGTTTTCGACTCCTCGCGTGAGCGTGACCCTCTGCAGTTCGTTATCGGATCAGGCCAAGTGATACCGGGTTTCGACGCAGCCGCTAGGGACTTGGATCTCGGTCAATCAAAGACGGTACGCATGGAGCCAGAGGACGCTTACGGCGGGGCCAACTCTGAGTTAATTTTCGAAGTTCCTATCGAGGAAGTACCTGAGCCTCTGAAAGAGGGCGACCGCGTCGAGCTTATGAATGGTGCGCCTGCAGTTGTCACCTCCGTCACGGATAAGATTGTGACTGTCGATGCGAACCACCCGCTAGCTGGCCAGGCTCTCACGTTCGAAATCGAGCTCGTCTCGATTAGCTAGGAATCTTTAATTTCTTCCAGAAAAAGCAACAGAAAAGATAACGCCCCGGTAGTGCCGGGGCGTTATCTTTTCTGTTGCTTTTTATAACTGCAAAGCTGGGTTGCTAAACCGCCAGCTGTTTATTCTGGGCAGTGCGCAGGCAGCGGGTACAAAGAGCCACTCGCTGAGTACGGCCCTTAATCACAATCTTCGCCTTCTGCACGTTGGGAAGGAACCAACGGTTGGTGTGGCGGTTCGAGTGGCTGACGTTCTTACCAGCCCTACGTCGCTTACCGCAAATGGAGCACATTGCCATGATGTCGCCTACTATCTCTCGAGTCGAGTTGCCGACCTTTATGGGGCTGCTTACAATGCCCCGGTCGCACGAAGAGTAAGTTTAGCATGGCCACGATGAGGTCGCCAATCTATGGCAAGTCCCGGCTCCATCTCACTGACTGGTGATCAGTACCGACAAATGGTCGTCACCGGCACCCGGTACGTAGAGCAGCATGCAGACGCAATTAATGCCCTGAACGTGTTTCCTGTTCCTGATGGCGATACCGGAATCAACATGCTTCTCACGCTGCGCTCCGCCAATGAGAGCATCGAGTTACCGGTGGCAGGAACCGGGACAGTCTCTGAAGTCAGTGCAGCGCTCTCAAGAGGAGCGCTACTCGGGGCCCGGGGAAACAGCGGCGTCATCTTTTCTCAGTTCATGAAGGGTATCGCCCAGAGCTTGGCGGGAGTAGAAACTTGCGATGGCTCTGATATCGTCGCGGCGCTCACTTCTGCTGCGGCTGCTGGCTACCAGGCGGTGGGCACTCCAGTTGAAGGCACAATGCTCACGGTCATGCGTGATGCGGCAGAAAGCGTAGCCTCACTAACAAGCTCGAATGCTGAGGTGCTAGCACAAGCCTTCGATGCCTCCAAGGTCGCGCTTGCTTACACACCAGAGCAACTACCCATCCTCAAAGAAGCAGGCGTAGTCGATGCTGGTGGTCAAGGGGTAGTTGCATTCCTAGCTGGCTGCCTAGCCTACGTTACTGATGAGGATGTACCGCTCCAAATTACAACTCCTGTAGGCGGGGGAAGTGAGGCTAATGTTAGCTCGGAGTTCCTCGAACATACCGAAGACGAAATGTACGGATTCTGCACCCAGTTCGTCGTGCTCAGTGAGGAACTGGATGTGGATGCCATCCGTCAAGAAGTTATCGCGATTGCGGACTCCACGGTGGTCATCGGTGACAAACGCATTGTGCGGATACATGCGCACGCAGAAAACCCAGGGCCTCTCCTGTCGCTAGGCGTATCGCTAGGCTCTGTAGACCAGATCAACATTCAAAACATGGACCTGCAACACCAGCAGTTCATGGCGCTTCACGGCTACACCCAGGAGCACCAATCAGCGCTCGCTGTTGTAGCAGTGGCGCCGGGTGAAGGCCTTATGCGGCTTTTCCGTGATCAAGGCGCGGTGCAGGTCGTTGGCGGAGGGCAGACGATGAATCCTTCCTCTGCACAGCTCCTTGCCGCCATCAAGCGGGCGAACGCGGTACATACTTTTTTACTACCTAACAATATCAACATTATTCTGGCCGCCAACCAGGCAAGCGAGCTTGCAGAGGGAGATGTTACTGTCATCTCCAGTCAGAACATCCCGCAAGGCATTGCCGCGATGCTTGCATTCAATCCTGACCACGACCCGGAAACCAATACCGCGGACATGGAAGCGGCGCTCCGTGATGTACGATCAGGCGAAGTGACAACAGCAGTAAGGTCAACAACTCTCAACGGTGTGAGCGTGGATGAAGGGCAGTCTATTGCAATGCTGGATGGCGCACTGGTAGCGGCGGCGCCCACTGCGAATGAATCCTTGATATTGATGCTGGATGGCGCCGATCTCGACGACGGAACCCTCGTGACCCTGTACTGTGGCGCAGGAAATCTCCAACAGATCGCGGCGAAAGCTGCCGAAGCTATCAGATTACGTTACGTCGGTGTTGAAGTCGAAATTATCGAGGGCGGCCAGCCGCACTACACCTATTTAGTGTCCATAGAATAAATCGTCGATTGATGCAGCAAATAGAATGAGCAGATTACCGGCATGAGGAGCGCTAAATAATGGCAATCAGGATAGTCACCGATAGTACGTCAGATCTCCCAGAGGAGCTCACGAAAGAACTTGGAGTCACGGTGGTACCGCTTTCGGTTTTCTTCGGTGAGGAAGCGTATAAGGAAGGCGTCGAAATCACTCGTGAACAATTCTTCAAGCGCCTGACAAGCGGGAATGATGTTCACCCGCACACTTCCCAACCTTCCGTAGAAGACTTTGTAGTTGTCTATAAAGAACTCATCAGCCAAGGTCATGAAATCGTGTCCGTTCACGTTTCTGACAAGATGAGCGGCACCATGAACTCGGCAAGGCTCGCCCAAGCCGAGTTGCCTGATGCAAAGATTCAACTCGTCGACACAGGGCTTGCTGCTTTAGCACTCGGCCTGGTAGTCAAGTTGACGGCAGAGGCTGCCAACGCAGGAAAGAGTTTTGACGATGTCGTCGAGACAGCTCGCGACGCATCAGGAAAAACTCGCTGCTATTTCGTACCCGCAACGCTAGAATTTCTCCAAAAAGGCGGCCGAATCGGGAAGGCCAGTGCCATGATCGGGGGGTTGCTATCGATCAAGCCAATTCTCACCGTGATTGATGGTGAAGTGCACCCTTTCACCAAAGTGAGGACGCAATCGAAAGCCATCGCAAAGCTACAAGATATCGCCTCAGAGAGCGGCCCCTACGCTGAGGTAGCCGTCATCCATGAAGGCCAGGACGATTCGGTTACCGCTCTCATGAATCATTTGAAAACACTGACAGAAAAGCCGGTGGTCTCAGGGAAGATTGGCGCGGTGGTCGGGGTCCACACGGGTCCAGGCGCCATTGGTGTGGCTCTCCGGCGGGCGTAGTACTCAAAAACCACATCTCGGTTGAGTGGGCAATCGAGGTGTGGTTATGCCATAGCATTCATGTACCAAGTGCGTCGGTCGAGCCTTTGTTCCTGATGCTACGACTGCGCCTTCTTGAGCAGCGGTTCTCGCGCGAGCAGTGAACGGTTCTTCGGCTTGCAGCAGGCGTCAGCTCGGCTGGTTTTCAGCTCACCAAAGACGGTAATGTCATCTTCTGCGGCGATGGATTCGCGCACAGCTTAAATCGCGTGCTAAGCGTTCAAGTCGAAGAGTTTAGGCTTGAACGGCGAGAAGCTCTTGCGGTGGATTGGGCTCGGGCCCAGCCGAGCCACGGCTTGCAGGTGAATGGCTGATGCATATCCCTTGTGAGACGCGAAGCCATAGCCGGGATGTGCTACTTCCATTTGCTCCATGATGCCATCACGGTAGACCTTAGCGATGATTGAAGCGGCGGAGATTGCAGTGCACAGCGCATCGCCCTTGATAATGGATGTGCACGGGACAAGGTTCCAGTCCAGCGGAAACGCATCAATCAGAAGGTGGGTGGGCGCGTCAGGCAGGCCATTGAGGGCGCGGCGCATCGCCTGGCGAGTCGCGGGCGCGATGCCGAGAGTATCAATTTCACCGGAGGTGCACTCACCAACGGCTGCGCATAGCGCAATTTCACGCACCAGGGCATTAGCCCTTTGAAGTTGAAGAGCGGAAAGCGTCTTGCTATCGCGAATCAGGTGTAGATCAACGTGCTCGAATCCTTCGAGGTCCGGCAGCACGACCGCTCCGGCCACTACCGGCCCCGCAATTGGCCCACGCCCAACTTCGTCGATACCAGCGACTCTTACGAACCCAGCTGCGCGCAAGCGACGCTCTTCATCTTGCGTCGGGCCGCGCTTACCAGCAGAAGTTCGGATGAGTTGAGGGAATTCGCTTTCTACGGTCATAACTTCCTGCGGGTAGGCTGAGGTTGGGGGCTAGTTCGTGACTTGGCCGCCACCGATAACGCGGTCGCCGTCGAAGAAAACGGCTGCCTGCCCTGGCGCAACGGCGCGTTGGGGGGAATCGAACTCCAGCGTCGCGAGGCGATCAGGACCAGGCGACAGCATCGCGGTCGCGACCAAGCCGTTATAGCGAATCTTCGCGGTAACGTGCACGGGCACAGCAGGTGGGTCTCCGGCGATATAATTCACGCCGACAACGCGCACTTCACGCTGGTAGAGCGATTCCTCAGGGCCAACCGTCACGCGTCGTGTCTCTAGGTCCACGTTTGTAACGAAAAGGCGCTCAGTCAACGGGGCATTAGGCGTTATGCCCAGACCTCGACGTTGACCAACAGTGAAGAACTCGATACCTTTATGCTCCCCAAGTACGCGGCCGTCGACGTGGACAAGCTCGCCAGGATGCGGCTCCATTCGCTTCTGAATGAATTCGCGATAATCTCCCTTGGGAATAAAGCATATCTCCTGGCTATCTTTCTTATCGGCCAAATGGAGCCCCGCTTCCACTGCAAGCTCACGGATGCGCTGCTTGGAGTGCCAACCAACGGGGAGCAATACGCGTTCTAACAGCGATGAATTGAGGCCATACAGCACATAGGACTGATCCTTGGAATCGTCAACACCCTTGAGCAGCGACCGCTCGCCAGTGACCTCGTCAGTGACGATACGCGCGTAATGGCCCGTGGCTAGGTACTGGGCGTCCATCATTTCAGCCCGGCGCATCAGGAAATCGAACTTGATCCGGTCATTGCAAGCGATGCAAGGGTGAGGGGTACGTCCGTTGGCGTACTCCTCAACGAAGTAATCCATGACATGCTCTCGAAATTCACGCTCTACGTTTATAACGTAGTGGGGCACACCTATAGCCTGGCACACCAGGCGAGCATCCTCGATATCTTCAATGGAGCAACAGCCTTGGTGGTCGGCGGTGATGTCCTCGTCGTCCTCAGCGACCCACAACCGCATGGTAACGCCCACGACATCATATCCCTCACGAGCTAGCAAGTAGGCGGCGACCGATGAGTCCACGCCACCGCTCATGGCAACGACGACCCGTGGTTTGTTCTCAGGCATGTTCATTGTTTGTTTAGGATAACTCGCCCTCGCCGATAGGAGAAACACATGAAGGATGGATACTTGCTCTGGGCCAAGGGCGTTCGCGAGTAATTATCATCGTCTCAGATAGGGAAAGAAAACGTATTACGACCATGAATGACTTCGCAATCAGTGGAGGCTGTGTCAAATTAGCTGATCAGTCGAGTCCATTTATGGCGGCCTTTAGCCCATTTTTAGAGGCCGGTGAAGCCATTGGTGTACAAAGCACGATGACTACTGAGGCGGTTAAGGGGCCACAAAGAGGCGTAGCAAGGCATGGGGAGCCTCAACCAGCAGTGTTTAACTATGCCTACCTACGGTTTCTTATCGGTGGATTCGCAAGCGTTTGAGATTGAGTATGCCGCTCGCGCAGGGAATCGCGATACAATGGTCCAGTGACCTCTCCGAAAGTCCCCAACATATCTCCCATAGCAACTGGTATCACCGCCAACCAAGCTGCGCGACTCGCGATAGACGTCGCCTCAGATGGGCAGGCGAGTGATATTGTTCTACTCGACGTCCGCGAGGTTAGCGGGTTCGCCGATTACATGGTGATTATGAGCGCGAACAGCGCTAGGCAGACTCGTGCTCTCGCGGATGAGATTGACGACCGTGTGAATAGAGAGGGCTTCGGTATTCACCACCGTGAAGGAACGCCAGACTCAGGCTGGATTCTGCTGGACTTCGGTGATCTAGTAGTGCATGTGTTCAGCGAGACCCAGCGAGAATATTACCGACTAGAGCAAGTCTGGAAGACCGCTAAAGAGCTGGTTAGGCTTCAGTAATCCAACGTTGCGTGTCTCGCTCGTAGGACAACAACTCCTCGGGCTTGAAGAAGATCGCCAGTTCACGCTCAGCCGACTCAGGTGAGTCTGATCCATGGATGAGGTTGCGACCCAAGTCTTGGGCCATATCTCCACGGATGGTTCCCGGTGACGACTTCTGGGGGTCAGTCTCGCCCATGGCTGCGCGAACCGCCGCTGTGGCGTTGTTCCCCTCAATTGCCATAGCGATTATTGGGCTTGAGGTCATGAACTCGGACAGTCCCTTGAAGAAACCTTTCGCTACGTGCTCTGCGTAGTGCTGATTGGCCAGTGCCATATCCATCTGCATGAGCTTCATGCCCACCAGTTGCATACCACGATCTTCCAATCGGGAGATAATGCGACCAGCGAGTCCACGCTGCAATGCATCAGGCTTCAGTAGGACCAGTGTTCGTTCTGACAAGTGAGGGCTCCTCTGCTATGACGGCTGCGAATAGCAATCCATCTTCCGATTACGTTTTTCGTAGGCTACCACAAGGGTACTCTGGTGCCCTTCCAGTCTTTTCGGGGGCTAGGGCCAGGCTGGCCGCCGGCGGGGTAGGGAAATTGCCGCTCAAGAATGAATTTAGATTATCAGCCGCCTCTAACAACAAGCTTAGGCAGCTTCGGTACGGAAATTGATGGAGATCGTAGGTAGCGTGGCGCAAGGCTAGGCACGGGGTCGGTATCACCAGCATCCAGGCGTAGCGCCCCTAACTCTGCCACACCTGCTATGCGACTTAGAGGGGCTGTCTCGATAACTAAGTGGGCTTTCGTGCCAAGCGCTTCGCGAATAGCATCTGCATGCTGCGCCACTCCTTCGCCACAGAACAAGGTATGGCGCCCGCGATGGGTGAGCATGCCCTCCAGCACTGTCACTCGGTCGGGGGTACGGCGTGTCCAGGTCACTCCCTCGCTCGTTCCCTTTTGGTAGAAACGGGCCCATCCTACGATCCCACGCCCGGACTCGATGAGCGCGCACACCGGGAGTCCTGCACCTCGGTGAGGATAAGCACTGGCTTCAACAGTGCTCACGCCGACCACTGGCAAGCCCGTTGCAAAGGCGAGTCCCTTCGCAACACCCAGGCCTGATCGCAGCGCAGAGAAACCACCTGGTCCTTGAGCTACGGCAAGGCCTGTTACATCTCCCATTGTCGCACCTGAGGCTTTCAATGCAGTCTCCACTGCAGGCATAAGCTCGGACGTGTGGTTATGGCGGGAGTACCAGAAGTGAGCGCGCACGAGTGAATCACCGGACCACAGTCCGACCGCTCCGTAGCGCGTCGAGGTGTCTATCGCTAGATACAAATCAGCCATTCGTGAAGCGCTCCAATCTAGCGACCATCTCTTGATAGCGGGCGCCATGAGCTTTAAGCATTACCACGCGCTGGTCGGGCGTATTGCCCTCAGCCAGTGAGATCTCAAGGAAATCACCAGGGAAAGCGGCAGACGCTCGTTCGGCCCATTCGACCACGCAAGCGCCTGTCTCCAGCATCTCATCAATGCCCAGGTCTTCGACCTCAGCAATGTCATCAACAGAGGCTAAGCCATCGAATCGGTACAAGTCCAAGTGGTAAATAGGAATACGCCCTGAGTACTCATGGACGAGAACGAACGTTGGGCTGTGGGCGTACTCAGTAACGCCTGCGCCCCACGCGATACCTTGAGTCAACGTAGTCTTACCTGCTCCTAATGTACCCGCCAATAAAATTACATCTCCGGCTTCAAGCACTTCGCCAATGTGACGACCGAACGCCTGAGTCACTTCTGGAGAGGCTGTAATTAGTGTCAATACTTGACCTTTCATATAGCCAAATGCTCCCATCCTGCGTCTCTCAGTTGCAGTTCATTACCGTTAGCGGCCAGCACGATCACGCGGCCAGAGGTATCAGCGACAATTTCTCCAATCACCGAGGCTCCATCGATAACCGCGACCGCTCGTGTGACGGCCTCACGTGGCCCGGTGAATAGCACTTCATAGTCTTCCCCTCCGCCCAATGCACACAGAAGCGCCTCCTCTGTCGAGAACAGGTCCTGTAACGCTGCCGCTACAGGCACGCTTATTGCATCAACCGTAGCACCGACGCCGCTGGCGCGGCACAACTTACCTAGATCCGCCACCAAGCCGTCCGATATGTCCATTGCACCGGTCACGCCAGCATCAAGCAGCGCCTTGCCAATTGCGACGCGAGGGATGGGATGGCGATGTGCAATAAGTAATGCGTCGTTGAAGGCTAGACCTCGTTGAAGCATGCGAAGTCCACCTTCGGAGGCGCCAAGAGGGCCTGAGACCCCAACCACATCACCTAGGCGTGCAACGTCACGACGCAGCAAATTACCCTCACTTACACCCATGAGCGCTACGGTCACGAACGTGTCGCGCGACGACACGATGTCGCCGCCCGCAATCAGAGTCCCGTACTCACGACATGCCTCGATCATGCCGGCATAGAGATCGTCTATGGCTGTTACATCTAACGAACGGGGAAGACCCAATGTCACGAGCCCTACTAGTGGCGTAGCACCCATGGAGATGATGTCACTCACATTGGCGGCCCAGACGCGCCATCCTAAGTCGGCCCAAGGCATGGTTTGTGAAGTGAAGTGAACGCCCTCGATAGCAGTGTCAGTGGTATTTACCTGTACGCCACGGGCAAGGGACCACGCGGCTGCATCATCGCCTATGCCGAGCTCCAGTCTGAATCCGCCAGCTGTTGGCACAGCCAAGGACGCACGTTTAATCGCAGTCGCGATACGCTCAATGAGAGGGAACTCGCCTAATTCGCCTACGGTAGTCACGGAGAGATTATAAATGGCTCGCTGCATATCGCGCGCCTTATAATGCCCTCGCAAGAAAAAAGGAGGAAAAGCGTTTAGCAAAGCGCGTTTCCAAAGTTGCGGGGAAAAACAATTAGCGGGCGAACATCTTGTCCGCAAGGACCTCAAGCCCCGCTGCATCCTGAGGCAATACTTCTTCGATTCCTCGTAAGTGGTAGTAGGTATCCGACGCACCCGGCGGCACACCTCCATCTTGTACGACAGCCATGGCGTTCTTGAGCATCTTGCGCATTGTGATGATTGCTTTGTCCGTCTGCCCAAGGTGCTCTTGGGACCTATTGACGATAGTCCCCATAGACTCTTGAACAGCGCGATCTTGGGCGTTCACTCCATCAATCCCGGTGAAGCTCGCCACGCGCTGCTTAGAACGGTCAATATTCCAACTGTTGCGCTTGTTACCAACAGCTCGGAACGTTTCCTGGTCAACATCGTTGGGGCCATTGCCGAACCCTCGCTCTTCTTGCTCGTCCTTGGTCAGCGGGTCGTCGAGACTGTAAAGCCAGTTCCACACGAGGGTAGTGTTATCGTCGATGGGCACCCAGTGATGGCCTGCGATTTTGAATTTCAACCATGATCCATCATTGTTCAACTGCGCTGCTCGGATCTGCACGTGCGGCATGACGAAATGATAGGACCGAACGTAGTTGTCTTCCTTGCCAGGGATAGGGCGGTGGGATGCGTAGCGATAACCATAGTCCTCAATCTCGACATCCAAGCGACCAGCGGTGGCGTCAGCACGCAAGCCGTCGAAGCCGAGCCCCTCGCCAGCTGCCAGCTTGCGATGAAGGAACGATGAGTGGACGGAATCAAGACCACCCTCCAGCGCTTGTAGCCAGTTGCACTCCTCAATCACTTTGGAAACACCCCGGTGGGTCTCGGGCTGCTGCGTGAACTCGAACTCAGGCCGAGGAGGTTTCAGTTCAGCAGGGCCCATGAAGACCCAAATCACGCCTCCCATCTCTTCGGTGGGATAAGCGACCATTTTTATCTTATGCTTGAAGTCGAAGGCCTCCGGCTCATTCGGCATATCCACGCAAACGCCCAAAACATCGAACTTCCAGCCGTGGTAAACACAGCGAAGGCCATCCTCTTCGTTGCGTCCTAGAAACATGGACGTAAGCCGGTGGGGGCACCACTCGGAAATTATCCCAACGCGACCACTGGTGTCGCGGAACGCAACAAGATCCTCTCCAAGGATACGAACGCGGATAGGGTCTCCATCAGGCTCAGCCACTTCGCGGGATAATAGAACTGGCTGCCAATAGCGGCGCATCAAGTCGCCCATAGGCGTCCCTGGCCCAACACGTGTTATCTTCTCGTTATCAGAAGTTGAGAGCATCTGGGTCCTCCTCGCGGTGATGGCGATCAGGCGGCAATCCCGTTCCTGACGAATCCAAGCCAAGCCGAAGCAACGGTCACATTAGCTTCCGGCGATGGTAGGTTGGCCCTGAATAAGTGTCAACGAGGCTCGCGAAGGCCTAGCTGCCCGCTAGCAGCCTGCTCAGTATGCGCACGTCTGCAACATCCTGAAGATGCTCAACGAGATCTATCACCTCACGTAGCGACCCGTCGCTGATCTTCGGCTTCGCATATTGGGCGCAGGCGATGAATTTCTGTTCGCGCTGGTCGTCGGTAAGTTGATTGTCGCGGTGGCCAGGCGGGTGGTCGACTCGACTCATGCGAACCTCACCTGAGGCAAGTGTCACTTCGACAACCCCCGATCGACCCAACGATTCATCGACACTCCACTCAATTAAGTTAGCTATTCGCACAGCCTGGGTGTCGAACAGGCCGCTAGGCGTCGGCTGAAGGTCCGCAATCTTCACGTCGCCTGTTGCCAATGCCTTAGCCGTTGCGAACAGCACACTATCTTCAGCCTCAACCGGTGCTTGTGGGTTGCGACGTACTTGGCTCGGCTCGCAGAAGCTGGCTAGGTGCGGCTCTCCGGTAATTCGCACGTGCCTGATCTCAACAGGGTCGAGGTCGCGATGCAGTTCGGCGGCAGCCGCGATAAAAACATGAGCTACACCAGTGGTCGGCCACGGCTTGAATCCAACGTTTGTCAGGAAAAAATCATCGCCTAATCCATCGACCAATGAAGGCCGATCAAATGCATTACCGTAATAAGTGGGGAAAAACCCTGCCTTGCCCTCGAAAACGTTGCAGTCCCCAAGCAATCCATACCGAGTGAGCAGCACCGCCTGCATACCTCCCTGGTTGCTGAACGCTGCGTAAATAGCCTTCGCCGGCCGACCATCGAGCACAGGCTGACGTCCTCCAGACGCCTGCATGAACGCCAGACCGAGCGCAGAATGCGTCTGGTGTGCATTGAACTGAAGCATGTGTGAGGCACTGACCGCAGACGCGAAGAATCCCGGCATCTGCGTGGGCTGTGGTTTGGCTTCCGTGTAAGTTGTTTGTGCTTTGGTGAGAGCCACGCCGATTCGAGACATCAACTCAGCTCCGACGGCAATAGAGGTCATCAGTTCCTTGCCTGTCGCACCGCCTCGCAGTTCTGCAGCTGCGAATGCGGACGGGAACGTCACGGGCCCGAGGTGGCCTGAGCCGACCGCGGTCGTATCATCGAAATTAAGCGCGTGCGCCATGCCGCCATTCACCATCGCTGCAACCGCTGCGGGCAAGCGGTCGCCAAAACCGAGCACGGTCGCCTCAGGTGCGCCTCCAGATGCGCGGGCCCATGACAGCATCTCAGGAACACCAACGCCCAGCGTGTTCGCAGCGAGCGTCGTCGATAGCGTGTCAAGCACCAACCAACGAAGAGTCTGCCGCACATCATCAGGCAGGTCATTATAAGTAACGTGCGAGGCGTATTCCGACCAAGTTTCGGCCAGGTCCTGTGATCCATTGGTCATCGAGATTACTCCCAGGTATTACAAATACGTCATCCTGACCCTACGAGAGCTCCAGCCACGGTTATTTCATGGAGTTACCTTAGACCAAGCGCTCGATAACCAGCGAAGCGAATCCGAGGAATAGGAAAAACCCCGCTATGTCCGTAGCAGTGGTGACCACCACTGCCGATGAAACAGCAGGGTCCTGGCGGAGTGCACGCAGCAAGAGTGGTACACCTGCGCCCACGATGCCTGCGACCAACATATTGCCGAGCATTGCCAAACCAAGCACAAGCGCGAGTATCGGCTTTCCAACCCACACGAAACCAACCAAGCCAACAAGCAATGCGAGGTAGAGGCCATGCAATCCACCCAACAACGATTCGCGAAGCAGCATCCGCCGCGCGTTACGCCCCGTTAGTTCACCGAGGGCAATACCGCGCACAACCAAAGTTAGCGTCTGCGTCCCGGCGATTCCGCCTTGGCCTGCGACGATAGGGAGAAATACCGCCAATACCGCCAGGCGCTCAATCGTCGATTCAAATAGGCTTATCACGCCCGCGGCGGCGAATGTTGTGAGCAGATTAAGCGTGAGCCACGGCAACCGGGTTCTGATCGATCGACCGATAGAACCCGTAACCCGCTCGCCCTTCATGCCTGCTATGCGGAACATATCCTCGGTTGCTTCTTCAGCCGCAACATCCAGCAGATCGTCTGCGTAAATCACGCCCAGCAACACACCTTCCGTACCTGTGACCGCTAGCTGTGAAAGGTCGTACCTCGCAACTAGCCGAGCACATGCTTCCTGGTCCTCCGAGGCATCCACTGCAACGGCAGGCTCCATGAGATCGCTTACAAGTTGGCTCGACCGAGCCAATGCCAATCGCCGTAGGCGTACCCAGCCGACTAAATGGTAGCCCCCGTCAATGACAAATATAGTCGTCACGTCGCCATGCTCTTCATTAATCAGACGCACCGCATCCAACGCCACTGCAGGTGTCGTCTCCGCAAGAACGGCTACATACTCGGTCGTCATCCGACCGCCGGCGACATCGTCCGCGTAGGCCAGCAACGACGCGACGCCAGCGGAGTGCGTCATCACAGTCAACGCACCTTGCGCGTCCTGATCGGACATCTCATGCAACACGTCAGCTGCCGTATCCGGGCTAACCAAATCGAGAACATCCGCCACGTTGGCGGGTGTTAGAAGTTTCGTTATTTCAGCGGCATCCTCAGGGTCCATCTCCTCAACTAGACGCGATATCGACTCACTATCCAAACCATCGATCAATGACCGCCGTAATTCACCGTCAAGTTCGGTCACGACTGCCGCTTGGTCCACGGCTCGGAGCACCTGCAACTCCTGAACGGCCGCATCAATCGCGTTCGCTTGCAGCAGTACAGCAATCGCTACCGCGGCTTGATCAGTTGAAGAGGCAGCAGCGGAGCCTGAAGAACCGTCTGCGAGATGCAAAAGTATCTCCTCTTTCGTCACGTCCACCTCCACCGTTCACCTTTGGTTACTCAGCATAGGATATGCTCCGTGCCCTGTATAATCCCTTTATGCGAACCCTGCTCTTGAGCGATATCCACTCCAATATCGAAGCTCTCAAAGCAGTCTTCGCCGATGCAGAGAGGGAAGAGCCTGTCGAACGTGTGCTGAGCCTTGGTGACATAGTGGGCTATGGTCCTGCACCTATGGCCTGCCTAGAGGCGCTATGGGATCGTCACGCAGTATCCATCCAAGGCAATCACGACGCTGCGGTCGCGGGCACTATCAGCATGGCAGATTTTAACGTTTACGCGGCTGAAGCCGCATGCTGGACAACTCAACGAATTTCCAGTGATGCCGCCGAATACCTCAGGGGGCTTCCTGACAAATTAGTGGATGATTCGTTCTTGCTGGTTCACGGATCGCCCACTGGTCCTCTATCGAACTATATAACTTCCTACGGCCAAGCCGCCGAGGCCTGGGAGCAAACCAACTCCTCCGACATTCTCGTCGGCCATTCGCACTATCAATTCGCTGCCGAGGCTGGGCGCGGCGTCGAGAAACCAGGGCCTTACGGCCTCACGGTCCCTCTGGGGCACGCCCGATTGGTTGTCAACCCTGGGAGCGTAGGCCAACCCCGTGACAACGACTCTCGGGCCGCGTATGCAATCTATAACGACGAAACCCGGGTAATCACTATGCACCGTGCTTGGTACGACATCAGCGCAACACAGAGGGCAATGGCCGAGGGAGGACTCCCCGAAGCTCTTATCAGCAGGCTCGCACTCGGGCGATAACAGTCTCTCTCCACACCAGGAGCGCGACCTGAGCGGCCCATTATGGTAGAATTCATAGGCTAGTGAAGAATCAGCAAAGCCAGAGGCGAGGCGCGTCCCCGATGCTACGAATCCGATTGTTCCGCGTTGGTAAGAAGAAGCAACCTAGTTACCGGATTGTGGTTGCCGACGCACGATCTCCACGAGACGGTGCGATAGTTGAGCAGGTAGGTATTTACAATCCCCTCACTGACCCCGCTACTGTCGTGATTGACAACGAGAAGGTCCAGAAGTGGCTCGGCGTTGGTGCCAAGCCCTCTGATACGGTCCAGCGCCTGCTGGACCGGCAGAAGGCACCGGAGAAGGCCGAAGCCTAATGAAGGAACTGGTTGAGTACGTCGCCAGAACCATTGCGACCAACCCTGAAGACGTCAAGGTCACGGAGGAAGTCGAAGATGATGGACATATCATCATACGGCTTGAAGTTCACCAAGACGACAAAGGGAAGATAATTGGTCGCCAAGGCCGCGTAGCACAAGCGATGCGAGTGCTCCTGCGTGTCGCAGCTATCAAAGACGACTCTCATGTCACCCTAGAGATTGTCTAAGCGGGGGGGCATACCCGCTGGCCTTATGGCCAACCAAGCACCAGACTCACGGCATCACGACCTATCTTTGGGGCATGTCCGCGTGGGCGTTGTTGTAGGCACTCATGGGAATGACGGTCGCCTCCGTATCGTCCCTGAAACTGATAATCCCAACCGCTTCGCTAAGAGCAGCACTTTAACCATAAACGAAGCTCATTACACCGTAACGAATGTAACGCGCGCCGCAGGCGGAACCGTCCTCATCGTCAACCTCAAAGAAATCTCCTCTCGTGAACAAGCGGCGGCGCTGAACAAGCACCTCGTGCTCGTCCAAATAGACGACACCCCAGCATTGCCCGAAGGCACTTACTACCACTACCAACTTCTGGACATGACCGTTGTTGACTCCTCAGGAGCAGAGCTTGGCACGATTACAGAGGTGCTCAACACAGGCGCAAACGACGTTTACGTTATCACCACTGATAAATCCGAATTGATTATCCCTGCGCTCGGCAATGTGATTATTGAGGTCGATGTCACCAACGCCCGCATGACCATCGACGTTCCTAGGGGCATAGAAGCCCGCTCAACCACCCCCAAGCCCAAGAATAAGCCAGTGCGTCGACGCTTCAGTCGGCCTAAACGGCCGCCAAGCGCCCCTCCCGCTTCAGCATGAGAATTACTTCTGCCGACTTCTAAGGTAGAAGTTGGTAATATTGGGGAACCGGGGCGGCAGCCTACATCCATTACAGGTGGTAGCTATGTCAGGACATTCCAAGTGGTCAACAATCAAGCACAAGAAAGCAGCGATTGACGCAAAACGCGGCGCCGTCTTCACTAGGCTCGCTAGGGAGGTTACGGTAGCGACTCGAGCAGGCGCTAGCGGCGACCCTGCCATGAATTTCCGTCTACGGCTCATCATGGACAAAGCAAAGACTGCCAACATGCCTTCGGAAAATATCGACCGCGCTATCAAAAAAGGTCTAGGCATCGGCACCGATGGTGCTGCGTTCGAGGAAATCACCTACGAGGGCTACGGGCCGGGTGGCGCGGCCATCATGCTGATGGCGCTCACAGATAATCGCAACCGTACGGCTGCAGAGGTTCGCTCCACTTTTTCCAAAGCCGGAGGCAACCTAGGGGAGTCCGGTTCAGTGGGGTGGATTTTCGAGTCCATGGCGGTCGTCTCCGTTGATGACGTCAGCGAAGAAAAGGCCGAGGAGATAGAGTTAGCGGCCATCGATGCGGGTGCCGACGACTTCAAATCAGACGAAGGCAGTCTAGAGATCACCGGTCCGCCATCTTCACTTCAGTCCCTGCTGGAGTGCGTGAAAGCGCATGGACTAGATCCATCCAACGCAGTTGTCACTATGGTTCCAACGACGATGATGGAACTAGACACCGTCAAAGCCGGCCAAACGATGCGCCTAATCGACAAAATCGAAGAGTTGGACGATATCCAAGAGGTTTACACCAATGCTGATTTCACCGAAGAGGCTCTGGAAGCCTACGGTGCCTAACCACAGCCAGCGCAAACTGAGAGGTTCATCGGTTCCTTCATCGACCACTTTCTCATTACAATAATTGTGCCCCGCTTGGGCGGATTCGTCGGTGGGTTGGAGGACGTATGCGCGTACTAGGCATTGACCCGGGGACAAGATTCTTAGGCTACGGTGTGCTAGAAGTGGATGGCCCCAGCACCCGCTGTCTAGCGTGGGGAACCCTAGAGGGCGGTAGGAGTCGTCAGATGCACGACCGCCTTTACATACTCCACCAATCGCTGCATGAAGTGGTCGACCGTTGGACCCCCGACGAGATGGCCATTGAAGAGCCTTTTGTCGCGCCAGCACGGGGAGCAAAATCCGCCGTCGCTGTTGGCCAGGCTCAAGCTGTTGCGCTACTGTTGGCAGCCGCGGGAGGCATGACCGTCCATCGCTATCTCCCTTCGCAGGTTAAAGCGGCCGTCGCCAATTATGGGGCTGGAAATAAAGCACAGATTCAACGTGCCATTCAGCTCGTACTCGGCCTTGGGAACGAGCCGATGGGAGAGGATGCCTCAGATGCGATTGCAATTGGCCTCTGCCATATCCAGCACAACCGTGCCGCGAGCATTACAGGCTTACCCGCTCCCTTGCACAGCGGACAGAGCAGATGAGCATGATTGCAGGCATTGAAGGCATTCTTGAATCCAAGCGAGTTGATTGCGCGTTCGTACGTGTTGGCGGGGTCACGTTCCAGATATGGGTGCCTGGCTACGACCTCGCTATCCTTACTGGGGTAGGCTCTGTAGTCCGGCTGGTCACCCACCTAGTAGTACGTGAGGACGACCTCCAGCTTTACGGTTTCGTGGAAGAGCGAGGCCGCACGATGTTCGAATCGCTTCTGAGCATCAGTGGCGTGGGCCCAAAGGCGGCCCTTGCGGTCCTATCCGTTATGTCCACCGAAGAGCTCGTGACCTGCATCCTTGCGGGAGACGCGAACGCTATCGCCAAAGCCCAAGGCGTCGGCAAGCGCACCGCTGAGCGTATCATCCTAGATCTCAAAGGGAAGGTTGAAGACGAACTCGGGGGGCTGGCTCTTCTCAGTCCCTCGGTCGGAGGAATCGCCGCAGGCGGTGCAAGCGACGCAGCTCTCGCGGCGCTTCTAGGGCTTGGGTTCTCTGCCCTTGAAGCCCGGCAGGCACTGGGGGTCGAGCAACAAGAAGGACTTAGCGTGGACGATCGTGTACGTCGCGCACTTCAGCGCATAGGAACCAACAATGGTAATTGACAATCACCTCATGCCGGATGGCGAAGCACCTTATGACGATTGGGCTGACTTATACGACAAAGTCTACGCGTACTTAAACTACGATATCGGGTTCTACCTCTCGCAGGCAGAGGCGAGTGCTGGTCCGGTATTGGAGCTCGGGTGCGGTACGGGGCGTATTGCCCTTTCACTCGCAGACGCAGGCTTCAGCGTAACAGGCGTCGACATCTCGCCACGAATGATCGCGAAGGCCAATGGCAAGGCGGCGACCCTAGGCCTAGGGTCGAAGGCTCAATTCATAGCTGGGGATATGGTCGATTTCGACGCTGGGGGAGGGTTCGGGTTGGTTTGTTTCCCTTTCAGGTCATTCCAATCCATGCTTGAAGTAGAGGATCAGCGAGAAGCACTCGAGAATGCCGCCGCTCAACTGCGCGAGGGCGGTCTGCTCGCGCTGGATACGTTCGCACCTGATATGGAGCAATTAGGCGACAGGCGCGACGAAGCAATTCCGTTCCATATCCGTGATGTAGAACAGCCAAACGGTGGCAATATCGTTGTTTGGGGCCAGAACCTCTGGGACGGCCTCTCCCAGGTCAATTCCGCCCGGCTCATTGTCGAAGAACTAGATGCTAATGGGCTTTCAGTCGCTCGCCATTTCCGCGACTTTGACCTGCGCTATACGTTCCGCTATGAGATGGAACATCTGTTGGAGCTTTCAGGTTTCACTCTCGAAGCAGTTTACGGTGATTTCGATGGCGGTGAAGTCACCGAGCAGTCTGATGATCTCGTCTGGATTGCACGGAAGACGAGTTAGCGAGCCTCCCCCAGCGTAGCAAATGTCCCGCTGATGCCAGTGAACGCAGTCAATTACAATTGACACATGACGCTGGTCAACCGACGCATCAAGAAAGAGATTCCATTCAAGGTCGTTGCCGATTTTGAACCCAGGGGAGATCAACCGCAGGCTGTGAGGCGCCTAGCCGAAGGGATTGCTGCGGGCATCAAACACCAAACTCTTTTGGGAGTAACCGGTTCCGGTAAGACCTATACGATGGCGAAGGTCGTCGAGCAGGTGCAGCGTCCTACGCTAGTCATTGCCCCGAACAAGACCTTGGCAGCGCAACTTGCCCAGGAATTCAGAGATTTCTTCCCCGACAACGCCGTTGGCTACTTCGTTTCCTATTACGACTACTACCAACCTGAGGCTTACGTCGCGAGTACGGACACCTACATTGAAAAGGAAGCTGACATCAACGACGAGATTGACAAGCTACGGCATTCAGCGACACGGTCGCTAATGACCCGGAGCGATGTGCTGATCGTAGCATCAGTCTCATGTATCTACGGCCTCGGCTCGCCCGACGAGTACTTTTCCTTCGTGGAAACAATCACTAAAGGCGAGCGCAAGAACCGCCAGAAGCTCTCGCGACGACTCATTGAGATGCAGTACCAACGCAACGACTATGACCTCGCACGGGGGCGCTTTCGCGTCCGGGGCGACACTCTAGAGATTCTCCCTGCCTACGACGACATTGCCATTCGCGTGGAATTCTTTGGCGACAACATTGAGCGCCTCGTCGAGCTTGACCCACTCACAGGAGAGTTAATCGCGGAGCACGACTCGATCGAAATCTACCCCGCGAAACACTTCGTGACCTCGCGGGACAAACTCGACGAGGGCGTCATCGAAATAGAGCAAGAGTTAGAGTACCGGGTCGCTGAGCTCAAATCTCAAGGCAAAGATCTGGAGGCCCAGCGGATTGAACACCGCACACGCTATGACCTAGAGATGCTGCGAGAAACCGGTTATTGCTCGGGTATTGAGAACTATTCACAACCCCTAGGGCGCCGACCGCGCGAAAGTACTCCCTGGACTCTGATGCACTACTTACCGGACGATTTCTTATTAATCTTAGATGAATCTCACATGGCTATCCCTCAGCTAAATGGCATGTTCCACGGAGAGATGGCTCGAAAAGATTCCCTAATCGACTTTGGGTTTCGACTACCCTCGGCGAGAGATAATCGACCACTGAATTTCCAAGAGTTCGAGGGCATTGTCGACCAGGCGGTCTACGTCTCCGCAACACCGGGACCCTACGAGTACACGCACAGTGACCAAGTGATTGAACAGGTCATACGGCCCACTGGTTTACTCGATCCAACCATAGAGATTAAGCCAACTACAGGTCAGATTGATGATCTACTGGAGCAGATTCGCAAGCGCGTCGCCAAGAGCGAGCGAGTACTCGTCACAACGCTCACGAAACGGATGGCCGAAGAACTCTCCGATTACATGCGCGAGATGAATGTGAAGGTGCATTACCTTCACTCTGAGGTGAATACCCTCCAGCGGATGGAAATTCTCCGCGACCTCCGCCTCGGCGTATACGATGTGATCGTAGGAATCAACCTGCTACGCGAGGGCTTAGACCTACCAGAGGTCAGCTTGGTCGCTATTCTCGACGCTGACAAAGAAGGCTACCTCAGGTCAGTCTCCTCGCTAGTGCAAACAATGGGTCGCGCGGCACGGCACGTGGACGGCCACGTCATCATGTACGCCGATAAGATAACTGCCTCGATGACACGAGCCATCGACGAAACCTCGCGCCGTCGAGAGATTCAACACGACTACAACACACAACACGGCATCGAGCCCAAGGGCATCATCAAAGCCGTGCGCGACATCACTGAGTCCATCCGTGATGCTGCTGAGCCCCGCGCCTCCCACACGGTCCGCAAGGACATGCCCAAGGACGAACTTACTCGAGTCGTCAAAGGATTGGAGTTGGAGATGAAGCAGGCGGCCAAGGAGCTAGAGTTTGAGAAGGCTGCCCTACTGCGTGATGAGGTAACCGATCTCAAAAAACTGCTCATCGCTCAAGAGGTCGTCGACCGAGGAAACGCAGGCCTCATCGAAACTGAGTTCCGCGACCCCGCTGTGCGCTCAACGGGGCGCCGTCGCCGCAAGCGTTAAATCTTGGAGATTGAAGTCACCGAAGTTTAGGCGACGGCTGTGACTTCAATCTCCACGCGATTCTCGATAGCGGAATATCCATCGACCAATACGTAGTCCAACTCCGCTATCGGTGCAGTGATTGCAGCAGTGAACAACTTCGCCATCTCATCTAGCGACTCGTTTCGTTGTAAGTAGAACGAAACTTTTGCCGCTTGAGACCAGGAGCTCCCAGCGTCCATAAGAGACTCTCCAATGCGACCGAGGATATCGCTTACCTGTTCAGGCAGTGTTGGCTTGTCAGAGGTCACTCCTGACAGGTGTAGCAGCGGCCCGTAGATTGAGTAGCGCAATGGCACCTGAGGCGGGTCGTACTCCTGCAATATCTTCGTCAGCCCTGAGGCAGGCTTCATCGCCACAAGGTCTACGGCAATACTCGCTGTGGACTCAAAGTGGCTGGGGTCAATATATGACGAGCTTGAAGACCGAGCACTGTTGGCCAGCATCTCTAGGCGTGCCCTGCTGCCGCGAGTGCGAGCGCTTGTGTCACGCGCCCACAAGCGAGTGCGCACCGTTCCGATGAGCGAAACTCCTTCCTTCCGCAGTTCCAGATCCATCCGTTCGAAGATGTCCCGCGTCTGATCGTGCGCGGATCCTCCTGAGCGGGCTTCATCTGACAATGCGACGAATTCCTGGCCGTACCACTCGAAAACAGACTTCTGCACGGAGATCTCCTTCAGGCCTATTTAGCAGGCCTAGACTAGGCCTGCTCAGCGAGCTTGTTTGCTAGACCATCCCACAACCGAGCAAGAATTACCAGAATTCTTGAACTTACGAGAGTGCAGCGAAGTTCCATTCCAATCTATCCTATTCGTACTATGCCCATTCGCCTGATCTCAGCCATTGCCGTTATCGAGGCCGTACTACTAAGCGGGTGTGTGGCCCCTGAAGCACCGATTGGTGCTTTACCTGTGGGTATGCGAACTGCTCCAGTACCCTCTGTGCAAGCCAATGCCTACATATATATCCGCCCACCAGGCAATACGTCCTTTTCCAGCGATGAGCTGGCCATCGATGGTTTGAAGTTGGATTCGGCTGACATTCTGCTCGCCAACGATTCCGACTCCGTTGCATTACGGTTCGTCAGCAGAATGAACACTGCCACGAATACACCAACCAATGCACGCGGCGGCTGGGTCGACAATGACCTCTCGAGTCTCCGTTTCGGCCCTGACTCGCAGTGGGGTGATCTGGTGCGTAATGCCTGGACGCACGCACCTCGAAAATCTTTCGCCGAACAATTCCCAGGGGCATGGGACGACCTTCAGTCCATGCCTAGCTATCCGCCTGCCCAGCCAATCGCTGCCGGATTCGTCAGGAATTTCGGTTCATTGCTGGAACGTTTCATTGGCGAGGTCGATGTCGCGGTTCCCAATCTCTCCAGTGGTCTGTCACTAGTACGTATAAAGCGTATCTCATTCGTTGCTTACGCAGACGAGTTCAGTAATCTTCCAGAACGAGTGGAGCCCAGCACTCTTCGCGATCTCGACACCAGCATTCTTGCTGTCGCCGCCAGCACTTACCCTGGTCCCGTAGTGGGGCGCGTATTCGATGGCTTTGCGTCCTCACTAGGCTTGTCTCCCATATCGGTGGCAGGCACCATTGCGCACCAACGCAACCTTACCAACGATATCCATGTTGTCGTCCTCCGCGACAGCGCGCTCTTGTTTTTCGCGATAGCCTCTAACCAAGAGCGCGCTATTGCACTCATCCAAGCAGTAATTACCAGGTGAGACATCTCGTAAATCAAAGCTCTTGAGCACGACAGATAATTGTTGACATGATTGATCTACTTTCCCTAACATTAAAGAGCAACTGATCGTGCTATCAGGCAAGAAGGGCAGGAAGCGAACATGCCAGCTGACGTAACTATTGAGGATGTCCGGACTGCGCTGAAAGATGTTTACGACCCGGAGATTCCGGTGAACGTGATTGACCTTGGCTTGATTTACAACATTGAAGTCGACGAGGAGAGCCGAGTGCATGTGGAGATGACACTCACCGCTGCTGGTTGCTCAATGGGCCCGTTCATCGCCCAGCAAGCTGAGTGGGCTATCAACGAGGTTGAAGGCGTAAAAGACGTCGAAGTAAACATTACCTTCGACCCACCTTGGAGCCCCGACAGCATCACCGAGGATGGCCGCAAGCTCCTCGGACTTGACGACTAACAACGACGGCCAGTAATACTGAAACCACGGAGCGCGGGTTGTTCATCAGCCACGCGGGAGTTCACGTGCCATGAACATGAGTGAAGAGCAACGCCAGCAACGTCTAGCGCAAATCAAACAGCAGTGGGAAACCAAACGCACGCTGAATCGGCAGCTCCGCAAAATTAAAACAAAAATAGGCGTATACAGCGCTAAGGGAGGAGTAGGTAAAACCACCGTTGCAGTGAACCTTGCCGTCTATCTTGCCGACCAAGGCTTCACCGTAGGCCTGCTTGATGCCGATATAGACACGCCCAATGCCGCCAACGTTATCGGTGGTGGCGACGTACCAAACATGGTCGACGGTCGCATCCAACCCGCAGAGAACTGGGGAGTAAAAGTCGTCTCCATGTCCCAATTCCAGGAGAATGAGGAAGAAGCGGTAATCTGGCGCGGACCAATGATTCACAACGCCCTCAATCAGTTCTTACAGTTGACCGACTGGGGGGACCTTGATTTCCTAGTAGTGGACATGCCTCCAGGCACGTCTGACGCTCCTCTGACCGTGATGCAAACCCTTCAGATGGATGGGTTTGTCTCCGTTGCCACGCCGCAGAAGCTGGCAACACTCGATGCCAAGCGGTCCATCAACATGATTAAGAAACTAAATGTCGAAGTGCTTGGAGTCATCGAGAACTACACGGGCCCTATCTTCGGAGCGGGAGCAGGAAAGCAATTAGCTAAAGACATGAATCTCGTTTTCTTCGGGGAGATCGCGCTCCGCGCTGACTATCAGGATGATTCAAAGCCCACGGTTCTTGTTAGCAAGGGCGTGCGAGCGGAGTACGAAAAAATCTGGAAGGGAATCAAGGGCAGGCTCACAGAGCTTGAGGCTATGCCTGCGCAGGTTGCCGCCGCGAGGGCAACCGAGGACGAGGCTGAGGCCTAGGTCAACGAGGAATAATTTTTCAACTCAGGCCCCTTTGTCTCTCTTTCCATCGCCATCATAAAATCGAGCCTAGTGGCTAGATATCGTCGGGCAGAAAAAGAACCTCGCGCGGTTTTCCTGGCGCAGAGCTTGCGCCAACGATTCCCTCGCCCTCCAGTTGGTCCATGAGCTTAGCTGCACGTGGGTAACCGATACTCAATTTTCGTTGCAGCAATGACGTTGATAGTTGTCTGTTCGCTGCTGCGACTTGCAGAGCCTGATCGTACAAAGTATCCCCTGCATTGATTGTTGCGTCCTTTTGGGCCGCAATAACCTCAGCCTCGCGCGCCATATCATCCAGTGGGATCTCAGCAAGCGGCAGAGGCGGGTGCTCTCGCCAGTGATTTGCGAGTATATCGGTCTCCTCCTCAGTGATTAGGACGCCCTGTGCTCTCCGGGGCTTCGCCGCATCCGAAGACAAGTACAGCATGTCTCCCCTACCAAGAAGGCGCTCCGCTCCCCCCATATCAAGGATGGTGCGTGAATCCACTTGTGATGCCACCGCAAAAGCGATGCGACTAGGAAAGTTCGCTTTGATAAGCCCCGTGACCACGTCTACCGAGGGGCGTTGCGTGGCAACCACCAAATGAATGCCCGTGGCGCGACCTAGTTGCGCTAACCGGCAGATGC
>CALGTL010000045.1 GCA_937901475.1 uncultured Dehalococcoidia bacterium
CTGCCCCGTTGCTACCTAGATGGGAGCAGCTAACTTGGGGGAATGCCGTCCGGGAGGTTTGCATCTCCGAGCTTCCCTGCAACTGGCTCCAGTGCCAGGAAAATTCCCTGGACCCACTACACAATGAGTGGCTCCATGCCTATTACGGCAACGTGGTTCGCAACGGAAAGCATCAGTTGCCCGAGCAGCGAGGAAGGACTCTCAAGCTTGGTTTTGACCTCTTTGAGCACGGTATAATCAAGCGTCGAATTGAGGAAGGGTATTCTGAAGAGGACGACGATTGGAAAGAGGGGCACCCGATTTTGTTTCCGAACATTCTGCTCGTAGGTGACGAAGTCAAATCAACTCTCCAGTTCCGAGTTCCTATCGACGACTACACGACGTATCACGTTTCTTACTATGTCTGGAGAGCGGCCCCTGGGGCTACAGCTCCAGCGCAGCCTGTGGTGCCCTATCGCTACGTTCCGCTCAAGGACGAAAATGACCGTTACATCGTGGATATTCTTTTTAACCAAGACTACATGGCCTGGGTCACTCAAGGTCCGCTAGCCCGCCGTGATCTTGAAAAGCTTGGCGAGTCTGACAAAGGCATCATCATGTACCGCAAGTTACTGAAAGAGCAAGCTGAGGTCGTGGCTGATGGTGGGGACCCCATGAATACATTCCGTGACCACACCACTAACCAAGCCGTTGAGCTTCCACTCGAGCACGTAAAATTTCTGAGCCGCGGTCCATCGACCTATGCTCTCGTTGAAGCTGGTTCTCCTCTAGATGTTGACATCATTGAGCAAACGATGGCGACATGGGACGGTCAACGAAGCGAGCGCGCAACGGCAGGCTCCGGTTCGGATATTTCAAGGAAATAGTGTGTTTTTGCTAGGAGCGAGGCCACTTCATTCAGTCCAGTCCCGTTTGGTAGTAGCGCGCAAGTCCGGTCTCGTCCTATCATGTCCCCAAAATGGTGATGATGGATGTAAATCTCCTTCACTCGTCACTATTTACTGTTCACGAACGTCCAAGGAGTAAATAATGTTGACTCAAGAGGCAAACGATCGGTATTCAAGGGTTGGGGCAGGCACGCCTATGGGCGAGCTGATGCGCCGCTACTGGCACCCCATTGCGGCTGTCTCCCAGATGAACGACAAGTCGACCAAGAAGGTTCGCCTACTAGGGGAAGATCTCATTCTCTACAAGGATCGCTCAGGGACATTCGGGCTCATGGAGCCTCACTGTGCGCACCGGCGCATGAATATGATTTACGGGATTCCAGAAGCAAATGGTCTCCGTTGTCCATACCACGGCTGGCTCTATGACGAGACAGGTCAGTGCATCGAGCAACCTTACGAGGAGACCGAAGATCCTGATTCTCGATTCAAAGACAAAATTAGCATGAAGGCCTATCCAGTTGAGGCCAAGGCAGGCTTGCTATTTGCCTATATGGGCCCGCAGCCTGCACCGCTAGTTCCGGCTTGGGATGTTTACGCCGCCGACGGCGTTCTACGCGACATCGGTTACGCCGAGCTCCCTTGCAACTGGTTGCAGTGCCAAGAAAATTCCCTTGACCCTGTCCATCTTGAGTGGCTACACGTGGCTTGGGCTAATTACATTCGCGAGCAAAATGAAGAGCTTGATGAGCTCAAGAAAGTTCGCGCTCACAAGGTCATTCATTTCGACAATTTCGAGTATGGCATGATCAAACGCCGTATCTGGGAAGGTGGTTCAGAGGAAGACACTGAGTGGAAGGATGGGCACCCCATTGTATTCCCGAACATGCTTCGCCAGGGTGGTGATGGATTCAATCTCGTGAACCCCACTCGTCAGGCCAATTTCCTGATGGGCCCTGCATTCCAGGTTCGTGTTCCTATCGATGATTACACGACCGGCCATTGGTGGGTTGCGTGCTACCCCATGATCGAAGGGGACACACTGCAAGCGCCCGAGGACATTCCCTACTACAACCCTCCAGTTCCTATGCTGGACGAGAACGAGCAGCCAGTATTTCCAATTCTCCGTAGCAATTCGGGGCAGGACACTGCTGCGTGGATTACCCAAGGGCCAATTGCAGACCGCACGGGCGAACACCTTGGCCGTTCCGACAAGGGCATCATTCAATTTCGCCAGATGCTAGAAGACAATATTCGTCTTGTCGAGCAGGGGAAAGACCCCATGTGTACTTTCCGCGATCCTGAGCAAAATCAATATGTCCCATTCATGACTGAACAGGCGCAGTACGCAGCGACGTCGCTCAGGCAAGGAGCTGCAACTATGTACAGCCCTGTACTCAACGCGCGAGCGGCGGCAGGAACTCTTTAGTAGAGTCCTCGATATACGTTTCCAGCTGATGGCCCCGCCCTCCAGGCGGGGCCATTTTCGCGTAACGGCGCTCCGCCGTGTATCATCGGGCCGCTGCCTAGGGGCAGCCAGTCAAGGCACCACGCTAGTTGTGCCAAATCGGGGCATTACATTATCGCTTCGAATGCGCCCCTGCCATCAATCAGTAGCCTGGCAAGCAAAACCTAGAGGAGACCGCACACCCGATGCACGATGACGAAGACGACCACTCACATTTTGATTTTTCAGATGCCGACCAAGTTGAAGATATTGAAGGAATAGAGAAATTCACGCTCTACAGCGTGGGTATAGATATCGGTTCATCGACGACGCACTCAATTTTTTCTCGCATAGTTCTACGCCGAGAAGGGGCTGGGCTTTCAGCCAAGTTCGTCGTGACTGAGCGTGATGTGCTCTATAAATCGCCCATTATGCTCACTCCGTATTTGACTGGTACGGAAATTGACACAGACCAGGTCAAGTCGTTCATCGACAAGTCCTACAAAGAAGCGGGGTTCACGCCTGCTGATGTTGATACCGGTGCAGTCGTGATTACGGGTGAAGCTCTTAAGAAAGAAAATGCCCAGCCAATTCTCGAGTACTTTTCCGCGGAGTCCGGGCAGTTCATATGCGCCTCCGCAGGACCCATGCACGAAGCATTGCTGGCGGCATTCGGTTCCGGTGCAGTAGCCGCATCGAAGCTCCATGATACGACTGTTCTCGACGTCGACATGGGAGGAGGCACGACCAAACTCACGCTCATCAAGGGTGGAGAGATTTCACAGATGGTCGCCATCGAAGTCGGCGCACGGTTAATCGCTTATGACGATGATATGACCATCACCCGTGTAGAACAGCCCGCTCGCACGATCATGAAAGCGCTTGGTTACACCGTTGAGGTCGGCGGCACACTTACCCCAGAGCAACGCGAAGCATTTGCCACGAAGGAGACCGAGATTCTATTTGATGTCATAAGTGGTGGCGCGCTCACTCCACTCACAGCATCACTTCTTCTCACTGACGGGTTCGAGAACCTTAAGCTGCAGGACATTGATCACGTTGTCTACTCAGGTGGCGTCTCGGAGTATATTTACAAGCGGGAGACCGCAACATTCGGTGATATTGGCCCCTGGCTTGGTGAAAAGGTTCGCGAGCAATCCCAAATCACATTCGATCAAGGAGTGCTCATCACTCCGGCTGAGGGCATCCGTGCAACCGTTATCGGTGCTGGTGAGTACACTCTGCAAGCGTCCGGTTCTACTAGCTACATCTCCACGCATGATGTGATGCCTGTACGCGGGATACAGGTTGCGCGTGCTTATATTAACAAGGAGCAATCGCTCGAAGACATGCGGAAAGCTCTCCGCACCGCGTTAAGTAAGTACGACGTGGAATCGCTCTCCTCGAGCATGGCTCTAGCAATGAGTGTGGTAGGACAGCCCGACTACCGCTATATCCGCACCCTCGCGGAGGCAATCGACAGCGTCGTTGACAAGTCAGAACCTACAGGCGCGCCCTTATTTCTCGTTCTCGACGTAGATGTAGCTAAATCACTTGGTGGCATACTGAAAGAAGAGATCAAGCTTGACCGCGCGGTCATCGCGATTGATGGCATCGAGGTTGGAGACCTCGACTACATCGATATCGGCAAACCGATGGGAGTCAGTGAAGTTATTCCAGTCACGGTCAAATCACTGATCTTCGCAGTCCGGTCAACGTCAGGCTAGTCCGTGCCGTACATCTTTATCGCTAGAACAAGTGAGCCCGGTCAGATAGCCTATCCGGGCTCACTTGCTTCGGGAACGAAAGGGAGGTCATGCTTTCCACAAGCGACAACCAATTGCTGACGCAAATCAGTCCGGCAACCCCGATGGGAAACGCCATGCGACGTTACTGGATTCCTGCACTTCTCTCCTCTGAACTTCCGCTTCCTAAGGCCCCTCCCCTCGAAATTCATTTACTAGGTGAAGACCTCACTGCGTTCCGCACCGGTGACGGCACCGTAGGGTTGGTGCAAACCCACTGTCCGCACCGAGGCGCACAACTCTACTACGGTCGTCCTGAGAGCGATGGGATCCGCTGCGCTTATCACGGCTGGATGTTCGACATCAGCGGGCGTTGCATTGAAATGCCCAACGAACCAGAGGAGAGCAATTTCAAGGATAAGGTCAGCATTTTGGCCTATCCTTGCATTGAAAGGAACGGGGTGGTTTGGGCCTATATGGGACCGGATTCCGCCCCGCCACCGCTTCCTGATCTGGAATGGAAC
>CALGTL010000046.1 GCA_937901475.1 uncultured Dehalococcoidia bacterium
ATTGCTTTTGTAGGAATCTTTGAACGAGTGAACCCAGAATTCGCACTTTACAGTCTTCTGCAACGGGCTTTTTTCGGGACAACGATGCTTTGGGTTTTCATGAGTTCAATTCATATTACGAAACGGCACAAACGCAGCCAACGAAACGGCCACATTTAATGCACGGCCAATTTGTTGTATTCCCTTGTGTCGGTGGATTCGCGATTATTATGACGGAACTTGGACTGGTTCGCGATCGAGTTCAATCTTGGCCCTGCGTGCAATCGCTCTCATTCCACACAAACTACAACTCGGATATTTAAACCAAGGATTCACTTCATGTCATCGACTTCTTTGCGCCTCTACAACACAGGAGCAGGCACCCTCCATCTAATTCAAGGTATCTTAATCCTCGCCCTTTCTGGCGACTTCTCATTACATGTGACGGCCTCCTTCCTTGAAGGACCTCCAGGTTCTGGGCCACCTGAACTTGCTCAACTCTTCACAGTCAATATTGGTGTCGCTGTCGCCATGTTCATATTCCTCTCTGCCGCAGCGCATTTCACCGTATCTGCTCCTGTTGTTCACACTTGGTATATTCGCAACCTCAATTTAAATCGCAACTATGCTCGGTGGATTGAATACGCGATTAGCTCATCGCTGATGATGGTGGTAATCGCAATGCTTCCTGGGATTTCAGATATAGTGGCGCTCCTAGGCATATTTTTCGTGAATGCAGGCATGATTTTATTTGGGCTACTCATGGAACATTATGAGCAGCCTGGAACCCCCAATTGGCTCTCCTATAGTTTTGGCGCTTTGCTTGGTATCGTGCCTTGGGTTGGCATCGCCATATACCTTTGGAGCCCCACCACAGATGCCTCTCCGCCAGCCTTCGTTTACGGCATTTTTGTTTCGATTTTCATTTTTTTCAACACGTTCGCTATAAACATGATTCTTCAATATCGCCGCATTGGGCCTTGGCGTAATTATTTAGTCGGTGAATATACTTATATTTTGCTTAGTCTCACAGCTAAGAGTGCTCTTGCCTGGCAAGTATTTGCAGGGACGCTAGCAGCCTAATGTCATCATTTGTAAAACCTTTTCGGAGCTCAATTTGAACGATTTACAACGACCGGTTCGCCTCGGGATAAGCGCCTGCCTTGCGGGTGAAGAAGTTCGCTACAACGGAGGACACCTTAGCGATTCATTTTTGATGGGCACTTTGGCCAACTATGTTGAATGGGTAACAGTATGCCCAGAATTCGAAGTTGGAATGGGAGTGCCAAGAGAAGAAATTCGCTTGGTTGGCTCCCCCGATCAACCAAGGCTCATTGGGTCTCGTAGCGAGACAGACCATACCATTTCAATGAACAAATGGGCTGCTAACCGAACCTCGATGCTTGCAGATCAAAATCTCGATGGCTTTGTGCTCACCGCAAATTCCCCCAGTTGTGGTTTGGCTCGAGTCCGGGTTTACCAACACAAGGGGAGCCCTGCGGTAAAGCAGGGTACCGGCGTATTCGCGCGAGCTCTTATTGAGGGAATTCCTGATCTCCCAGTAGAAGAAAATGGCCGATTGCATGATCCTCGCTTGAGGGAGAATTTTGTCGAACGAATTTTCATTCGCCGTCGCTGGCATCAAATGCTTGAAGAAGATCCGACTCCAAGAGGCCTCGTGCGGTTCCACACCGCTCATAAACTAACATTCATGGCCCACAGCAATGTGCACTACCGATCAGCCGGGCAGCTCGTCGCGAATGCTGGAAGCATTCCCTGGGCAAAATTAACTATGGCCTATCAAACAGAGATGGCCGAGGCTTTGCGTTTGATTGCGACTCCCAAGAAAAATACTAACGTCCTGCACCACCTGATGGGATTCGTAAAGGACAAGTTGCCATCCGAGGACAAAGTGGAATTGCTTGATCTCATCGACCAATATCGCTCTGAGCAACTTCCTCTTATCGTTCCTTTGACATTGCTCAAACATCACCTACGGAAACCTGAAGTCCCCGATTGGGTGCGGGTTCAGACCTATTTAAACCCATACCCATCCGAGCTAATGCTCAGAAATCATGTATAGGGCAATATGAAAATCCTCGTCACCGGCGCAACCGGTTACATCGGCGGTAGGCTTGTTCCGCGACTAATTGCCAAGGGCCATTTCGTGCGGGTTGTGGCGAGAGACTCTGGGCGCCTCGACTCCACTGACTGGCGGGATGAGGTTGAGATCATCGAGGGCGATCTAACCTCAGCCGAATCTGTTGGAGAGCTGCTCAATGGCATTGATGTTGCCTATTATCTCGTCCACAGCATGGGAAGCGGAGTCGATTTTCATCAACTTGATTTAGAGATGGCCCGTTTATTCGCGCGAAAAGCTCGCGAGGCTAACGTTGAACGAATCATATATCTCGGTGCGCTCGGTCACGAATCTAGCGGCCTTACAGAGCACTTGAAATCAAGGCAGGATACGGGGAGAGGGCTGGCGGAATTTGGAGGTAAAGTCATCGAACTCAGAGCAGGACCGGTTGTCGGCGCAGGAAGCCTGCCGTTTGAGATGATTCGCTACCTAACTGAGCGAGTACCAGTGATGGTCTGTCCGAAGTGGGTATTTACCAAGGTCCAACCTATTGGGCTGGATGATGTTCTTGCATATCTTGTTGACAGTATTCTCCTGAACGCACAAAAGCATCAAATAATAGAAGTAGGAGGCAGCGAGGTCGTGAGCTACGGTCAAATGATGACAGAATACGCCAGGGTTCGAGGGCTTAGCCGGGCCATGATTAGAGTGCCTGTTCTCACACCTAGGCTGTCTTCTTTATGGGTGCACCTTATTACGCCGTTGCGCGGGAGTTTTGCCCGACCCATAGTCGAAGGCCTTCGAAATGAAGTAATCGTTCACGACCCGCAAGGCCTAGAAATGTTCCCAGAGATCGCGCCAAAAAACTATGGAGGAGCGGTAAGCTCAGCTATGGAGGACCTACACCCTAATGCTATGCCCAAAGCCACTCCTCCTACTGATCCGGTTGGATTGCATATACAAACCGCCAATAGTATGGGCATGATCAGGGAAACTCGGTCGATGCTCGTGGGAGCACCGCCCTTAGTTGTGTTTGAAACATTCGAGTCTCTCGGGGGCAAACAAGGCTGGTATCTGAACTGGGCATGGAAGCTTCGTGGAGCTTTGGATCGTCTAATTGGGGGCCCAGGGCTACGCCGGTCCCGGCCTAGTAGGCAACTGGAAAATGGAGACACTGTCGACTTCTGGACAGTAGTGGAAGTAACGCAAGCGCACAGATTGCTTCTTCGGGCAGACATGAAGCTTCCGGGAGATGCGTGGCTGGAATTCACAGCTACTCCCGTAGATGGAACGGGGACATTGTTAACCCAAACTTCATATTTCGCTCCCAAAGGTCTTTTTGGGGCTATCTATTGGTACGCACTACTTCCTATTCACAAGATTATTTTTAATGGCCTCATTCACAGAGTATGTACTTCTGCAAGCAGCGCTAGTTCTCGGATGCCATAGCAGGACCAACTCATGAATCTGCTTCTATACGCCTAGTGAATAACAAAGGCTTTGCCTCTCCAATGGAGTGAAGGGGCAAAGTCATATAAGAACGTATCGGGGATCAGCGCTTTAGGTTTTGACTGGAGCCTACGCCAATTTTCACATTGTGAGCGTTATGAAGTCATCAGGGTCGCGTTGAATGACATTGTTAAGGTTTACATCCCCGCCGCAGTAGGGACATGTCGCTTGGCTAGAATCAGTCGATAGAGTTCGAGGTGGCAGCGGCGCTCGAAGCCCGAATTCTCCACCAGAAAAGCCTGCCCAGCTAGGGTCAACAAGATGCAATGCTACTTCGCCTTCACCATCTGTTCCGAGTACCGTTCCGCAATGGGGGCAGCAACTAATGGCTTCTAGGGGCATGTACGTGCGCGCTAGCATCATGCGGCCTGGGTATTGTGATGCGGGGAGGAGGTAGTCTGGCATACGGTGAAGCTATTCTTTCCTGGCGTATTTCGGGTAATCAGTAAAACTAGTCGCCTCACTCCAATGTACATCTCAATTGTTGGTCAAGAAAGCTGGGTAGGCAAAAACATTGAGTGAAGTATATTTTACTGGAAAATACGCACCCTGTGCTGAAGGTTGGCACGGGCCCAAGGTTATACAGGCTCAATTCTACGCACTGTTTTGGAAGTCCGTATGGGACTCGGAACAGACCAGTGCCTACATGAATGATGCCGCATTAAGCTGCGTTCTTTTCGTCGCACTTCTAGCAGTGCCATGGAAAATTTAAACCGAAAAATTATATTTCATGTTGACGTCCGACTCGAACCTCCAGGTCAAGCTATCTTTACTCCAGTGACTGGAGAAAACGCTTGAATAGAACTTTTTCAAGGTATTCCATGCTAGATCTGATTGGAGCTCGCGGTACCTCTCAGGTTCAGTCGTATTCATCCAGCCGTGCGGTGTATCCCCGAAAACTTGTATCCAATAATTGAGCTTGTTCCTCTCTAGATCGCTTCTGAAACGAGAGATGTTTTCCATCGGTACAGACCGGTCAGCTTCGCCGAACATCCCAAGGATGGGGCAGTGGATTTGAGGGATTAGATCTGCAACAGAAGCTTGCCCAGGTTTGTCCCCGTGATAATCGCGAGGATATATACCGCCATGAGCAATTGAAATCGCTGCTACTTGCTCCGGACGAGCCACCGCATAAACAAGAGGAGTCCGGCCGCTAAGGCAGAATCCTGCAACTCCTACCTGCCCACCATCCACATAAGAGAGCGAACGTAAGTAATCCAAGGTGGCATCAATGTCAGTAACAGCTTCTGAGTCAATGGTGTCAATACGCTCCTCTGCTCGCTCAATAGGGCCGCGTTCACCAGGGAAACGGTGGAATAAATCTGGAGTCGCTGCTATGAAACCTGCTTCTGCAAAGCGCTCAAGAACATTGAAGGTGTGCTCGACGGGGCCGTACCGTTCGTGGAGGAGAAGCACAAGAGGAAGGGGAGTTTCCGTAGCTGGCTGAGAATGCCAAATGCGCATTCCATTGTCAGTAGTCGTCTCAGTTAGCATCAGAATGTCCTTTGAGCGTGAGGGTATCAGGCAATGCATTGTAGGTCGAAAACAGGTGGAATATCCTGCGCACACTAACAGCGGAGGATGATGATGGCGAACGTAACAAAAGAGTGGTCCGAGAAATTTGCGGAAATGAGCCATGGGAAGACTCGATACTGGGAAGCGGGTACAGGCTACCCAACCATTCTCATTCACGGTGCAGGCTGGACGAGTGGTTGTGAGACATGGGCGCGCAACATTGGTCCTCTTTCGAAGAAACTCCACATATACGCTATCGATTGTCTTAATTGGGGATTGGGCGATGTTTTCAACCAGGAAATGTCATTTGCATACCTCGTAGACCATGTTCGTGAGTTCATGGACACATTGGGAATTGAGAAGGCTAATGTCATTGGCCATTCCATGGGAGGATGGATTGT
>CALGTL010000047.1 GCA_937901475.1 uncultured Dehalococcoidia bacterium
TAATACAAGGAGGCAATGGACAGATGAAGAGGGATATACGTGGAAAATAGAAGGAAATAATCCTGCAAAGTGGTGGGATGGAAGCACTTGGAAAGAGCTCTAACCTTGTTGAGGGAGTGGAGAGTAAGCCCCTTTCTGTTCACCTTTCGGTTGACCGCATTCAACTGTGCGTCCTACCCTTCCCTAAGCGTGCAACCTCAATGGGATTGTTTGGACTTGCTCCGATGAGGATATTCGTTTCAGCAATATTTGGGCAATCTCGTCTTTTCAGATTCATTGTACACACCCAATATTGTTCGTTTCTAATACATTGCCAGCCATTCCTGACTCCATTTCTGGTCATCTTGCACTATGGAGAGGGGACTTTCCTCAGGGTCGAGCCCTGTCAGCGGTCCTTCCACTCCCTCAAATTCCGAAAGCGGAATTACTTTTTCAACCTTCGGTAAAAGAGGTTGTTTCTTTAGAGATAGTTTTACTTATTTTTAAATTACAAACATAAATGTATTCAAGTAATTTATTTTTCTTACTTGCTCCTTTATAGTCCGTAGTTCAAATTATTCATCTAATTCATATTAATTGAGAACAGATTATCAATATGGTAATACTAGCAGTAAACATGGAAGCATATCTCGAGCATGCTAATATTACAGTGATCGATATTGATGAAGTAATCAGATTTCTCCAAGCTGCGATGCCACAATGGGAAGTTAGAGCTGATGTTAGTAATGAAGAAAATAACTGTAAGAGATGGGTTCATTTTGGATCTGAAACTACCTACATCGCAATAGAGGATAGAGGAGCTACAGAGAAAGGCCCTCACGAACCTTATGTGCATCCAGGGATGAATCATTTGGGTTTTGTAATTAGTGATTTAGATGCACTATCGAAAAGAATGTCTGATGCAGGTTATGCTGAAGGATTAAGATCACCAGATAATCCTAATCGCAAGCGTATTTATTTCTATGATAATGATGTGATTGATATCGCCAAGAATCTAGGACACGATGATCTCGACAGCGATTTCATAAGAATGATCATGGAGGGATGGGGTGATTACTGCAAAGAAGTCCTACTCCCGCTTAACCAGGTGGGAGATAGAGAGGGACTCAAGTTTGAGAAGGGCGAGGTAAAGACCCCTTCCGGCTTCAAGGAAGCTTGGAGAGAGGGTGTCGAGGCGGGCTGGTTCGCTACCTCATGCATGCCTGAGCATGGGGGCATGGGCCTGCCACATTTTGTACGCAACGGAGTCGATGAAATCGCGATTTCAACTAACATGGCCATATCCGTCGTTCCAGCATTGGCTCTGGGTGTCTACGAATTGCTCACTAAACACGGTACTAGGGACCTAATTGACCACTACGCACCCCATCTTGCGAACGGACATTGGTGCGCGAGCATGTGCCTTACGGAACCTCATGCAGGTACGGATCTGGGAATTATTCGAAGTAAGGCAGTACCCCAAAAAGATGGTACTTATCGTGTGACAGGTACGAAGATTTTCATCACCGCCGGGGAGCACGACCTCTCGGAAAACATTGTCCACATGGTTCTAGCTAAGACTCCGGATGCTCCCGCGGGTACCAAGGGAATCTCCCTATTCCTAGTACCAAAACACCTTCCAAAGGACTGGAAATCGGGAGGATTAGGAGGCCTATCTGAAGATTTGAGCAATTTCAGAAACGGCGTCACCTGCTCGGGTATCGAAGAGAAGATGGGACTGCACGCATCACCGACCTGTGTGATGAATTTCGAAGACTCCATCGGCTGGCAGATAGGTGAATTGAATACGGGTATGACGAATATGTTCGAGATGATGAATCGCGAACGCCTTGCCACCGGAATGATGGGTTTAGGACTCGGCGAAATCGCATACCAGAACGCGCTTTCATGGGCACGAGAGCGCCGACAGGGTCGTGATATTGCTGGTATCCGCGATCCAGATCAACCTGCAGACAATATCCTCGTTCACCCCGATGTCCGTCGAATGTTACTCATAGCCAAGGTCAACAACGAGGGTTGTCGTGCCCTTGGAGTCTGGGTCGGGACATTGCTCGATCAGATGCACAGCGAGGATGGTGGTATCCGCGAACGTGCGCAAGCTCTAATCTCACTGTTGACGCCCGTCGTCAAAGCCCATTTCACAGATCTCGGCTGCGAGACTACTAGCATTTGCATGCAGGTAATGGGTGGTGCAGGGTACTGTAGCGAATTCGGAATCGAGCAATTTTATCGTGATGTTCGAATATCAAAGATTTGGGAAGGAACGAACGGAATCCAAGCGCTCGACCTCGCTGGTCGTAAAATTACACAAAACCTAGGTAGAAACCTCCGCTACCTGATGTGGCCTCTTGTAGAATTCATAGAGGAGAATCACGAAATTGCCGAGATGTCCGAATTTAACAAACCCCTGGATAAGGGGATACGTGGATTACAACAGCTTACCTTACTCATGGTTACCGAAGGCATGGCAAATCCTCACTTCCTCGCCGCGGGTGCGACTGATTACTGTCGCTACTTCGCAAACATCATGCTCGCCTATATGTGGGCAAAGATAGCACGTGTCTGCATCGAACGACCAGACTCGGACTTCCACCAGGCTAAACTCGCCAGTGCGCGGGTATTCTTCAAACGAATATTCCCTGAAACAGTAGCATTGGGAGCCTCTATCCAGTCCGGTCACAAGCATCTCATGGAATACCCAGAGGCGATGATTTGATGCATCAAAGCCGTCGTTCGAAGCTCAAACTAAGAGCTCGTCGAGCGGCAGCTTATGCAAAGACGCCGGTACATTGGACGCCTTCTATTCCAACCGTCCTATCTGTTCTATTCACTGTTGAAATACTAGCACTTGCAGCCTTTCCGGAACTAATTGTGAACAGATTTTTTATTGCTTTCGTAGGACTTTCCATTCCCTTCGGTGGATGGCTTATCGTCTATTGGAAGATTTATCTCTCGGTTTTCACGATGAGTCCTTACGGTTCCCCTGACGAAATCACTGATCCACGATGGCATCAGTTCAAATTCCTTGGCTGGGGGGGGGAGCAGATGGAAGCATTCATGCTCAAGTCTGAGACACAGTCGACGGATCTCGCACTATATCTGCATGGTTATGGCTCAAACCTAGGCCGAGGCGAAACTCGCTGCCAGCATCTCGCTTCTTTCGGGATGAATATTGTCAGCCTCGATCAGCGTGGCTTTGGAAAGCAAACAGGTCGCATAGATTGGACGCTTCTCAAGGTAATCGCCGACGCTGAAGCAGTGCTCGATGCAGCCCCCAAACAGCTCGGTTTCACGCCTGATAGACTTCTAATCTATGGGCACTCTATGGGGGGATTCATCACCATTAGATTGGCCAGCCATCAGTCCGGATGGTGGGAAGGCCGCCTCATGGGGATCATCCTAGAATCTCCGGTTACGTCATTTCCGAAGGTAATAGATGAGAAACTCCCTGGACGAATGGTCATGTCAAAACCATGGGTTAGGCATGTCTTGCGCCGCGAATACGAACGTATCCACCCCGACCTAAACGTGCGCTACGCAAACTCTGAATTACCTTTCTGGGGGCTTCCTGAAGTGCCGATTCTGACCCTTCAGTCGGATAAGGACGAGGTACTTGGAAGAGTTCATTTCGACCTGTTGGTCGAGCATCTCGGTCCCGATAAGAGTACGGACTCGCAGATTTGTATCCTTGACATTCCGCACTCATCGGGGGCGGACATGCAGATCCGTAGGGATGTGGTTGATGAGTGGCTGGGACCACGCCTCACTGAAAGTAAAGAAGATGATTGAGATGGATTTGAAAAAAAGGTTCGAGAAGGCGATTAAACGAGTTTGGAGGTTGAAGGAGAGGCCTGATGAAATGACTCTTCTCAAACTATACGCCCTTTACAAACAGGCTACTGAAGGTGATGCTAAGAGTCCGAGACCGATATCTAGAGGGATGGTAGGTATGGCAAAATGGCGGGCTTGGCGCAAGCTTCGGGGAATCGCCATTGAAGAGGCCATGGAACGTTATTGTACAATCGTCGACACACTGATGAAATCGGGAAGAAAAACTCTCTCGGGTTGATTTGATGATTAGGGGTAGTCACTGAATCTGGAATGACACAGTGGTCCCGTCAACCTCGAAGGTGTCGGCATCAGTGGGGGTTTTTCCTTCGTTAAACGAGTGCTCCCCTGCCCTAGTCTCTGTGATTACGTACTCCCGATCACTGTTTTCCAATGTCAATCCCTCGACCCAAACCGAGAGGCTGATCAAGGACTCAACTTGGAGATCCATTTCCTTTCTCTTGGCTTGAATTCTACGTGTGATGTCCCTGGCCAGACCCTTGGATAGGAGAGCAGGGTCGGTGTGCATATCGAGAACGATTGAGACATCCCCCTCATCGAAAGAGAGCGTCTGAGCGGCGAATCCTTCTTTCTCCACCCTCCTTATCTCTATGTCTTCCATCGTAATCTCATAACCACCTAGAGCAGCTATTCCTGCCTCTATCTCTAGCAGGAGCCCCTCTGGGTCGGCCAAATCCAGTTGGGCTAGGACGGAAGGCAGATCAGAGCGGCACTTCGCACCTAGTACCTTCCTATTCGGCTCGAGGACGATCTTCTGGAAGGCATCTAGATCGGCCTCGGTAGTTAGTACCTCGACATTCAGCTCCTCTGCTAGGATATCGTTGAATCTCGAGATGTCAGGACCTCCGACTATCCATCCTGTTTGGCAGGGTAGCCTCTGTCTCCTGTTGGATTCGACCCGAATCCTCCTCCCGGCCTCCGCAAGGGATCGAATCAGCGACATCTCCTGCTCTATCCCGAGGTCACGAGTGGGTAGCGAGCGGACTACAAAGTCTGAGCCAACTGGCCAGTCTGCTAGGTGGACTGAGGTTCCTGTTAGGCCTCTATGGATGGAATCTGGAATGAATGGAGAGACTGGAGCCATTAGCCTACATACAATCAAGAGGACTTCATGCAAGGTATGTTGGCAAGCCCTCTTGTCATTGCTGTCGGACTCTTCCCAGAGCCTTCTCCTGGATCTTCTAACATACCAATTTGAAAGGTCATTGACGACGAAATCCTCCAAGCCTCTTCCAGCCTTATGGAAGTCCCATGAGACGAAGTTTTGGTGGAATTCGTCTGCCATTTCCGTGACCTTAGAGAGAATCCACCTATCTAGTGGGCTCCTATCGGACGGGGGAACAAATCTGGACTGGTCTTCCGGGTCGAAGCCATCGAGTGAAGCGTAGTCGGCATGGAATCGATAGACATTCCAGAGAGTGAGGAACATCTTTGCGTATGACTCCCTTACTCCGTTAGAATCGAAATTTGTTGGTGACCATGGGGCACTCTGGGTAGTCATGTACCACCTGATAGAATCAGCTCCCTCCTTGTTGAAGTGGTCCCAAGGATTGACTACGTTGCCCTTGGACTTGCTCATTTTCTTGCCTTCCTTGTCGAGGATGTGGCCAAGGGAAAGGCAACGCCT
>CALGTL010000048.1 GCA_937901475.1 uncultured Dehalococcoidia bacterium
GTATGCATCGACCAGGATGTGTAATTGGGGAAAAGCGATGCGAGCGATGAGGAAATCAAGAGTTGTAAATCAAGCGGATTAACCGCTAACACGACTTCGCGGGCATGGCCTGCGAACCCTGGAAGCAAAAGCACTGACAATCTTCGATTGTGAGGGCTTAGCAATGCCCCATTCATTCGAGGAATCGACTGCCTCTATAATCCATCCGAATGGTCAAAAATGATTCGCAGGCGCTCCTCGCGAAGTAATGGGGGGTGTCGAGGTCACCATGCTCTAACGGGCTTGGGGTCGTGATTAGTAGAACGTTTCGTCGCCAGTTATCAAAGAGCCTCAAGAAGCTCTCATATTAATCGGCAGCACGTAAATGGGCACCAAAATCACAAATAGCGCGAATGCCCCTCAGGAGGGCGGGGGCATTCGCGCTATCCTCAGCATCGCTTGGTGGACGATGACGCTAATCGTTACGGGATGACTCCTGCCTGACGCATCAGGGCAAGAGTACCTCGAAGGTCATGCAAATCACCGAGTTTGACATCAGGAGGGTCGAGGCTCACTAAAGGTGGCAAGCCGCCAAAGGCCTCGACTCCCTCAACAAGTGGGTACTCCCACGTTTCTTCCGCGAGGTAGCGTTGTGCGGGTTCACTTAGCAAGTAATCAACGAATTGTTGGGCCAATTCCGCTGAGTCACTGGTGGTTAGGATTCCAGTTCCAGCGACATTAATCAAAGCACCAGCATCGCCCGAGGAATAATGGTTTCGTGCCCCGAATTCTGGCCCCTGTTCGGCAAGGAATCTATGCAGGTAGTAATGGTTCACAAAACCCACATCAACCTCACCTTTTCCTACCGCGTCCACAATGGGTGTATTTTTAGGGAACTCTACAACCCCATTTGCCTTCATTCCTTCAAGCCATTCCTTCGCTTTCGCATCGCCCTCAAGGAGTCGAAGTCCTGTAACGAAGGCTTGGAACGAACCGTTAAGCGGCGCCCAGCCGACTCGTCCCTTCCATTCGGGTTGAACGTAATCCAGAATTGATTCAGGTAAATCACTAACCGGGTCGATAGTCTCCGTGTTGTATACAACCGTTCGAGCCCGGCCAGACACCCCCACCCAAAAGCCTGTTGGCGATCGGAATTTTCGATCGACTTTCGCGAGTGCTTCATCGGGCAGTGGTGAAAGTAATCCATTCATGGCTAGCGCACCCAGAGCACCAGCGTCTTGGAGTAATACCACATCGGCTGGTGAGGCATCACCTTCCTCCAGCAACAATGCTACGGTACCCGACGTGGAGCCGTAACGTGCGTCAACGCCTACCCCAGTGTCCATAGTGAATTGTTCGAACAGTGGCTGTACCAAAGTAGCTGATCTACCCGAGTAGACCGTAATCGATTTCTCATCTCCTGAAGAGCATGCACCCATCGCCATGCTGAACAACAGAACAGCTAATGTATATATCGATTTTCGACCGCATCTATTCATTATCATCTCCTACTGCAACGTACCGATTTCAGGCGATGTTATTACCCAACGTGATAAACCCTGCCTATCAGTCCAGTTGTATTATTTTGTTAGTATGTACTAACAAAATTAGTATGTATATCAATCTATTTCTTGTCAAGAGATACTTAGTAGGCGCAACAATAAGATAAGGCCGTATCACTAATTTAGGCCGTGAATTGATAATTTTGAGCTATTTGGAGTGATAGCTTGCAACGGTGCGAGCGCGAGCCGCAGCATTGCCATTGGCTTGGTACTAGCTGGCGTTTATAAATTGCGATGGATATCGTGAGCCCTATGATTGAGGAGCCGGTTGGTTCATTCGGGACAATCAATAGCATGTAGGGCTGCTAGGCCCGCCTAAAGGTTGGGTGCAGCATGCTAGTTTATTAAAGCGAATATTAAGACAATACCTATCGCCGCGAACACAAAGGCTCTCCAGAAATAACCCCATGAAGTCATAATCTACGCTCTCCCCAAAGCAATGTGCAGTCAACTGCAAAGATACGCCGGTGAAACCAAAATGTCATAGCGAGATTAGTGAGTGCCTTTCACGCGAGCCTTTGGGAGACGGAATATACATTGACTTCCTAATCTCGAGATGTGAGCGTTCATCCTAGTGAACCGTTGCTTCGAAAAGGAAAGGCCACATGCTATCGCAATCTGATAATGAAATGCTGTGTGGAGTTGGCCCTGGAACAGCCATGGGCGATGTGATGCGGCAGTATTGGATTCCGGCGTTCCTCTCTAAGGAACTACCGAACCATGACTCGGACCCAATGCGATTAAGGTTGCTGGGCGAAGATCTGATTGCCTTTAGAGATACTGGCGGGCGCTTGGGCCTTCTGGCTAATTCCTGTGCCCACCGAGGAGCATCTCTGTTCTACGGCCGTAACGAAGATAACGGCTTACGTTGTGTCTACCACGGATGGAAATATGATGTCACTGGCCAGTGCGTGGATATGCCTAATGAGCCGGACGAAAGCAATTTCAAAAACAAGATTCGCCAGAAGGCATACGCAATCCAAGAACGCAACGGCATCGTATGGGCGTACCTAGGACCACGCCAAGCTCCCGATCTGCCAGGCTTGCCAGACCTCGAGTCCAACATGGTTGACCCCGAGGCGACTGAAATCTGGACGGCGATGCGGAATTGTAACTATATGCAAGCGTTGGAAGGCGACATTGATACATCGCATCTTGGCTTCCTGCATTTGGGGGCTATCAGGCCTGACGAGGCGCCTCCCAAGAGCTTCAATTATTACACCGTATCCGATAAGAAGCCTCGGTATCACGTTATGGATACCGACGCTGGAACTATGTACGCGGCTTATCGTCCTGCCGAAGAGGATACTTATTACTACCGGTTTGCTCAGTTCCTTATGCCTTGCTTCACCATGATCCCAACAAATTCCTTGGGCACGCAGATAATTTTCCGAGCTTGGGTTCCTTTGGACGACAATCACACTATGTTCTGGGCGGTTTCCGCTTCAACCAATCGGGCAGAATTGAAGAATCCAAGCTTTCGCGAAGCCTTCGCTGGTACCTCCCGAGGGCCAGTGTATTTAGAGAATACCTCTGGCTGGTTGGGCCGCTGGCGCTTAGCGAACGATGCAACTAACGACTATGGGTTGGACCGCGATGTACAGCGTGCGGGCAAGAACAGTGGAATTGTGGGGAGTTACACCGGCATCGATGGCATTCACCTTCAGGACCAAGCAATCACCGAGAGCATGGGCGCTGTTTACCAACGTAACCAAGAGCACTTAGGGACAAGTGACGCGATGGTCATCAAGACACGCAAGCGTTTGCTGAGTGCGGCAAGAGCGCTACGCGACTACGGTACGCAACCGCCAGGGGCAGATGATCCAGCGGCCTATCGCGTTCGCTCAGGCGGGACGATCCTCCCGCGTAATGCAGATTGGCTGGAGGCTACGTCTACGGTTCGTAAAGCATTTACGAGCTAATAAACGCCCCGGAATCGGTTTTGATTAGGCTGCAAATACTTCGCCCTGGTGATTGCCGCTGCTATCAGTGCGGCCAGGGCATTCTCGAACCTATTACGGTGGTCTACGAGATGAATGGGGAAAAGTGCCGCAGGGGACAGCCAGTAGTTAACTGCCTAGTAGAGGGCCAATGGTAGAGTTCTAAGCGTATACGGCCTTAGTACACCAAGGCCCGCGACGTGACCTATATGAGTGCCCATGTAGCATCTCCTAAAATGGCTAGATTGCAGTCGTTAGCTACCTAAAGCAATCGTCTATCAACGAGTGGTCGCTTTTGGCCAT
>CALGTL010000049.1 GCA_937901475.1 uncultured Dehalococcoidia bacterium
TTCGAGTGCGTGCACGCAGCGCAGCTGCGGTTTGTAACTCGACTGCCGATCGCGCGTGCGGGATCTGAATGGAGCAGCTGGCGCCAGTGCACGGCGGTAGGGACTGGAGGCGCGGCCGAAACGAAGCAGCAGTCTTCTTGCGACAGAATGAGGTAGCTAGACTGGGTCCACTGGGTCTGACGCCAATGTCAGGCGCTGTGGTGCAACCGGGTGACGCAAAGGATCAGAGGAGAGAGCACCCGGGCTGCCGGCGAGGCATCCGCCCCGTGCTCACGCATTCGGCAGGCGTTTCTGCCGCCCTCTCTCCCCTTTGAAGAAGGCCTTGACCTTGGCGTGCTGACAGTTCGCACAACCGTGCGATTGGTGCGAGCGACGGCGACGGCAACCCCACCAGCGTGGGAGAGACCGCCCAGTCCGGCGAAGCTGATATCAGGGGAGGCGTCCCCTCCGCACACCTCGACACCGCTGCTGTGCTGCATCGAGGCCGAGGCTTTCCCCAATGGTGAACTGTCGCCGAGAACATTGTCGGAGCACGCCAGCACGGAGGAGTAGGGCCACGAATGGGTGCCGGCGAGACGCTGCGAGATCGAGGTGACGTGAGGTGGGGCGTCACAGCTGTACCACTAGGCGGTTGACCGTATCCGACAGCGACAGGCGCACTCCCAGACCCGCATGACCGGTTCGACCTTACGCAGCCTTCGCTTTTGGGTCGCCGAATCGCCGGACGCACGAGTTTTCGAGGCGTTTGAAGTGGAGCTGCAATAAAAGCCCTTTTGCGCGGTATTAACGCACACACCGCGACAGCCCCGCAAGGCGCGCGATACACACAGCTAGAAGTCAGTCACCATCCTCACGAGGCGGGGGGTGCGTCACAGAACACCGAGTCCATAAAGCTAAGCTCCTCCTCGCCTTCAGGCTCAGGAAGCTGCATCGACACCGGCCCATCAGCGGTTAGAGGGGGGAGATCTAGAGGATCATCTGAGCTGGAGCTAGCGGCGGCGGCCGAGCTAGCGGCGGCGGCCGGGGTGCGAACCGGCGGCATCACTGATTCAGGCTTGAACCCGGGCTGCTGGTAGGGCAGAGTGATGCCGTTGGCAGCGGCGCGCTCCTCAGCCCAAGACAGGAGCTCTTCAAAGCGGTTGACTCGGGGCAGTAGGGCAGCTATGGGCACATGATCTCTAACCCCAAAAAGCCATGTGCCCTCGTCTGGGCGCCTGAAGATGGAAAAGGAGCCAGTCGGGTTGCTAGCGTGCACATCTGGTAGCTGTGTGTAGCCGGCGACAACACGCGGCGGTGGCGGCAGCGGCGGTGGCGTTGGCAGCGGCGATGGTGGAGGCACAGGACCGCACTCACTGTCCCACCGCCATCCGGTCGGAAGCTGGTAGTCGCCCCGCATCTCGACTACCCGCAGTGCAGCATCCAAAGGCGTCTGAAAAAAGTCGAGGTTCTCTCTGAGATGATAAATGTCTTCTGCAGCATGATGGTCCATCACAAAGTAGTCGCCATATTCCCACTTGCCTAGGAATGTCTGCGCAGGCTCGAGGTCCCAGTTAAACTTCCGGTGTTGAAACCCTTCGTAGCCAACTACGCGGTTGGTGCTGTGACAGTAGCGGACATGAAGACGTACCGGACCGTCCAGCCCAGCGAGCCAGTCGTGCGACGCTTTCAGTTCTGCAAGCCTGCGATCCTCCTGGTCCTTAGGCGTCTCAGGGTCCTCCTCACACGAGCCATCGCAACTCGCGCGGAAGTAGCAGTGGCAGAAGCGCGGTCGTTGCGCGGTGGCTCGGCGCTTGACAAGCGCACGCTCAATAGCATCGGCATCTGCCTCGACCCAAATTCCGGGTTTGGGCAGATTTGGCTCGAGAGCGTGGGCAGCATCGCGCGCAACCCTCTCTGCTGTGGGACGATACGGTGCAGGTAGGTTAGTGTCTGTCTCGGGCCACGCAGGCGGCGGCTCACCCCACTTGTGTCGCCAGAGAGAGCCGTGCCCGCCACGCGCCAGCGAGTGGTCACCCACTTCGCCCGGATCAAACATGCCATCCTGGCGTCGGCAGAGGTGATCAGTAAATTCGCCACCCACAATCGGATCGCAGCTAAAGTCGCATGGCAAGAGCGCGTGACCAAGCAAGTTGCGGCTGAACGTGCTCGACTCAATGATGTAGTGCAATGGCTGCGGGCCATAGGCTATCCCGTACTTGGCTGCAATCTCGCTGATGTCCATATTGCGACGTTCAGGATACAACGTCGACGTCTGCATGCTCTCCAGCTCCTTTGCTGCACCATCGTAATTGCTGAAGTGGATCACACCGCGGAAGTGCAGCAGTCGTTGGTGGAGTGGCGGTTTGTGCTGGTCCGCAAACTTGGGAGTAGGGGGCGTGCCAGCGAGGATGAGGCATCGCATGGCCAGCGAGTCGCCACGGTTGAGCACCATGCGAGCCAGCAGCAGCTTCACACGCAGTAGAGTACGCTGTGCAACGCACCAGCCGCGGCGGGGAATCCAATAATCCGATAGTCCGCCTGAGCTCCACCACGCCGGCCATTGTCCGCTCAGCTCTGCCTCGTACGCAGTCCACCATTTGCGTGCGGCCCTTGGAATGACACAGTGCTCTTGGCACGGCTCCTCCATCCCGGCACCGCATAGCTCACACGGGTCTTCGTCAAACTCCTCTCGCGCCCGCGCGTTTTTGCACGGGTAGCAGTTGACGCCGCCGCCCCTCAAGCGCCACATCTCAGGCGCAAACTCCACGTCCAGGTACTCGGTGGTACCATCGACAATGCAACGCAGTGCATGTAAGAAGCGCACCAGCTCAGTTTTGTACTCAACCCACTGGAATGCATCGGTGTACCACGTCTGCTTCCATTCGCACGGCCGCATTGATTGATAGCACACGCGTTTGACCGGCGGCTGCGCTGACCACTTGTGGTTGTCGTGGTCGGCGTTGCGTGGGTCTAGAAGAGGCAGCTGTAGCCGTTCTGCCTGTGCCTCGGCACTCTCATCGAACCGTGGCTGTGTCGTCAGCGCGGGCATAGCATCGGCCAGTGAGCTCCAGAATCTTGGCGGTTTGTCGGTGAGCCCGGCGCACGTAAAACTTTCTCGTGGCACCCATGGCATCGGGGGCGGCTGCGGTGTGGGATGCAGCGCGGCTGGGTCGGGTAGAGGAACCGTATCACCCGGCTGCTGCTGACCCGGCGGTTGAAGCGGGGGAAGTGGTGGGAGAAGCGGCTCGGCCTGTGCGGTGAGGTCAGTGCGCCTGCCCCGTTGCGTCCAGTCACGGACCCATGCGCCCTGCATCACGGCAACTGCTCGCCACTGAGCGTCGTCGAACTCGATCGCCTGCCACGGCCCCGGCAAGATGCATTCACCCCACTCACCAGCTTGGCCCACCTGGTACGGATAGCGCTGCTTCCGGAGCACGATGATCGCCTCAAGGGCGCCGCTGCTGCACCACAGCGCGCAACGGGACAGCAGCTGCTTGTTCTCTCCGCACTCCTTCAGCCGCAGCAGCGCCGCCTCGGTCGCAGGCGTGAGCGTAATCCGGTACGTGGTATGCCGGTCCGGCATATGGTGACCCCAGAGATGTCGCGATGCGCTTTTCCCCGATCATTTCCGTCCGTCCAATCGAAGGAAGCGCTGGATCGCCCATGTTATGGTGTTTACCAAACTTGTTTTGAGGTTGTCGTATTTGGGAGCCACGGTCCTGCTTTTGTTTTCACGGGTTACGAAGCTGAGTACCGCGTCTGCGACGCGGGCGCCTTGCGGGCAGAGCCCTTAGCCACCCTTTTA
>CALGTL010000050.1 GCA_937901475.1 uncultured Dehalococcoidia bacterium
CTTCACTCTATGAATCGATGATGGGTGGCCCCTTCCATCCGTTGACACATGTGTAGCGTCTATCTACTCTAATCTTGATACGCGCTGCACATAATGGCGGAGGATTCATGCTTAGCGTCGCAGAGAATGACCGGTTAGCCAGGGTCGGCAAAGGTACACCCATGGGAGAGCTCATGCGTCGCTACTGGCACCCTATAGGGGCAGCAGCAGAACTCTCCGAACGGCCCACCAAGTCGGTTCGGTTACTTGGTGAGGACCTCGTGCTTTATAAGGATCGGTCAGGCACGATGGGGTTGATTGACGCCCTCTGCCCGCATCGCCGAGTTGATCTCTCTTACGGTATCCCTGAACAACATGGACTCCGCTGTATGTACCACGGTTGGATGTTTAACGAGAATGGCCAGTGTATAGAGCAACCTTTCGAAGAAACTGTCCATCCAGATGGACGCTTCAAGGAAAAAGTGAAGATCGCGGGCTACCCTGTTCAAGAATTAGCGGGGCTAGTCTTCGCCTACCTTGGGCCTCTGCCAGCACCGGAGCTTCCCCAATGGGAGCAGTTGCTCTGGGAAAACGCTGTTCGCGACATAGCAATCACGGAACTACCTTGTAATTGGCTCCAGTGCCAGGAAAACTCCCTTGACCCGGTCCATGTTGAATGGACGCATGCCTATCTTGGTCAATATCTCAGCACCGACCGGAATACTCTCGCACGCGGCGGTTCGCTGCGCCCTCACCAGCGCATAGGTTTTGATGAATTCGAATTCGGCATCATTAAGCGCCGAGTGCTCCTAGGCGGCAGCGAAGCTGATGACGAATGGGCTGTTGGGCATCCCGTGCTATTTCCTAACATCCTTCTTGTTGGTAACGAAGCTCGCGCGACATTCCAGTTCCGTGTCCCAGCTGATGACTACAACACGCACCACATTTCTATTTACTCGTTCCGCGGGGCACCAGGCGCCCCAGTGCCAGCCCAGTCAGTAGTTCCCTATCGGCAGGTGCCATTAAAGGATGACGACGGGTATTACATTCTCGATTGGACTTTCAACCAGGATTACATGGCCTGGGCTACACAAGGCCCGCTTGCTCATCGCGAGAAGGAAATTCTAGGTGAGTCTGACAAAGGAATAATTCTCTTTCGAAAGCAGTTGAAACAAAACCTTCAAATCATGGAAGACGGCGGTGAGCCTATGAATGTCTTCCGCGCTAACCAGGTACTTCATGCACCAGTGGAAAAGGTAAAATTTGGATTGCGCGCAGCCACGCGATACGTGCCGCCGGAAGCAGGCGAAAGCAAGGCCGTCCCAGATATTGAGAAGGTAATGGCGACGTGGGCTGGTTACGAGAATGCATCCGAGTAGAGAATCATTGATTAAAAGCCAATGCGCTTCTAGGAGAGATCGATGCTTAGTGTCGCCGACAATGAATCGATAGCCAGAGTTGGTAAGGGAACACCGATGGGCGAGTTAATGCGACGTTACTGGCACCCACTCGCGGCCACCGGTGAACTTGAAGACCGCCCCACCAAAGCAGTTCGACTTCTAGGTGAAGATCTCGTTCTCTATCGTGACCGCTCAGGTACCTACGGGTTGATCGACCGCCTGTGCCCTCACCGTCGCGTAGACCTCT
>CALGTL010000051.1 GCA_937901475.1 uncultured Dehalococcoidia bacterium
GGTGTGGCGATGGAAAGAGATGCGGGACCTGGCCTATGAAGCAGGCGGTCTTGAGCGCATCAAAGGCCAGGGGTATCGTCGCGCCCTTCTCATGCAGAACCCCGGCCTCAAGTCCAGTGGGATGGATGCCCCGTCATCTACGAAAACGATGTCTTCTGCCATTCAAATTGTATGGCCTGGTGAGATTGCTGAAGCACATCGCCACACCGCCGCAGCGATTCGATGGGTTATCGAAGGCTCAGGAGCCTTCACTGTGCAGGACGGTGAGCAATTCGAAATGGAGCCGGGTGATCTTAACCTCACCCCGAGCTTCGTGTACCACGATCACAAAAACCCCACTGACCAACCTGTAATTTGGCTGGATTGCCTGGATGCTCCCATGGTCGGGTTTTTCGACGCTATGTTTCAAGAACCATTCCCTGAGGACGTGCAGCCCATCACTAAACCTGACGGCTATACGAATGCCAGTATTGGCAATGGCATGATGCGTAACGTGAGCTCCGAAGTTTCAGGACGAGCGCTACCCCTCAACTACAAATGGGTCGACGCCTACAGCGCCCTGCAGAGCATGAACGAAGGCTCGCGTTACGACGGCATCATCATGGAGTACACCAACCCTACGACAGGTGGGCACACCATGCCCACTCTAGCGTGCAAGTTGCAGCAGCTACGCCCCGGTTTTCACTCAGACGCCCACAAGCACACTAGCTCCGTGGTCTATAACGTAGCTAAGGGGAGCGGCTCGACCATCATTGATGGTCAGAAGCTCGACTGGGGCTTCGGTGACACCTTTGTTGTACCTTCGATGAACGCCCACGAACACATCAACGACTCTATGTCGGAAGATGCGGTGCTCTTCTCGATGAGTGACCTTCCTCTACTTGAGACAATGCTGCTGTACCAAGAGCATGAAGTTGAACGTCAAGAGGTTACGGGAACCATCGGCTGAACCATTTAAGGAGGTACGTACATGACTGCGGCTGGCAACAAGCCCTTGAAAATGGGAATTATCGGAGTAGGCGTCGGTGCAACGCAGATTATGCCCAACATGGAAGCCATGGACGAGATTGAACTCATGGCGGGCGCAGATTTGAACCCTCGTGTTCGCCAAGCATTCAAGGAACGCTACCCTGACGCGAAGGTGTTCGATACCGCAGAGGCACTCTGCGCAGATCCTGACGTCGAAGCCGTCTGGGTGGCGACTCCCAACAACTTTCACAGCGAGCACTCAGTGATGGTAGCGAATGCTGGCAAGCATGTTGTATCCGAGAAACCCATGGCACTCTCTATGGAAGAAGCGGAGGCCATGGTAGAGGCGGCAGACCGAAACGGAGTGAAGCTATTGTGCGGGCATACGCTCGGCTTCAGCCCTCCTGTGATGCAGATGCGACGCATTATCCGTTCCGGTGAGTTGGGGCCTCTGAAGACACTTAATAACTGGGCATTCACGGACTGGATGCTCCAAGCCCGCCAGCCAGAAGAACTCGACGAGACCGTGGGTGGCGGGGTTTTGTACCGTCAAGGCCCTCACCAGCTCGATAGCTTGCGGCTACTCGGGGGTGGCATGGTGAGGACGATTCGGGGCACGACTGGCAAATGGTGGCCTGAGCGCCCTGGCGTTGGCTACTATTCAGCCTTTCTTGAGTTTGAAAGCGGCGTGACGGCCAATGTCACCAACAACGGTTACGGCTATTCAATGACTGCGGACCTGGTTCCGTGGTCAGATGAACAGGGACGAGGCCTCATCGAGGGCTATACCCACGAAAATCGTGTAGAGATTCGAAAAGAATTGAAAGAGGGCAATCGCGACGAATTCGCGGCAAAAGATGCCCTTCGCATTGGCTCAGACCACGAGCGCCGGATGTGGCGCGAAGCTCCAACAGAAACGCCGCCGTGGCGCCCCGCTAACCTCGGCATCCTCGTAGCCACATGTGAACGAGGCGATATCCGGCAATCTAAGTATGGACTGTATGTGTACAGCGACAGCGGAGTGGAAGATCGCGCCCTGGAAACCACTCGGTACCAAGCGGGGCGGGAAGATCTGATGGAACTCTACAACGCTATAAGAAACGATGCACCTGTATATCATGACGGTGCTTGGGGAATGGCCACCTTGGAGTTGATTACTGCAATCATGGAATCATCGAAAACTGGAAAAGACATCATCCTAACTCACCAGGTTCCGATTTCCGATGACTACGACGCTACTTAGGCGAGTTCTTAGTCAAAACGGAATGCTCGTCACTGCCGAGCTTGCAAAAGAGCCCTCGCTGATTCCAGCGAGGGCTCTTTTTAGCATCCAATCGATTGGAGGCTGTCTATGCGAAGTCAGCAGAAATTTTTTCCGCTAGTTCCATTTCTACATCTGGCGAGCGAAGCGGCATGTCACGGAATGGACCACCCGTCTCTGTGTAACCAGGGTAGTACGAATGCTCTTGCTGGAGGTAAATGGGTCCTTTGTTGGTGCGATGCACGTTAATGGGGTCGCCGCCATCTTCCATGGTCTTCAGCTGTTCGTTGATGAGCTTGCGGTAAAGAATGATTCCTACGTCAGTGGCACCAAGATGCTCACCGGTGCGATCAGAAATTGGTCCTTGGATTATCCAGGCAGCTTGGTCTTGACCAAGTACCCAGTCTGCACGGACACGACCATTGGGCTTGTAGACTTCCTCGAAGTCAACCCGCACGGGGCCTGGTTCAGGCAAGACTTCACCGGGCTCAGGCACGCGCACGCGGTACACGAAATGGTGTGTGTGCGTGTCATCCATTGGTACACGAATCTGGAAACTAAAATTGCGACCTTGGCCAACCCTTAATATGTTGGGGAACAGAACAGGGTGACCAATTCGCCACCACTGATTATCCTCGGTATCGCCTTCAAGCAATCGACGCTTGATGACGCCATACTCGAACCGATCGAAACCGACCTTTACCTCATGGCGCCCACGCGCGTTATCGGATTGCATCCGCTCCTTCCACTCGGCACGCTCTTCGGCTGGCTTCTCCAAACCTAGGACGTAGGAGCCCCAGTAATTATGGAGCCATTCGAAGTGAACCGGATCGAGCGAGTTGTCCATGCACTGTAGCCAGTTACAAGGCAATTCCATCGAGATGATAAAGCGCTCTACGTTGTCCCATGTAAGGATGTCCCACTGAGGGAGGACTGGGGCAGGGGAGGGGCCAAGGTAGGCCCAAATTACACCTCCCAACTCTTCGACAGGGTAAGCCTGCATCTTGACCTTGTCCTTGAACCGGCTACCTGCGGGCTCTGATGGCTGGTCGAGGCAGGAACCCGTCTCGTCGAAGACCCAGCCATGGTAGGCACACCGAATGCCCTCGGGCTCTGGGACCCCATAAGAGAGATTTGCCTTGCGGTGAGGGCATGATGGCTCAATGAGACCAACTTTGCCTTTAGTAGTTCGGAACAATACCAAGTCTTCAGCAAGCAACCGGATTTCCTTGGTGGGGTTTTCTTCGTTGATTTCAGAGCTACCGGCGATGGGGTGCCAGTAGCGCCGGAGAAGTTCTCCCATAGGAGTGCCCTTGCTAGTCTGGGTCAAGCGTTCGTTCTGTGCTGCGGATAGCATTGTTCCCTCCTTGATTCCTCACTGCGATTCATCGCTGCTGAAGAAGATTGTCGCTACTGCATACTCGCTTCTACTTGCGGGGGTAGGAGAGGCTTGTCGGCGAATTGCCCTCCGGTGAAATTGTCTCCAGGGTAGTAGGTGTGCTCGGTCGCTAGCGCAATGGCTATATTTTTTGCGGGATCACGATGCACATTGATTGGCTCTCCACCATCTTCAACAATTTTCAAATTTTCGTTAATCATTTTACGAAACAAGATGATCCCAACGTCGGTGATACCCAAATGCTCGGTTGTACGGTCAGTAACGGGTCCCTGCATCACCCAAGCCGCTTCGTCCTGTGCGGGAACATTAGTGTTGTTAAGGCGGCCATTCTCGTCGTAAAGCTCGCGCTCTACGTAAGGAACAAATTCCTGTTCAGCAACTATCACCCCAGGCTCCGGTACCACAACCATGTAAAGAAGATGCTTCGTATGAGTGTCGTCAATGGGGATGCGGTACTGAAAGGAATGCCAGTGATTTTGGGCCACGCGAAGTATGTTGGGGAACAGAATAGGGTGACCGATTCGCCACCACTGATCGTCTTCTGTCTCTCCTTCAAGTAAGCGGCGCTTGACGATGCCATACTCAAACCGGTCGAAGCCAACTTTCACATGCTCTCGGCCGCGGCTCAGAGTAGAGCGGTCGAAGTCCTCGCGCACTCCCTCAGGCTTCTTTCGAGCGATATTCCAGCCTCCCCAGTAGCGATGGAGCCATTGGAAATGGACAGGGTCGAGAGAGTTATCCATGCATTGGAGCCAGTTAGCAGGCATGTCCACTGCATCGATACTCCGTGTCACGTTAGTCCACGTGAGAATGTCCCAATTGGGGAGTAATGGTGCAGGCTCCGGCCCCATGTAAGCGAAGATGAGACCACCGAGTTCCTCGGTTTTGTAAGCTTTGATCCTCACTTTGTCTTTAAACCGACTACCTGCGGGCTCTGATGGCTGGTCGAGGCAGGCGCCCGTCTCGTCGAAGACCCAGCCATGGTAGGCACACCGAATGCCGTCGGGCTCTGGAACCCCATAGGAGAGATTTGCCTTGCGATGAGGACACGAGGGCTCGATAAGTCCTATTGCCCCTTTAGTGTTGCGGAATAGAACCAAGTCCTCGCCCAAGAGGCGGACTTCTTTGGTCGGACTCTCTGCATTTACTTCGACGCTGGCCGCGATCGGGTGCCAGTATCGCCGCATTAGATTGCCCATGGGTGTACCAGGAGCTACGCGTGTAATCCTCTCGTTCTGTGCTTGGGTTAGCATCGGAATCCTCCCGCGTACCTGAATCTCGTAGATTAAATGCGACTACCCGTGATATTAGCACGCAGAGGAACCCTCGCCTATGTGACTCACGATAGCGCAGAGTCGATTTGCCCTATTCCTAGAGCGACACGCCTGCTTCATCGGATAAATTAGCTACTAGATCGGGTTTACGATTAGGTTGGTCGCGGAACGGACCTCCAGTGACGTCGTAGCCAGGGTAGTAGGAGTATTCCTGGGGGAGGCTTATTGGTCCCTTATCCGTGCGATGCACGTTCATGGGCTCGCCGCCCTCCTCAACAATGCGTATTTGTTCTTCAATTAGGTTACGGAACATAATGATCCCTACGTCGGTTACGCCTAGCGCTTCAGTGGACCGGTCAGATATTGCTCCTTGGGTAATCCACGCACTTTGGTCTTGGGCTACGACCCATGTATTACGGGGCCTACCTTGCTCGTCCAAAGCGGGCACCTCTTTCCAGGGTACCTGTGACTGATCTTGTTTTGGGTAGGTGACACCAGGGCGGGGCAGGAAATTGCGATGGACGATGTGCAACGTGTGAGTGTCGTCGATGGGGATGCGGTATTGGAACGCATGCACCCAACCAACCTCGGTTGGATGCGCCTCACCAACCCTCAAGATATTGGGGAAAATGATGGGATGGCCGATTCGCCACCATTCATCTTGCTCAGATTCACCTTGTAGGAGGCGACGTTTGATTATCCCATACTCGAATCGATCAAATCCCACTTTGATCTGATGACGACCACGAGGCAAGGTCTGAGTGTTCCATATGGCGCGCTCAGGCTCTGGGAGTCGCTTGTTCTGAACCCAGCCTCCCCAATAGCGATGGAGCCACTCGAAATGCACAGGGTCGAGTGAATTCTCTTGGCACTGGAGCCAATTACAAGGGAGTGTGCAGTAGTACATATCTCGCCAAGCATTTTCCCAGGTGAGAGCGTCCCATTTAGGCAAAATGGGAGCGGGAAGTGGACCCATGTAAGCCCAAATAAGACCAGCGAACTCTTGGACAGGGTACGCCTTCATCTTGACCTTATCTTTGAATCGACTACCTGCGGGCTCGGAGGGCTGGTCCACGCATGCTCCTGTCTCGTCAAAAAGCCATCCGTGGTAGGCACACCGAATGCCCTCCGGCTCAGGGACGCCGTAGGACAGGTTTGCTTTGCGATGAGGGCAGGAGGGCTCGATAAGGCCGACTTTCCCCGCAGTGCTCCGGAAGAGAACAAGGTCTTCGCTCATTAATCGGACCTCTTTGGTTGGGTTTTCCTCGTTAATCTCTCCACTCGGGGCGATAGGATGCCAATAGCGTCGCAACAGCTGCCCCATTGGCGTGCTTGCTCCCGTTTGCGTGATTCGGATATTTTGCTCAGCTGTAAGCATCTTCTCCCCTTTGACTAATCCCCCTGAAATCAAGCTCATCATATCAGGCGTAGAGAGGGTGTCACCGCTTGCCGTGGTACGATGCCGCGGCGTAAGCCGAAGTGAGCGGGACATATAAATGAGCGGCCGGAGTAAATAATGGCAGACGACGAACCCCGCCCCAGCATTGCCCCTAAAGAAATCACCGTGCAGGACGGGCACCTCACTATTAAACTTTCTCAGATGGACACTGGCTGGTATGCCATCATGGAGTCGATATACGAAGGCAAAATATTTGAGGGCCGCGTCACCGAACTGTCCGACCTTCTTGCGGGAAATATTCCTCAATTAGAAAACCAAAACCAAGAGACTGAGAGCTAGGGCGCATTCCTAGCTCTTTTGGGCTTGAGCGGAGATAAAAATGGCTGGAAGGTTGGACGGAAAAGTGGCGATAGTGACCGGGGCCGGATCGAGCTCTGAAGGCATCGGCAACGGTAAAGCAACCGCAATACTCTTTGCGCGAGAAGGAGCCAAAGTGCTCCTCGTGGACATGTTCGAGGAGCGTGTCGCCGAAACTGCAGCGCATATCGCTAAGGAAGGTGGCGAGGCATCAATATTTGTCGCAGATGTCACCTCGTCTGATCAGTGCGAGCAGATGGTCGCCACTGCCGTTGAACGCTACGGGCGCCTTGACATCCTCGACAACAACGTGGGTATCTCTATCCGCGCCGACGTGACAGAGGTCAGTGAGGAACAGTGGGATCACATAATGAATGTCAATGTGAAGAGCATCATGCTTTCCTGTAAGTTTGCCATCCCCGCTATGAGAAACACTGGTGGTGGAGCGATCATCAATATTTCGTCGATGGCCGGCCTCCGCGCCAATAGCTCCGCGCCTTACACGACATCTAAGGCAGCAGTGATCGGCATCACCAAATCACTCGCCGGGGATCACGGTGCCGATGGCATCCGCGCCAATTGCATAGCACCGGGGCTAATCTACGGACCTATGGTCGCGCCACGCATGGACGAACGCCTGCGTGGCGACCGAATGCATGCAGCGCCCCTAGGGACAGAAGGTACAGGATGGGACGTCGGCTATGCCGCGTTGTTCTTGGCGAGCGACGAAGCGCGCTGGATCACAGGCGTGACTCTACCGGTTGATGCAGGATTGTTAGTGACAACCCCAGTTACTTACAATCGACTTGATCAGCAGAAATTATAGAATTCCATTTCAATGGAAAATTGGAGCGGGGAGCGATGAAAGCAGCAGTTTTGTATGAAATCAATAAGCCTTTAGTAATTGAGGATGTTGATATTGACCCGCCCAAGGCCAACGAGGTCAAAGTGAAAATCGCGGTCGCTGGCGTGTGTCGATCGGATTTGCATTTTATGAAAGGTGAAGCGCTTATCCCAACTCCTGCAGTTCTCGGTCACGAAGGCTCAGCCGTGGTCATGGAAGTCGGCACGAACGTCACTAATGTTGAACCAGGGGACCACGTTATCCTCTCATTCGCCCCATACTGTGGGCACTGTGAATCTTGCTTGAATGGTCACTCGAACGCTTGTGATAGCCATCAACGAACCGGTGGCAAGCATTTCGACGGCACGAGCCGTATCCACATCAATGGCCAAGACCTTAGCCAGATGGGCAAGCTTGGCTGCTTCGGAGAAGAGGCAATTGTCCCTGCCACTGGCGTATCTAAAATCGACCCTACTATGTCGCTACGCGCTGCAGCCCTGATCGGTTGTAGCGTCACCACTGGAGTGGGCACGGCCATCTATGCCGCGGGTGTCACCCCAGGCAGCACTGTCGCCGTGATTGGCTGCGGTGGAGTTGGACTTAACGTCATCCAGGGCGCACGTATCGCCGGTGCCACGCGAATCATCGCTGTGGATATTAATGATGCAGCTCTTGAGTTCGCAGGAATGTTCGGCGCAACAGAATCCGTCAATTCCAATTCAGGAGACCCCGTCAAAGCGATCAAAGACCTCACCGAAGGTAAAGGTGTTGATTACGCTTTCGAAGCTTTTGGCTCTTCTGAAACAATCACACTAGCATTTGATTCAACGCGCAAGCACGGTACTGCCATTATCGCTGGAATACCCCCTGTTGGTGACCAGGCTGAGATTGACGGCGTCGCACTTGTCCGTCAGGAAAAAACACTCAAGGGCGCTTATTACGGCGCTTCTAAGCCGTCAATCGACTTCTACCGCATGATTGATCTTTACAAGAGCGGCAAGCTTGATGTGGATGGCCTTGTTACTCGTGCCTACACACTGGATCAGGTCAACGAAGCCTACGATGAACTTGACCGTGGCGTGGTTGGCCGTGGCGTCATCGACTACGGCGTGGAGGGTTAGTTCAGCCATGACCACGTACACAGGCCAGTCCATGCGCCGGATGGAGGATGACCGTCTACTCCGAGGTGCAGGCCAGTTTGTAGCAGATATCGCTGTGCCAGATACGCTGCACATGGTTGTCGTTCGGAGCACAGAGGCTCACGCATTGATTGACTTGGTCGATGCCAGCGAAGCACTGGCTCTGGAAGGCGTCGTTACCGTTGTGGTGGGGAGTGACCTTCCCGGTACGCTGGAGGTGATGGTGCGACCCGGAATTGACGCGAAGCTTGGAGCAGAGCACCCGCTGCTCGCGAACGAGCGCGCCATGTATGTTGGCCAGCCCGTAGCGCTTGTCATTGCCGAAACACTGGCTATTGCTGAAGACGCTGCTGAACTCGTAGAGGTGCGCTATAACCCGCTACCTCCGGTGATCGATGCCCGTGAATCTGCCAAAGCGAATAACTCCCTGCACCCTGGCCTTGCCACTAATGTGGTACTGCGTACGCCAGTACTGTCAGGGAATCCTCACGCTGCGTTCGAGAGGGCAGACCGAGTAGTTAAGGGAACGTTTAGCGTGCCGCGTGTAGCCCCATCTCCTATGGAAGGCCGTGGCTGCATCGCCTACTACGACAAAGTCGAGGAGCGCATGCAGGTTTGGACCTCTACTCAAGCATCCCACGAAATACGCAGGCAGCTTCTCCATGTTTTTGGCGAAAATGCCCCTGAAATACACGTTGTTTCTCCCGATGTTGGCGGCGGCTTTGGGCAGAAGCACCACCTCTACCCTGACGAAGCAGCAGTTGTTCTTATGGCGCATCGCCTCCGACGCCCCGTTCGATGGATTGAGTCGCGGCGCGAAAACCTGATCGCATCCCACTCGCGCGGCTTTGTAGGCGATGTTGAAGCAGCGGTGCAGAACGACGGGCGTATTCTCGGAATGCGAGCCAGCGTTTTCGCTGACCTAGGCGCGTATCAGATTCACGGGTCATTCCTTTCACCCGACATCGCTGGCAAGCGCATGACCGGGCCCTACGACATCCAAGATCTAGACATGCAAATGCTGGGAGTCCTGACCAACAAGCCCCCGACGGGCCCGTATCGTGGTGCAGGGCAACCTGAGTCATCCATCATGATGGAACGCCTGGTTGACCGTATAGCTAGAGAACTGGACCTCGACCCTGTCGAAGTGCGCCTGAAAAACTTGATTCAACCTGAGGATTTCCCTTACACGACCGCAGGTGACATCACGATAGACTCTGGTAATTATCAAGCGGCCTTTCGCCGAGCGCTGGATGTGGCAGAGTACGAGGATTGGCGCGCAGAACAGGCGAAGACGCGAGTTCGTGACAACGGGAAGCTTTTGGGTGTTGGCGTTGCGACCACTGCCAGTGGATCGGGAGGCTCGGGGGGCGTATCGGCGCGCTCATCCTTTGCTCGCGTGACAGTGGACGGCGAAGGCCAGGTTACAGTGGACTCGGACGTTTCCCCGCACGGGCAGGGAATGAGTACTTCGTTTGCCCAGCTCGTGGCTGACCAGCTGGGAGTTGTACCCGAGGTGATCACACTTCAGACCGGGGACACGGACAAGTCGAACCCCCTCGGGCCCGGTACGGGGACGTATGCGAGCCGCAGCTTGGTGATTGGTGGTTCCGCAGCACATAGCGCAGCCAAAGAGGCGCGCGCCGTGTTGGAATCCGTCGCTGTACAAGCACTGGAGTGTGACTCTACCTCTGTACGCTTTGGTATGGGCCAGGCTTGGGATGTGCACGATGGCTCACGCAGCATAAGCGTCGGGGAGTTGGCGATGCTAGCGCAGGCGGAACGTGAGCCAACTGCAAGCGGGGCACTGGAGATTGAGTATGTGTTTACCCTACCTTCGAGTGCATTTAGCTTTGCTGCGCATGTCGCGGTGGTTGAGGTCGACCCAGCGACGGGTAATGTTGACTTCAAGCGATTCATTGCGGCTCATGACTGCGGCGTAGCGGTGAACCCATTGATAGTACACGGCCAAATCGCGGGCGGAATCGCGCAGGGGCTAGGCGAAGCGCTAGTAGAGGTCGTCGAACACGATGCGAACGGCAACCCCTCTGCCACCAGCCTGATGGATTACAGCATGTTCCAGGCTGAAGACATGCCCGTCGTGACTCCTGAATTGCTAGCCACCCCTTCATCGCTTACTCCTACGGGCATGCGCGGTGTGGGTGAAGCGCCGTCAGTCGCTAGCCCAGCAGCACTGGCCAATGCGGTCATGGACGCATTGGCTCCTCTGGGTGTGTCGCATATAGACCTCCCGCTCACACCAGAGCGAGTTTGGAAGGCTATCTGTGATGCGCGCACTCAGCTCAACGGGTAAAGCGAGGCCTAGGACACTTCTCTGCGCCAGCGGATTACCATTACCCTATGACAATTTACTTGTGGCCTAAGGCTTTGCTGCTAGCTACGGCTAGCATACTAGTGCTCGTGGCGTGCGGGCCGACCACAGAAGATATCAATGAAATCATTGATATCCGTGTTGAGATAGCCCTTACTGCAGTACCAACTCCGACTGCGTTTCCCTCTGCCACGCCCACGCCCGCGCCAACCCCAACCCCGAAACCAACCCCGACTCCGCGACCAACTCCTACGCCATCGCCGAGCCCCACGCCTACGCCGAGCCCCACTCCTACACCGAGCCCCACTCCTACGCCAACGTCAACACCTACTCCCGCTCCGACTCCGACACCAGTAGTGATTGAAGTCCCACCTGACGTGGCAGATGTCGTGAGCAGTGTTGGCTCCGCTGTCGTAGAGATTCAGGTGACAACCGACAACGGTACCTCAATCGGCTCAGGTGTGATTTTTACCAACGATGGCTACGTGCTTACGAATAACCATGTTGTCGAAGATGCCACGAGCGTTGAGGTACTGCTAGCCAACCACAAGGTAGTAAAAGCCTTGGTTGTGGGCACGGACCCTGTGGCTGACCTTGCAGTGCTGAAGCTTGCACCAGTCGACATCTTTGGCCTTGCCACTGCGCTCCTTGGGGACACGGACGCGATGAGGATTGGGGATTGGGTTGTGGCCATTGGGAGCCCGCTGGGTTATGACGGTTCAGTGACTGCAGGGGTGATAAGCGCTAAGGGGCGCTCGGTTGTAGTTGAGAAACGATTGCTCTATGACATGGTGCAGACAGACGCAGTTATAAACCCCGGTAACAGCGGCGGCCCTCTTTTCAATTTAGCAGGTGATGTGATTGGTATTAACACCGCAATCATCAGAGGCAACATTGGCAATGACAAAGAGGCAGAAGGCCTAGGATTTGCCATTAGTATGGGGACGGCCATACCGGTGAGCATTCAACTTATGGACCACGGCTTCGTGACTAGGCCAAAGTTTGGGATGAACATTGTTGATCTGACGCCGTCGAAGGCAAAGTCGTTGAACGTACCCTTTACTGATGGTGTGCTCGTCTTATGGGTTACTCCTGGGGGCCCAGCTGAACGCGCCGGGATGCGAGTCAACGATGTGATCCAGCAACTTGATGATAAGAAGAGCGTCACCGCAGGCGACGTCTCTCGGAAGGTACTTACTGACTACAAGGCGGGTGATTTGGTTATTGCTAAAGGGCTTCGCAGAACGGTGAATATGACTTTTCTGATTACTCTCGGAAAGTAATATATTTTAGGTGAACGTCTTCTTCGCAAGAGCTTACCTAACGTCAAATTTGACCAGATACCTTAGTTCTTGCAAACCACTCTCCCCGCGGCGCCCAGAAAATTCAACCCGGAGCGCTGTTGTTGTGCGACCCCGGGCCGTGCTACTCGCGAAAACGGTCCTAGCCTTTGTGGTTGCCCCACTTTTCCCAGTGAGTAACGGTTGATCCTGGCTTACGGGTGGTTGGCCCATAGCTATAACCATCAATTGGCCAGCCAAGAGGAATCATTGCTGCCGTAACGAATTCATCTGGCAAACCAACCCACTCTCGCATCTCTGCCTCATACCCACGGCGCACTCGAGTCGTCAACACGCTTGCCAAACCTAGCGCTCTTGCAGCCAATAGCATGTTCTGCACTGCAGGGTAGACAGACGCGCCATTATGAATGTTATCGCCAGTGCTCTTGGTCACCGCCAGTATCCAAACGGGCACCTCTTCGACGTGCTCGGAAAGATATTCGGCAGAATTGGCTGAATTGCGCTCCGACCAATTCCCTGCTTCTCCGTGATTAGGCCGGCCGACCCCGTTGTAAAGTGGCGCCATTTTGCGCATCACTTCTTTGTCTTTGATGACAACGAACCCCCAGCCCTGCTGATTGCCCCCGTTGGGGGCATGGATGCCGGCGTCTATGATTTTTTCAATCAATGCATCAGGGATTGGGTCGGGTTTGATGTGCCTGATTGCTCGTTGTGAGTACATCGCTTCGAACAGGCCTATGTCTTCTGCCATGATTTGCGCTCCTCTACGGATTTCTAACTTATTCGGTGATGGGCTAGCCGGCGCGATTGTAGGCGCCGCCAATAAGTGGGGGCAAATCGATGACCTTCC
>CALGTL010000052.1 GCA_937901475.1 uncultured Dehalococcoidia bacterium
TTCAGCAACTACCTCTTCAGCAACTACCTCTTCAGCAACTACCTCTTCAGCAACTGCCTCTGGTTGCTCGAACGGAGCTTCTGCTTCCACAGATGCGACTGTAGCCGCTTCTGTAGTCTTTTTCTTTTCTGTTTTTTCAGCCTTTGGCGCTTTAGTCACCACTGCAGCAGTTTCACCCGCCGCCGCTCGCCGGGCCGCGGCGGCTCGCGCTGCCTTAGTAGGCCCACGGCGACGCTGCGGGTTTGCAACAGACTCTTCTGTATTAACTTCGGCTGCTACCGCTGGCTCAATCTCTGGAAGTTCTTGCCGAACCAACAATTCCGTAACTCGCCATCGCTTGTTCTTCGATAGCGGCCGAGTTTCCGTGATGCTAACGACATCACCAACGCGGTACGCGTTCTGCTCGTCGTGCGCATGGAACTTAGTTAACTGACGGACAGTCTTGCCGTAGAAACGATGCGTAACGCGTCGCTCAACAGCAACTACAACCGTCTTATCCATTCCGTCACTGACAACTCGGCCCACACGGACCTTGCGTCGTTCACCTACCTGCGTGGTCATGCCTTGCTCCCGAGCAGTTCCCGCTCTCGCTTTACCGTCAGAATATGAGCCAAGCGCCGCTTCGCATTCCGAAGCTCTCCAGAATTAGAGAGTTGTCGGGTAGAAATTTTGAATCGCAGATTCATTATTTCTAAACGCGTTTTGAATTCCTCTTCCGTGAGGCGTTCAGCCGCTAAGGCCCTGATTGTCTCAATCTTCGCTTGCATGTGTGTCACTGGGAACCGTTATACGGCGACCAGTTTCTCCTCTCTCGCAACAGTCCGGGTCGGAATGGGGAATTTTTGAGCGGCACGCGCGAGAGCCGCACGCGCTAGTTCAGGCGCTACACCACCAACCTCGTACATAATGCGACCTGGTCGGACTACAGCCACCCATCCCTCCACTGGCCCTTTTCCGCCTCCTTGGCGAACTTCTAATGGTTTGTGTGAGATCGGTTTATCCGGGAAAATCCGGATCCAAACCTGTCCTCCACGGTGAAGGTGACGCGTAATTGCACGACGTCCAGCTTCGATCTGTCTTGCTGTAATCCAGTGAACGCCCATCGCTTTAAGGCCAAAATCACCAAATGCAACGGTACTGCCTTTAACGGCCATACCCTTCATCCTGCCCCGGTGCGTCTTCCTGTAACGAGTTCGCTTAGGCTGAAGCATTTGCTCCCCCCACTCCACTCAATTCACCGGAAACAACCTCTTCGATCTGTTGACCGCGGTGTTTCTCGGCAAGAATATCTCCTCGGTAAATCCAGACTTTCACGCCGATGCGTCCCATAGTTGTGGCAGCCTCAGCCAATCCGTAGTCAATGTCTGCGCGGAGCGTGTGCAATGGAACTCGACCGTCCATAACTTTCTCGCGACGGGCAATTTCCGCGCCGCCTAAACGACCAGACACCTGAACTTTGATGCCCTTAGCTCCAGCCTGCATCGTGCGCATTACCGCCTGACGAGTCGCGCGGCGGAACATAACGCGTCGCTCTAGTTGCTCAGCAATGTTACGGGCGACAAGGAAAGCGTCTAGCTCAGGGTGCCTAATCTCAAGCACGTTCAGCCGGACCTTCTTTCCCATCGCAGCACGTTCCACTGATTTACGCAGCTCGTCCACGCGTTGGCCCCCGCGACCGATAACTATGCCGGGCCGTGCAGTATGAACGTTCACCGTAAGGTCTTGCGCGGAGCGCTCGATTTCAACGCGTGAAATCCCCGCCTCAGCATATTGCTTAATTATGACGCCCCGAATCTGCATGTCTTCGGCAACTTGCGCCGCATAGTCTTGGCCTCGCCCGGCAAACCAGCGCGACTGCCAATCTTTGTTGATTCCTAGGCGGAATCCAATGGGATGTGTCTTATGCCCCACGCTCAAACCTCATTACTTACTCTCGTTTTCATCTACGATAATCGTGATATGGCTAGCTCTACGCTTCACGTGACCGACTCGACCACGAGAACGCGCCCGGAATCGGCGCATAGGAACCGCCTGGTCAGCGAAAGCCGTAACGACCTTCAGACGAGTAGGGTCCATTGAATTATTATTCTCAGCGTTCGCTGCCGCTGAACGCAAAATAGCCGATACATGTTCAGCGATAGGCCCCGGCTGGAACCGGAGCGATTCTATAGCGGCTGTTACCTGCATACCTTGAATCGCGCGCAGCAGCAGCCGCACTCGCTTTGGGGAAATGCCTACTTGTTTTCCTACTGACTTGACCGGCATATCTAACGCCTTACCTGCGACTGACGCTCAGACTTGGAAATGTGTCCTCGGAACGTCCGCGTCGGGGCGAATTCTCCAAGTTTGTGACCAACCATGTTCTCGGTAACAAAGACTGGGATATGGCGGCGCCCGTCATGCACTGCAATGGTCAAGCCAAGCATGTCCGGCATGAGCGTGGAAGCCCTTGACCAGGTTTTGATTACTATTTTCGTCTCGCTACGTTGCGCTTTTTCGACCTTCTTGGCCAATTTCGGGTGTACGTAGGGACCTTTTTTTATCGAACGTGACATCTACTTAGCTCTCCTGTCGCGCACGATGAAGACATCTGTGTGCCAACGGCGTCGGGTCTTAGGACCGAGCGCAGGCTTACCCCAAGGAGTCTTCGGGTGCTTCATACCAATTGGAGCATGGCCTTCACCACCACCATGCGGATGGTCAACTGGGTTCATCGCAGATCCCCGTACGGTCGGTCGCCTGCCTAGGTGACGGTTCGCTCCGGCTTTACCCTTCTTCTGGTTCTTATGATCCGCGTTACCCACCGTCCCTATTGTCGCCAGGCACGTACTAGGCACGCGCCTGATCTGGCCGGATGGTAACCGCAACATTGCAAACCGATCGTCGCGAGCCAGGAGCTGTGCTCCCGTCCCTGCACCACGACACATTTGTCCGCCTTTACCCGGTTGGATTTCAATGTTGTGGATTTGAGTACCCGTTGGGATATTTGCTAGCGGCAATGCGTTCCCAATTTTAATTTCTGCTTCTGGGCCTGACATAAGTTTATCGTTGATCTTCACGCCAGTCGGTGCCAGTAAATAACGTCGCGCACCATCTGCATAAACGACCAGTGCAATCCGGGCCGAACGGTTCGGGTCGTATTCAATAGTCTCTACGCGGCAAGGAATACCCAACTTGTCTCGCTTAAAATCAACATCCCGCCAAGACTGCTTAGCTCCACCTCCGCGGTGGTGAACAGTAATTTTACCCCGGGAGTTACGTCCGCCGCTGTGGCTCTTGCCTTTTGTCAGCGCCTTATACGGCGTACGTGTAGTTAGTTCTTTAAAATCCGGTCGCACCGCATCGCGAACACCTGGGCTTGTTGGGCGAAGTCGTTTAAGTCCCATGGTTACGCCCCCTCAAACAACTGGATCGTGTCGCCCGGTGCAACCGTAACCACTGCTTTTTTACTAGACCTACGCGTTTGCCAGCTACCATTTCCGCGGCGCACGCGCTCCGTGTTCTGTGAAATGATATTGACGCTAATTACCGAGACCTCGAACCCGCGTTCTACAGCTTCCTTCACTTGAGCCTTATTAGCTCCCTGAAGGATGTCAAAAACATACTTGTTCTGCTCCTGCAGTAGAGTAGATTTTTCTGTAATCACCGGCCGCTTGAGTACTTGGAGAACGTGCATTACGCGGCCTCCTCTGACTTCACTTTACGCGGTGCCCGGGCGGTTTCAGACCAAAGTTCATTGGCTTGGGTGACTGCATCTGGCGTCATTATCACCATGTCGTAACGGAGCAAATCAAGAACATTCAGCAAATCTCCACGAACTGCCTTCACTCGAGGAAGATTACTAACTCCCTTGGCTATATCCGGACTTTGGCCGCGGGTAACTACCAACGCAGATCCCGTTACCCCAATTGCCCCGAAGACTGAAGCGAATGCTTTAGTCTTCGCATCAATATTTTCCAGTTCCTGCACTACACAGAATCGCTCGCCGGTTACCTTCGTTGAAAGGGCTGACCGAAATGCCTGCCGCCTCATGCGCTTTGGCATTCGTTTTCGATAGGATCGAGGGTGAGGTCCGAAAACAACCCCTCCATGACGCAAAAGAGGTGAACGGATACTACCCTGACGGGCACGGCCGGTACCTTTTTGAGCGAACGGCTTACGACCACCACCAGAAACCTGGGCACGCGTCAGTGTATTACTAGAACCTTGCCTCTGGTTCGCCTGATAGTAAACCAGAGCCTGGTGAACCAAATCGGGGTTGTAGGTCGCACCAAAGACGACATCATTACCTTCAATCTGGCCAACTACTTTACCGCTAGTATCAAGAATTGGAAGCTGCATTACTCAGCCTTCCCTTCGTCTATTTCTGTAGATTCGCCTGCTTCTTCAGTAGGCGCTTCGTCCTCAGGCTCTACGATCTCGGCGAGCGTTTCTTCAACAGCCTCTTCAATCGCTGCCTCGTCTATAATTTCAGGCTCTTCTATCGTGACCCCCAAAAGCTCGTTCCATTCTTCGAGAGAAAGTCGCGAGGCAACCTTCAGTCCCTTGGAGTACTTAACCGTAACCATGCCGTTACGCGCGCCAGGAACCGACCCGCGCACCATCAAAAGGTTACGTTCGGGATCTACGCGCTCAACAATCAACTTAAGAGAGGTCTTCTGCTTGTCTCCCATATGCCCTGGCATTTTCTTGCCCTTAAACACACGCCCCGGGTAAGTACCCGCACCAATCGAACCGACCGCCCTATGGCGATCACCTTGACCGTGAGTCTTCCGGCCGCCTTTAAAGCCATACCGCTTGACCGCTCCAGTGAAGCCGCGACCTTTGGAGCGCCCTGTCACATCAACCACGTCTCCTGGCTGGAACAAGGTTACCGGCAGGGCCTGACCGACAATGTGCTCTGAAATATCATCAGTCGCGAACTCATGCAGTACGCGAGAGTCCGCCCCCGATGCTTTCAGATGGCCACGAGCCGGTTTCGTCAACTGTTTTGCGTGTCCATACCCAATTTGAACGGCTTCATAGCCGTCCCGTTGGCTGGTCCGCACCTGGGTCACCACGCACGGGCCGACCTCTAGAACAGTCACCGATACTACTTGGCTATCAGCGTTAAAGAGGTGGGTCATGCCCACTTTTTTGCCTATAAGTCCCTGAATCATGACTACAGCTTGATCGAGATATCGACACCTGCCGGCATCTGGAGCCGGGTCAGTGAATCGACGGTCTTAGGGTTAGGTTCAAGAATATCCACAAGCCTTTTGTGCGTGCGCAGCTCAAAGTGCTCACGGGAGTCCTTATCGACGTGAGGTGAACGAATCACGCAGAAACGCTTTATACGTGTCGGCATTGGCACGGGGCCTGCAACAGACACCCCAGTGCGCTCTGCCGCCTCGACGATCTGCTGTGCGGACTGATCCAACAGTCGATGATCGAAGGCGCGCAGGATTATTCGGAGCTTTTCTGACGGTGCTCCAGATGGTTTGGGCTTAGCTGCTTGTTCTACCACTTACTCGCTCTCCTCCGGGGTTACACACTGCTTACCACTGCCGCTACCGCCGACTGTGGCGCTTCTTCATAGCGACCAAACTCCATAGAGTAGTTCGCCCTTCCTTGAGAAGAGGAGCGTAAGTCAGTCGCATAACCAAACATTTCTACCAACGGGACGTCAGCCTCAACCATCTGAATATCACCTTGGGCCTCCATTGTTTTAATGCGGCCACGCCTTGAATTCAGATCGCCGAGTACATCACCTAGGTACTCATTCGGGGTCATCACTTGCAGCTCCATGACGGGCTCCAGAAGAATTGGGCCCGCTTTACGGAGCGCTTCTTTGATGCCCATGGATGCAGCAATTTTGAACGCCATTTCAGATGAATCTACGGGGTGGTAGGATCCGTCTAGCAACGTCACTTTCACATCCATCACCGGAAATCCAGCGATAATACCCGTCAAAAGTGCCTCTTCAGCACCTTTATTTACAGCAGGGATGTATTCCTTAGGAATCTTCCCTCCTGCCACTTTGTTCTCAAATTTATAACCCAAGCCGGAAGCCTGTGGTTCAATTTCCATCACTACGTGACCGAACTGACCACGTCCGCCAGTTTGACGGATAAAGCGGGCATCCGCTCCGCCCTTCTTGGAGATTGCCTCCCGGTACGCGACTTGCGGCTTGCCAACAGATGCCTCGACGTTGAATTCTCGTCTGAGTCTATCCACGAGGATTTCCAAGTGGAGTTCACCCATGCCGGACATCACTGTCTGGTTTGTCTCTTTGTCGTAACGCACTCGGAACGTTGGGTCCTCTTCAGCCAGCTTGAGTAACGAATCTGTAAGCTTATCGTGCTCAGCGCGTGATTTCGGCTCAATCGCAACTGAGATTACCGGTTCAGCAAACTTAATCGTCTCAAGCACTATCGGGTCACGCTCGTCACAGACAGTCTCACCAGTGAAGGTGTTCTTCAATCCAACCGCAGCCGCAATTTCTCCCGCTTGAATCGTTTCAGCATCTTCACGATGATTCGCGTGCATCATCAAGATACGCCCGAGTCGTTCGCGGACGCCCTTTGACGAATTGAAGACCGTTGATCCGGCCTTCACTGTGCCTGAGTAGACCCTGAAGTACACCAAACGGCCCACGTAAGGATCAGTAACAATTTTGAATGCTAGGGCAGAAAATGGTCCATCGGCATCTGAGGGACGCGCTAATACTTCTTTCGTCTGCGGGTGCAAACCCGTCACGGCCTTGACATCCAGCGGGGACGGCAAGTAATCAATTACCGCGTTAAGCATCAATTGCACGCCTAGGCTCTGCAATGCTGACCCGCAGGTCACTGGGACCGCAGTATTAGCCAAGCAGGCACGGCGAAGCGCAGCTTTCAATTCAGAGGCGGAGGGAGTCTCTCCTGCCAGGTATTTCTCAAGAATGGACTCATCGTTCTCAGCCACGCGCTCTATCATCTCGGCGCGAACACTGGCGATCTGGTCAATCATCTCCGCGGGAATCTCCCCCTCAATCGTGGTACCAATGTTCGCAGGGTCAAAGAAATGAGCTTTCTCCTCAAGCAAATCAATGATTCCTGTGAAGAAATCCTCCGCTCCGATCGGGTATTGGACTGGAATCGGAACAGCACCTAGCCGCTTCCGTATAGACTCCATCGTCTTCTCATAGTCCGCGCTAATCCGGTCCATCTTGTTGACGAAGCAGATTCGCGGCACGCCGTAGCGATCCGCTTGGCGCCACACAGTCTCGGACTGCGGCTGCACACCAGCCACGGCGTCAAATACCACGACACCGCCATCAAGCACTCTAAGGCTCCGCTCAACTTCGGCAGTAAAATCGACGTGACCAGGCGTGTCGATGATGTTCAGATGGTAGCCAGCCCATTGGGCTCGCGTCGCAGCAGAAGTAATCGTGATACCACGCTCACGCTCCTGCTCCATCCAGTCCATCACCGCCGTGCCATCGTGAACCTCGCCTATTTTGTACGTCACACCTGTGAAGAACAATACGCGCTCAGTGACAGTCGTCTTACCGGCGTCAATGTGGGCGATGAACCCAATATTTCGGACCTTATTAAGGTCCTTTTCAGTACTCGTCGTCATATAGGTGACTAATTCCCTGACCTATCCGCTTCTACTTACCACTTGTAATGAACGAATGCCCTGTTGGCCTCGGCCATCTTGTAAAGCTCTTCACGCCGTCGAACCGCTGAGCCTTGCCCACGCGAGGCATCCAGCAGCTCTGCCGCCAGACGTGACCTCATAGGCTGCCCTGTCCGCGCGCGAGCACCGCGAATCAGCCAACGCATCGCCAATGCTCTTTGGCGATTCGGCGCGACCTCAATGGGCACCTGGTAGGTAGCACCACCAACGCGACGAGGCTTGACTTCAACTGTCGGCGTCGCATTCCGCATTGCCTGATCAAAAACTTCAAGCGGGTCTCGGTTCGTCTCGACCTGAACCAAATCCAATGCCTGGTACACAGCCCGCTGTGCAACCGACTTCTTCCCGCCATACATCACTCGATTGATGAAACTGGCCAAGTCTTTGTTCCCGAATTTCGGGTCTGGCTCTATCACTCGTTTAACAGCTGCCCGTCGCCTCGACATACTTTGCCTATTACCTCGCGCTTCCTGACTCTATGCCAGGGCGTTCATTTCCCGTGCCGCGTTCTTACAGAACTAGGCCCTGTACCACGAACGATTCTTAGCTTTGCTCAGCCTGACTCGACGCCAAGCCACCTAACAGAACCCTACTTGCCCTCCCGTTGCTCATTACTAGATAGCTAATAACAGCAATGAGAAACCTGCCACCATATTAAAGGAGACAGGGATCAAGCCTAAGGCTTAGGAGCGCTTGGTTCCGTACTTGCTCCGCCCCCGCTTTCGACCGTCAACTCCGGTTGCGTCAAGCGCACCACGAATAATGTGGTACCTGACTCCCGGCAAGTCCTTAACACGGCCTCCGCGGATTAATACGACGGAGTGCTCTTGCAGTGTGTGGCCCTCACCAGGGATGTAAGCGGTAACTTCCATCCCATTAGTCATGCGCACACGGGCCACTTTTCGAAGAGCTGAATTCGGCTTCTTCGGCGTAACGGTCCGGACTTGTACACAAACCCCCAGCTTCTGCGGGGATCCTTCGCCACGGTAAATGCGGTTACGAAGCGTATTGCGCACGAAACGCAACGCCGGCGCCTTGGTCTTCTTGACTAAGCGCTTCCGGCCTTGCCTCACTAACTGGTTAACCGTCGGCATCAATACCTACCTTCTCATCACGCACACAAAAATCACCCACGCCCCGAACGGGCGCGAACAGAAGAATATTACCTAGGATTAGGAGAGTGTGTCAACCAGTGCATCTCTCCGTATAAGCTCCAAAACTCCCAGGCAATCACCATATTCTCGGTTAATCCACGACACTCCAATCAACTTCGTGGTTCTCCGTCAGCACTTCCGCTTACTTCGATGACTCATTAGTTGCCCATTCGTCGTGCAGCGGTAGCGCGTACAATCTCACGTAGGTTGATTCGCGCACCACTCGCTCTTAATGCGGCAGTCCTGCAGAGGCCGCGAGGACCATGCCAGCCGCACGCACTAGCTACGCAGGCACTGTATCAACCTGTAAGGCTTGTTTTGAATGTTCAACGACCAGGGCACGAGAGGGCACTAGCATGGCAAAATCTATCTACACCAAGTATGGAGACAATGGTGAAACTGGACTCCTTTACGGAGGCCGCGTCTCCAAAGCCGACCCTCGCACCGAGGCCTACGGCGCTATCGACGAAACTGTTTCTGTTCTCGGTCTTGCAAAATCTCTTTCGCCAAAAGAGCGCGTACGCGAGGCCCTCGATCGCTTGCAGCATGAGCTGTTCACAGTCGGCGCCGAACTAGCGACCGACCCAGGCTCGCGCGATAAGCTCCTTAAGCATTTTGCTATCGTCTCCTCAGGCATGACCGCTGCACTTGAGCGTTCTATCGACGACATAGCCGCAGAAATAGAGTTACCTAGAGAGTTCATCATTCCTGGCGGGTCCCCCGCATCAGCAGCAATAGATCTCGCGCGCACCACGCTCAGGCGAGCCGAGCGGCGAGCTGTTGCCCTCTATGACGCGAATGAACTCAACAATCCAGAGCTACTTCGCTACCTTAATCGTGCCTCAGATTTACTCTTTATGCTCGCCCGTTATCAAGACAAAGCTTAGAGCAAATTCCCGGTTGACTATAGGGAATATCTTGACTGTAGATCTCATTACATTGTTTGGGATCGAAGCCTAAGACGAACAAA
>CALGTL010000053.1 GCA_937901475.1 uncultured Dehalococcoidia bacterium
CACTAATTTAGTATTCTGTTTATTCTTAATTTGCCAATCAGGTGAAACCATCGCACCCGGAATATGCCCTTCCGCAAAAAGAGTCGAATCCTGCGCCATCTCGATTATACGAACACTCGGATCGGTCAAGTGTTCAGCCAACCAGGCGGTATCTACGAGAAGCTCAGGTGCAGTGTATTCAGCCATCTAATCCTCCGTACAGCAATGCCTAAAGTGCGGCAACGCCATCATGATTGATAAGGGTATCAACAGGCACGCGTGGCGGTTTCGCAAACCAAGCCAGAGCCGCCCCTGCTAAGGTCACTCCGCCAAATATCTGAAAAGCTAAAGAATAATCCCCGCGAATATCGAAGATGAGCCCCGCAATGAGCGGCCCCGCAGCGTTAGCAATCATCACAACCGGGTGCGTGATGCCACGTATAGTTCCGATAGATCGCCGACCGAAGTAATCAGCGTATATCACCGGAAGCATCGCGAACGCACCGCCGCTGAAAACTCCCTCGCTAAGCCCATAAAGCACAACCATTCCATTGGGGGGCACATGCAAGATCAAAAACATCATCGCCGCCGTGCCTAGCATAAACGTACCAATCACCCGTTGCTGCGGGACACGGCGCATCAGCGCAGCGCCCGCGAACCCTCCAGCCATCATGCCGATGGCCTGCACAAACAGCATCGGCCCCACCAGGGAACCGTCCATCCCCTGCCCCACGAAGAAGGGCACGCGGTGCACTCCGCTACCTGCGCCCACCAACATCATCCCCGTATGTGCAGCCATAAGAAGCCAGAAAGCAGGGGTTCGCACTGCCGCCTTCGCCGTCCATGAGTAATCGCTTAGTCGCGAAGCTGCTCCCGGTACCTTCGGTTCAGGAGGTCGTCCATCTGGGTAGAGTCCTATCTCATCAGGGCGACGCGCCACTACTAATATGAACGAAGCCAAAGAAAGCACAGCCACGCACAGGCCCAGCACCCAGAACGCCGATCGCCAGCCTGAGGCCAGCACCACCGCACCCGCAATCATTGGCCAGAACGCCAACCCCAGCCGATTACCATTAATAACTACTGCTGTTGCGAATGCACGGCGTTGGATAAACCAGTTGGCAACGACCGTATGGGAAGCCAGATTCTGTATATTCATCATCGCCATCCGGCCCACTGAGAACGCCGCATAAAGGAAGACGAGATTAGACGCGAAGCTCACTGAGATGAGTGATGCCGAAATCAACAGCGCGCTCACCCCCAAGATGATCCGCCCTCCGTAGCGATCGAGCCCACGCCCAACCAGCGGGCCAACGAGCGCTGCCATCACAGTCGCGAAGCTGAACACGCCGGATATTGCCGTGCGCGACCAGCCGAATTCCTTGGTCCAAGGGTCAATGAAGATGCTGAACACTGGTGCCGCGGTCGCCGAAGACGCTGTCATCGAGATAGCGACCGCACCCACAACCACCCACCCGTAGTAGAAGGGGAAAAGGCCTACCAATTTGGGCGTCTGCCGCATGCACATCCGCTGAGATCAGGATCCAATTAGCGTATCACGGAGGGAAGTGCACTTGGCCTCATCGCAGACCAGGCGGCATAATCAAAGTCCTCACGCAGCAGCCGGCTGCGCGCAACCAGCACATCGGAGCGATGCCTTGACTAACAGGAACCTCACAGAATTAGACATGGCGAAGATCGTTTCGCTCGCCAAGCGACGGGGTTTCGTCTTCCCGAGCAGCGAGATATACGGAGGCATCGGCTCCACCTGGGACTACGGACCACTCGGGGTAGCGCTCAAGCGCAACGTCAAGGAAGCCTGGTGGCAATCAATGGTCTACGACCGCGACGATATCGTTGGATTAGATTCTGCAATCATCCAGTCGCCCGAAGTCTGGATTGCCAGTGGACACGCCGATGGCTTCGCCGACCCACTCGTCGAGTGCCCTACATGCCACAAACGCTACCGGGAAGACCATCTCTTCGAAGCCATGGGGGCCGAGTCAAACGCCTCCGGTATTGAACTCAAATGCCCTGACGACGGCGCGAAACTATCTGAGCCTCGCATGTTCAATCTCATGTTTGAGACCTACTCTGGTCCTGTTCAGGACACGGCCAGCAAGGTCTGGCTCCGTCCGGAAACCGCCCAAGGCATCTTCATTAATTTTGACAATGTTGTCGTGTCCACACGCAAAAAAGTACCCTTCGGCATTGCGCAGATTGGCAAGTCATTCCGAAATGAAATAACGCCAGGAAACTTCATCTTCCGCACTCGTGAGTTCGAGCAAATGGAGATGGAATTCTTCGTCAAACCGGGCGACGATGATTCATGGTATGAGTACTGGATCAAAACACGCTTCCAGTGGTTCCTCGATCTTGGCGTCCGCGCAGAGAACCTCCGCACCCGCCCCCACGAAGCAAGTGAGCTGGCGCACTACGCGAAGGGTGCAACCGACGTCGAGTACAATTTCCCTTGGGGTTGGTCAGAGCTTGAGGGCATCGCGAGTCGCACTGACTTCGATCTCAGTAGGCATGAACAGCACAGCGGCAAGAAGCTCCAATACTTTGACCAAGAGCTCAACGACCACTACTGGCCCTACGTGATTGAACCCGCGCTTGGGGCCGACCGCGCGGCACTCGCCATCCTGGTAGACGCTTACGAAGAAGAGCCCCTTGGCACAGGAGGCAAAGAAGACCTCCGTGTCGTATTGAAATTCCACCCGGACATCGCTCCCGTCCAGGTCGCCGTGCTTCCCCTTTCCCGCAATGACAAGCTCGTACCTAAAGCCCGTGAAGTGCATAGCGCCCTACGAAAGCACTTCCGTACTGAGTACGACGATGCCCAATCAATCGGACGACGTTACCGTCGCCAAGACGAAATAGGCACTCCTTTCTGTGTAACGGTTGATTTCGAAACGGTAGAAACCGACAACGCAGTCACTATCCGAAACCGCGATACCATGGAGCAGGTTCGCGTCCCCATCGACGACCTGGCCAATCAGGTCCGCGCCCAACTCCGCAGCATGGGTTCAACTAGGGCATAGGTAGGTAGGTAGGTAGGTAGGTAGGTAAGCACAGCACTTCCGAATCGTACAAACGAGCAAAATGGCCGGTGAGTTCCTTATCGTGATCGTCGGTTTTGTAAATACTGAGAGATCTCTGTCGTGCTTGGGATTGACTCTGTGATTCCAATAGGTTTGGTAGTCACGGTCATTCTCAATACGGCACGAGTTACCAAGAGGTTGAGTGGAAATATCCCCATGAAACGGTCTTGTTAGGCAATCGCATGGTTGGTAGTTCATATTCCGGCATCGCGTCAGAGTAGCCATAGGATGATTACGCTGACGCGAATCGTGACTACGTAACCACCTCCAGTTCTTTCCTCGTCAAGAGCAAAGACTGGTCAATCATTTGGCTTTTCCCTGATGACATAAGAGGAATTGACCACTACCCTGCAAACATGCGGGTTTTGCATATATCCGATATTCACATCGGTGTCGAAAACTACGGCCATGCCGCGAGCCAGGCTGAAGTTGAAGCGCTGCCTGATTACTTCGCCCCCGGAGTTGACCGCGCGCAGTACGTTGGAGTCTCCACTCGCCTGCTCGATTTCCTCACAACTTTCGATTGGTCGATTGAGCACGCGATCACCCAACAAGTCGACCTAGTTCTCTTTTCTGGTGATGCCTATAAAAGCCGTGACCCCTCGCAAACACACCAGCGTGAATTCGCCCGCCGCGTCGCTCGCCTTTCTAGCGTAGGCATCCCTGTATTCCTAATCGTTGGTAACCACGACCTCCCTCACGTCGCCAATCGCGCTACTGCTCTTGAGATATTCCCAACGCTTAACGTCGCCAACGTAACCGTCGGGTCATCCCTTGAAACCTTCGTAGTCGAGACCAATTCAGGACCGCTACAAATCATCGCCCTCCCTTGGATACGTATCGGCCAATTCATGGCAAAGGAAGAAACTAGGGACATGTCTTTGGAGCAAATCAAAAACTCCGTCGAGACTCGCCTAACTGCCCTTCTCGAGCAAGAAATTGAGAAGCTTGACCCATCAGTGCCCGCGTTCCTCTGTGCCCATGTCACCGTATCCGGCGCGAAATTGGGATCAGAGCGCAGCATGATGCTAGGTAACGACCACGCTCTCGGCCTTGGAACCGTAGCAAACCCTGCTTTCGACTATGTCGCCCTCGGTCATATTCACAAGCACCAAGTGCTAACGCAGAATCCACCGGTCGTCTACCCGGGAAGTATTCAACGGATCGATTTCTCTGAAGAGGGCGACGAGAAGGGGTTCATGATGATTGAGCTTGATCACGCCAATCCGCGAGGTCAGCGCAATGTCACTATCGAGTTCGTACCTGTAGCAGCTCGCAAGATGCTCACCATCAATGTCACTACCACCCCAGGTGAAGACCCAACAGATGCAGCCCTCGAAGTGCTAGGGAAATTCGCGGGCGCAGGGCTTGAAGAATCCATCGTCCGCGTACGTATCTCTATGGAAGCAGAGCAAGAGGTCGCATTCAACGAGGCTCGCGTCCGGCAGGCCTTGACATCCGCGTTCCACCTAGGCGGAATCGAGCGCAACGTACACCGTGAGAATCGCACTCGGCTGGGCACCGAAGACGCCGAAAAAATCGCACCGCTCACTGCGCTGCGTCGCTACCTAGAATCGCGCAGCATGGCCGCCGACCGTGAAAAAGTACTCATCGGATACGCTGAGAGTCTCTTGGCCGAAGAGTCCGAAGGCGCCATCTAGCTGCATCAATCCGTTACTTTAATCGACCTCAGTGTTCACGAAGTCAACTAGCGGGCGTGGCGTATTTCAGGCCGCCACAATTGCACTCCCCAAAGAACGAGCAATGTAAGCCCTCCCAATGCTGCGAACACCGCCGGCGCACCCGCCACTTGAGCAAGTGCCCCTGCTCCAAGATGAGACACTGGAACCAGCGCTCGCGTCTGGTTCCGCACACCAACCATACGGCCGCGCATTTGGGCTGGAGTATGCGAAAACATCGCCCCATTGTTAGAAGAGTTGAAAGCTACTTGAGCAATTCCGATAAACACCAAAAGTACCCAAAGGCCCCAGAACGTAGTCATGAAGTAACCCAGCATCAGCAAGAACCCCAGGGCCGTACCCGCGGCCAACGCGATCATACCTGGGCGTTGGATATTCCGGCGCGAGGCTAGAGTGAGGCCACCGATGATTGCCCCCAACCCTTCCGCGGACAGCAACAAACCATACGCCCCTGCTCCCATTCCTAGCACTTGTACTGCGAACACAGGTATGACGACTTGAAATCCAGTTGCGATAGTCACAGGGCCGAATCGACTCATAAGTAACCCTGACAGAATACGGTGCCCGAATACGAAGCGCGCCGCATTAGCCAAATCCCCTGCCATAGATCCTTGGACTGCGTTCTTATCCGGCGCATCCGCGTTGTGGATCATGAGCGTCAGTATCTCAAGTACGATATAGAACACTACCCCCATCAGGTAGGAGTAGCCAGGATTGATTGCTGATATCAGTAACCCAGTGACTGCGGGCCAGAAAACACGTGAGCCATTCATCGCAGTCGCGTTCAGCGAAAGCGCGCCGATGAGGTGCTCCTTCGGAACCAACGCGGGCGCGTATGCAGCCCGTACAGGCTCTCGAATCGACATTCCCAGTGAGAGTGCCATAGTGCTCGCGTAAAGGTGCCACAGCACCAAATGACCGCTTAGCACTACCAATGCCATAAGCATGAAGACTGCCAATGACCAGCTCTGCGCGACCAGGATCAGCTTCTTCTTGCTGATGCGATCTGCCAAAACACCGGCTAGCAGCCCTGCGAAGACCGACGGCACCACCCGGACGAAATTGACTGCTCCTAGTTGCAAGGCCGACCCGGTCATTTCCCAAGTGAGCCAGTTGCGCGCCACTTGCTCCATCCACATAGCCGACGCTCCGAAGACCTGCCCCGTCCATAGGTAGCGATAATCGCGATTCCCTAGCACAGGGAACACACGAGCCGGCATAGCGGCCAGTCGACGCAGCGGCTTACGCAGGGTGGTTGCCTGTCCCTCGGGTGACGATGGAAGGAGAGATGTCAGATTGAAACCTTCGTGATGCGGTTTAGAAGCTAGATTATAGAACTTACTCTACTTGCTTCAAATTGACAGGTCCACGCTGCCGATGATAGACATTTCCTTTTACTCACACTCACGCGCCCACGGCGGCGAGTGCGTCCCTTTACAAGCCCCCGCGTAATCCCTAAGGAGTCAATATGACAACAGAACGAAAACTAGGAATAGCCATGCTTGGCATCGGCGTAGGTGGCACCGAGATGCTACACGCTTTCGAACAGATGGAGACTCTCGAATTAATAGCGGGTGCGGACATGAACCCGTTGACTCGTGAGCGATTCACCGCTCGCTACGAGGCCAAAGCCTACGAATCAGTTGAGACTTTGTGCGAGGACCAAGAAGTTGAGGCCATTTGGATTTCCACCCCCAATCGCTTCCACGCAGAGCATGCCATCTACGCCATGGAGCATGGCAAGCACGTCATCGTTGAGAAGCCCATGGCCCTAAACCTTCAACAGGCCCAAGCGATGATTGACACAGCCAAGCGCACCGGCCAGATTCTCATAGCAGGCCACACTCGCAGCTTCATTCCACCCTTCCGAAAAATGTATAACATCATTCAGTCAGGCGATCTCGGCGCAGTGAGGTCTATCAACTTCTGGGCCTACACTGACTGGCTTCTGCGACCCCGTGTCGCAGAAGAATTAGACATGGCACAGGGCGGTGGCTTGGTCATGCGTCAGGGCCCTCACCAGATTGACACCGTTCGCCTCCTCGGTGGCGGCATGATTAAGAACGTCCGTGGTTTTGTCGGCGATTGGATGCCCGAGCGCCCAATTCCTGGTTACTACTCCGCTATGTTTGAGTTCGAGAATGGCGCTGTTTCCAATATTGTCCACGATGCCCATGGCTATTTCATGGGAGGCCTACTCGTGCCGTGGGGCGCCAACGAGCAGCGCTACGATGAAGCCGAGCGGATGAAGGTTCGCAACGGCATGATTGCAGGTACTCGCGACGAAGAATCTGACAAGCAGGACATTCGCATTGGTGGAGCCCGTGAAGTTGAGATATTCCAGCGTGAAGGAGTCAACAGAGACATTGGTGGTGATCCTTGGATTCCGGCAGAACCTGGTTTCATTGTCGTCTCATGTGAGCGCGGTAACATCACACGTACGGCCTACGGCATCATGGTGTGGGACAACAACGGTCACCATGAAATTGAGCTCAAGCCACCAGCGGGTTGGGCGATGAATCGCCGCGCCGAACTCCAAGAACTATACGACGCCGTGGTCAACGGCCACCCGGTATATCACACAGGCGAATGGGGCATGGCTACGCTCGAGGCAACTCTAGCCATCACCGAATCCTCCAAGACCGGCAAACTCATTGAGCTCAAGCACCAAGTACCGCCAGTACCCGACTACAGCGACGCCCGCATTTTCGGTATCCCGCCGTCAGATGCCGGAGATATTCTCGACACTCCCACTTACGGTTAAACGGTCTATGTCGCCTCTGGACCAAGGTTGACTTGCTTGCTATTTCAACACAAAGGCCAATCAGTCCAGTCGTTTAGAGCTCAGTAATCAGGGATAACAAAGAAGCTTGGAGCATGTGCTCCAAGCTTCTTTGTTATCCCTGATTACTGAGCTCGATTGAAGGCGGCAATCCCAGATTCGTTTAAGCTGAATCTGTCAGAGTTACGCTACCACCGCCGGATTGCATTATCGTCGCCCAGCTAACTGCAATCTACTCAGTCCTACCGCGATTACTGTTGTGCAATTCTGTGATTCTTAGTGAGGTAGGGGAACAAGATCGGGATAGCTGCTGCGAAGGCGATGAACATCACGCCAGCAAACCAAAAGGAATTTTCCAGTCCAAAGCTCGCAGCAAGAAAGCCGAAGCTTGCGGGTACGACAATCTGCGCAATTCCCCAGTACAAGCCGACGTAGGCCATAGCCACTCCACGCTGCTCCTGTGAACTATAGGTCGCAGCCGTCAGCGGGTACAGTGAACCCAGTAAGCCGTAGAAGATTCCGTACAAGAACATTACCGCGCCCATCGGAGCCAGCGAAGTACTTAGCAGCGGTACTGCGAGCATGATGCCTCCCATCCCAGCCAGCGACAATGTGTAAAGATTTTGCTGCCCTGTCCGCAAGACAATTTTGCCGAAGACAACTCCGATTGCGACCATGCTAACCAGCCCGCCCGTCCTCACGAGCCCAACTGTGGTTTCTCCGTTTCCTATTTCGCGGAGGTAAGGCACTAAGAGAATCACAGCAATCGTCATCGCAGTTGATGCAACAAAAGAAGTGATTCCCGCCATTGCCATGCTAGGACTACGTGCCATTGAAGGAATCGGCGCCAGCGCTTGTTTGAAGCCTCTAAGTGCGTCCTTCCGAGGGAGGATGGGTAGAGCCAGGGACCCAACCAGGCCGATCGCACCTAGGGCCACGATGAGGGTCCACGCTGAACCGTAGCCCAAAGTTTCAGCGACGAACCCCGCGCTAGCAGCACCCACCATATCCCCGGAGGTTCTAGAGCTAGTCATGCGTCCCAGCAGCGTCCCCGCTTTCGCAGGGTTGATCCTACTGCAGTAAGACTGTGTCGCCGTCCAGTAGGTTGCTCTTGAGATGCCTAAAAACGTCTGGCCTAAGACCAGCGTCCAAAACGTATCTGACACACCGATGATTGCGGCGCCTACGACCATTGTCGCAAAGCTAATTAACAATACCCAACGTTCACCGAATCTGTCGGATATGGCCCCCGCGAATAAACGTAGGAGCAAGCCAAAAATGGCTTGAGAGGCAACAATTACTCCTAATTCAGCGAAATCGAATCCCAAGTGCAGTGCGTATAGCGGCACCAAGATCAACGTAGCGCCCAGTCCAATGTGGTAGGTGAATCCTGCAAGGTAAATCAATGCAGTCGCGCGGAATTCAGCACGCGGACTGAGCGGTGTATGTATTGATGCTTGCATTTTGTCAGCCTAACCCTCTCAAGATTACCTCGCGCTAGTCAATTTTCCCTAATCGCCGACCTGCTGTTGCAACTCATACAACTTGTTCAACGCTTCAATCGGGGTGAGTTCATTAATGTTCAGCAATCGCAGCGCCTCAAGCACTGGTGATGGCTCTGGCAACGTAGTCGAAGCACCGAAGAAATCAAGTTGTTGTTCGGCGGGTTCTCCTGGCAATTTCTTACCGAACTTCTGATTGGCCAGACTATGCTCACTATCCGCACTCCCCATCTCAAAAGTCGCAAGAAGCTCCCGCGCTCGAGTAACCACTGGGCGTGGCAAGCCAGCCAGCTGCGCCACATGTACACCGTAGCTGCGGTCGGCACCACCAGCCACGATGCGATGCAGGAACACCACATTCCCATCATCGTCGGAAACAGACACAGAGTAATTGGCCACGCCTGGCAAGCGGTCAGCCAATTCAGTAAGTTCGTGGTAGTGGGTTGCAAACAGCGTTCGGCAACCCAGTCGAGGGTCGTTGTGGATATGTTCCGCAACAGCTTGCGCAATCGACAGCCCATCGTAAGTCGACGTGCCACGGCCAATCTCGTCGAGCACTACCAAGGAACGTGAGGTCGCGTGGTGAAGAATAGCGGCGGTCTCCACCATTTCCACCATGAACGTCGACTGGCCGGCAGCCAAATCATCCTGGAGACCCACGCGAGTAAAGATGCGATCCACCAAACCAACATGACACTCGGAGGCGGGCACGAAGCTACCAATTTGAGCCATCAGCACAATCAGTGCTGTCTGGCGCAAGTAGGTTGATTTGCCAGCCATGTTCGGCCCGGTGAGTATGATAAGTTGATCGCCATCCGTCGCCATATCGCTATCATTAGCGATGAACGATCCTGAAGGCAACATCCGCTCGACCACGGGGTGTCTGCCGTTCTTGATGTGCAATTCCATGCCCTCGTCTAGCGTAGGGCGCACGTAAGCGTTCACAGAAGCCGCCTCACCCAGCGAGGCGAACACGTCCACGGAAGCAATGGCCGTCGCGGTCTGCTTGATTCGCGGGGCATCGTCCGAGACTTGGCGGCACACTTGCCGGTATAGCGCAGCCTCAAGTTCCTCCATGCGCTCACCCGCATTGAGCACCAAGCTCTCGTACTCTTTCAACTCCGGAGTGAAGAACCGCTCAGCGTTCACCAATGTCTGCCGGCGAACATAATCACCCGGTACTTTGTCGAGGTTGGATTTGGTGATTTCAAGGTAGTACCCAAAAACTCGGTTATAACCCACCTTGAGGTTGGAGATACCAGAGTTTTCGCGCTCACGCCGCTCTAATCCCGCGATATACGTCCTAGCGTCCTTCGAAGCAGACCTAAGTTCATCGAGTTCTTTAGAGAAACCTTCGCGGATGATTTTCCCGCTGCCAAGGTCTCCCTGAGGATCATCGGCGATGGCCTCAGTCAGCAGAGCTACGACCTCTTCACATGGATCGAGCCCAGCGGACAACCAAGCGATCGACGAGCCTTCAATATCCTCGGCCAACAGGTCTTGCAGCGTCGGCACTTGCTCTAAAGAATGCCGCAGCCCCACTAGCTCACGTGGTATTGCTGCGCCAGCAGCGATACGGTACAGCGCGCGCTCGACGTCCGAGACGTGCTTCATGCAGTCTTGCACCTGCTGGCGGCGCATTCCGCTTTCTTCCATCCATTCGACCGCATCCTGTCGAAGAGTCAGTTCATCTAAATCAAGGAGTGGTTGACCGACCCAGCGCCGCAACAGCCGTGCCCCCATCGGAGTCTCCGTTTCATCTAGCACACGCAGCAAGGAGTTATCTAAGGTTCCCTGCCTTCCACCCTCAAACAATTCCAAGTTCCGGCGCGTCTGGGGATCCAATGCCATGAACGAATTGGTCGAATAGGTGCGCAGTCCCATCAGCAGCGGCAGCGCACTCCTATACGTGTCCCCCAGATAATCCAAGATCGCAGCTGCTGCCGTGATAGCCAACGGCAGCTTGTCGCAACCAAATGCCTCCAGGCTCGTCACTTGGAAGTGTTCAAGCAATTTACGCCGAGCTAAGGCCGGGGCGTACCAAGCATCGGGAACAGGCGTAATGATGTATGAGTCGCGGTAATCAGTAACGTATTGCCTGGTGTCTCCAGACACTGGAACCAGCACCTCAGATGGTGCCAGTCGAGCAATCTCCTGAGGTAGGGCAGCCAGGCCAACCTGCGTCACGCCAAATTCCCCAGTCGTCACGTCAACGTACGCAATCCCAGCCTCAATCTCATTGGTAGCGACCGCGGTTAGGTAGTTGTTGGCACCCTGTTTCAGTAGATTCGGCTCAATGATGGTGCCAGGCGTAACGACCCGCACCACGTCGCGATCAACCAGCCGCTTACCGTCTGGCACCGAAATCTGCTCACAAATAGCTACTCGATGGCCTTTGCGGATTAGCTTCGCCAAATAACCGTCGAGGGAGTGATACGGGATGCCAGCCAGAGGGACAATCTCACCCTGCCCCATGTCGCGTTGAGTGAGCACTATCTCCATGTCGCGGGCCACGATACGAGCGTCTTCATCGAATGTCTCGTAGAAGTCGCCCATGCGGAACAGAAGCAGCGCATCAGGGTGACGCGCCTTCATTTCGAGATACTGTGTGCGAACCGGGGTAGCCACAACCGAATTCTACGGTCTAGCGGTAGGCTAGACCAGCTACCCCATCCCGCTCTAGCCCCACGTGGGTAGAGAATCCAGGGTAATTGTACCTACTCGTCTTCTTTCCAGAAGCGCTCGGACTCCACGTGCCATGCTTTGGCTTCAAGGCGTTCAGTCACATCCTCAATCATGCCGGGGTTGCCGCATAGATACACCAAAGTATCTTCTTTGGGCAGGCTCCACTTAGCCAAGTAATCCTCAACCAGTGTGTTGACTCGACCAGTGGCACCGTTCCATCCCATGTTCCGGTCGGCCTGTGGACGGCTGACCGTCGGGATGAACGTGATCATCTCCGGGTAGTCTTCGGACAAGCGTTCCAATTCACCGTCATAAACGAATTCATCTTGGTGACTGGCCCCCTCCATCACGAAGAAGTGGTGTCCGCGCATTTTCTCATGTATCGCATTGCGAACCATGCTCACGAACGGGGCAACACCAGTAACAGTGCCGACCAGAACATGATTATGGTACTTAGGTTGAAACACGAAAATACCTTTTGCCTTCGGTCGCATCGACACGGACTCGCCAACGTGTTGTCCCCAGAGAAGTGGAGTCAGTTTACCGCCGTGTTCCGGCAGCACGTGCTCAATGAACAGCTCAATCATGCTCTCGTGTGGTGCTGAAGCAATTGAATATGGACGTTCGAGGCCTCCAGTGCCAATTGTGATGTACTGCCCAGGTTTGAAGTTGAACGGTACTTCCGGCCTCAGCCAGATCAGAAACAGATCTTCGGCAACTTCCTGCTTCTTTGCAATCCAAGCCTTCGGCAACTTGGCTAGGCGGTCCATCTGTTGCTCAGTCATTCGTTCCTCGCTTCTCCACGCGGACAGGCAACGTACGCATCCGCGGCAGATGATTCATTGGGTCAGGCCCATCGCTCGCCTGTACATCTGCTGCAAGCTCCCCAAACAGTGTAGTCAGAGAAATCATTCCCCGCTGCATAGCCTCCGAAATCTTTGCTATGCCATCGTAGGTCGCTCCAGATTCGGTCACCAATGAGATGAGCTCGTCTTCTTCAATATCCAATTCCTTCAAGTCAAGCGGGCTCATCTCAAAGTGCTCGATACGAGTCACTCTGTTCAGTCCCTTTTCGGCCGAAATGTGTGCGTCGCGCACTTCTTGTGAAAGAACGCGCCCGCGTGCCAGCGTCAGCGCGAAACCGTCAGGGTTCTGAGGGCGCTCATCCCATGTCAGCGTAGCCAGTGATGCCTTACCCCTGCGGAAGCCGTCACTGTACAGCAGTGGTGTTCCTGGTTCAGTCGATGACAAGCACGGCCATTGAAGTCCGTGGTAAACGACATCAGAGTAGAGCACCTGGGTGGGCAACGGATTATCGTTGCTCGGTTTCTCGGTAACGTGGCCTTCATTGAGGAGGCGCTCATAAGAGACTCCGCGGTATTCTTTCACTGTCTCAACCACTTCGGCGAGCGCTGCGTCGGGGTCAACGTTAGTGAATCCTTGTGCCCCCATAGCTGTAGCGATGGTGGAGACCGTGAATAGATCAGAACGCGCATCGCCCTTCTTAGGAGTGAGCACCGGGCGCAGCGGCTGAACACGGCGCTCCAGATTAGTAATGGTCCCTTGCTTTTCTAGCGACTGGAGTGCAGGAAAAACAACGTCTGCTCTTGATGCGATTTCAGACATGAAACCATCACTCACCGCAAGGAACTCAAGCTTATCCAGCGAAGCGCTTACGTCACCAAAAGTACCGTCCTCGTAGTGAGTGTGGTCACCCAGCAGCAACATTGCCTTAATTCGCCCATCCCGTGCGCCAGCGAACATCTCAGCAGCACCAAACCCAGGAGTGGTCGGCACTGGAGCGTGCCACAGGTCTTGGAAACGCCCTCTGCTGTCTACATGGCCCACCAGCAAATGGCCAGGCAGTGCATTCGGCACCGCGCCCATGTCATAGGCTCCCTGCTCGTTAGCACCTTGGTACAACGGCATCACTCCTGCGTTCGGCACTCCCACGTTACCGGTAACCAGCGCGAGGTTCGCGATAGCTTTCGTCGCGCTCAAGAGATTGCCAGATACTGCCCCTTCAAGGCCGAACAGCACAGCCGCAGGTCCGCTCGTAGCGTATATGTAGGCTGCTCGCTCGATTTGCTCTACAGTCACGCCAGTCTGGGCAGCGACGGCTTCCCGCGTGAAAGGCTCAAGTGAAACACGCATTTCACCCCAGCCATCGCAGCGTGAGATCACATGGTCCTCATCGGCGACATGAGACTCGATTACAGCGCGAAGCAGGCCACCGAGCAGCGCATTGACCGTGCCCGGGAACGGACGCAGCCATAGATCTGCATACCGGGTCAATTCCACCTCGCGGTCGTCAATCACAATCAATTTCTGCGTGCCAGCACGCACTGCCTGCTTGATGGCAACAGCAGCTACATTCTGTTCTTCGGTGATGTTGGCCCCTATGACCATAGAAACAGATGCCCCGCGAAGGTCATCAAAGCTCATCGTACCTGCGGCGTAGCCAAACGACTCCAACAACGCCGAGCTCATCTCCGGATGGTCGTTGGAAGCCACATCAACGTTGTTTGAGCGCATGACCACACGAGCGAACTTCTGCGAGACATACATCTCCTCATTGGTATCACGAGGTGAAACCACGAGGCCGAAATGTTCTCCCTTGTGCTGTTCTAGGCCTTCCGCCGCAAATCGCACGGCCTCATCCCAGGTAGCCTCTACCAAGACGCCCGAGCGGCGGATCATTGGTTGAGTGAGACGTCGCTTGTCATTCACGTAGTCGAATCCGAATTTCCCCTGAAAGCATGCCTGCCCCAGATTCACAGGAGCGTTCAACTCCGGAATTGCTCGAATCGCTTTCTCCCAACGATTGACCTCGTAGGTCATCGTGCAGCCCACAGGGCACTCCGTGCAAATAGTCTGTTCCGTGCGCGCTGCTCTTTCCCACTTGTACTGAGTCTCAGTTAGCGCACCCACAGGGCAAACATCAATGCATGCCCCGCAAAATTCGCATCCGGACTCCAGAAGTGAATCCCCGAAAAGCGTGCCTACCAAAACCTGGCCTGCCCGCTCGGTCAGCGCCAGCGCAACGTCACCGCGAAGCTCGTCACAAGCCCGCACGCACCGAGCACATACGATACACAGGTTGTAGTCACGGTCGTAGAATGGGTCTTTCGTTTCCACCTGTAGATTGCGACCTACAAAGTTCAGCGGAGACGTCAATCCCTGCGTGTGGTGACGTGTAGTGTCCTTGAGTTCGCAGCGCTCATTCTTAGGGCATGTCACGCACCGGTCAGTCACGTCAACGTTGCGTAGACAAATATCCTGAGGGCCACACAACTCAACGCGGTGGCAGGTCAAGCACCCGTGAGGATGCTCCGAAAGCAACAAGTCCAGTGTTGTATCACGCACCGCCTCTGCCGCTGCAGGCTTGGTGTTGATTACCATGCCGTCGTTGGCAGGTAGCGTGCATGCTGCCGGCGTACCCCGCCCTCCCTCGACCTCGACGACACACATTCGACATGCGCCGTAAGGTTTCATACCAGGGTGGTAGCACAGAAACGGGATATAAATTCCCGCATCATTTGCCGCTTGGATAACCATTTTCCCAGGAGTGGTTTGCACCTCTTGCCCGTCGATAGTGATCGTGATTGTCGTTAGGGCTTCTACCATCAATCAGCCTCCGGTGCGGCACTCTTAAGCGCCACCGGTTCAATATTCACCACAAAATCAAGCTTCACCGCAGCAGTCGGGGTTTCGCTTTCAGTATGAGCCCCTCTTCGCGTCGTCAGTGGTCCGACGAAAGGAGCTATAGGGAGAGTGCTGTACCCTCCCATCTGAGCGAGGAACTCATCACCGAAATGTTTCAACGCGGAGTCCACAGGGTTATAACCAAGCTGTCCGTGACCACACAGCGATCCTGCACGAAGATTCGCCCCGATACGTGCCATGAGGCTCATATCTCCATCACGGGAGTCCCCCGCACATATTCGATCAAACACGTCCAGCAAATGAGAGGTCCCGAGCCTGCAAGGGAAACACTTACCGCACGACTCCATTTGGTCGAACGCTAGCAGGTTACGAACCAAATCAACCACTGAACGAGTCTCGTTACAGACAATAAGGCCACCTGAGCCAAACATCGCTCCAGAAGCAGCCATCACGTCATAGTCTAGAACCATGTCCAGCTGGTCAGCCGGCAACACGCCCCCGAGTGGCCCCCCGGTCTGGAGGAATTTGATCGGCTTACCATCAGGATCTCCACCGCCAAGGTCCTCGACGACTTGCCGCATGGTCAGGCCGAACGGAATCTCGACAAGTCCTGGGTAACGGATATCACCAGACAGGCAAGCGATAGCTGTACCGGCGGACTTTTCTGTTCCGATGCTGTTGAACCAAGTGGCTCCGCGTCGAACGATTTCAGGTACGTAGCTAATCGTTTTAATGTTGTTTATATTGGATGGTTTACCCCATACGCCGTACGCAGCGGGGAACGGCGGTCGAAAGCGAGGCATTGACCGCTTCCCTTCGACTGCCTCCATTAACGCTGTTTCTTCTCCTGCTACGTAGGACTCACCAACTAGTGAGACCTCAATATCAAATGAGAAGTCGGTGCCCATGACACGTTGGCCAAGAATTCCATTGGCGTAGCACGCGCTTATCGCTGCCCGTGTTCGGTCAATAGGAGAGTCGTTGCCATGGCGGATGAAAACAATGCCGTTAGATGACCCGGTCGCGTAGCCAGCGATGATGCATCCTTCGATGAGCGTCAGGGGGTCGGTGTCCAAAATTGTCTTATCATTGAAAGCACCAGGATCACCCTCTTCGCAGTTGCAGAGAATGTACTTGATAGGCGACGGGTTCCCGGAAAGGAATCCCCATTTCGTGCCGGTAGAAAATGCAGCCCCACCGCGACCTCGTAGGCCGGAGTCCCGTATTACTTGCACGACCTCGTCGGGCTGCATTTCGCTGAGCGCCTTGTCGAGCCCTGCGAAGCCGCCTCGCGCGATGTAGTGATGGAGGTTCGCAGGCTCTATCTCACCCGCATTCCGCAAAGCAATGCGCACTTGATGTTGCATCATCGGCAAATCTTCGCGACGAGGCATGCCAGGAACATCCCCGTCCACTGAGGCCAGCGCCAACTCCACAACTGGTGCTCCGCCCTTGATATGCCGATCTAGGATTTCCGGCACACGCTCAGGCCCCAGGTTTCCATAAAGGACCCGCGCTCCTCCTGGCATGGAGACGTCAACGAGCGGCTCAGCGTAGCAAAGGCCCGTAGTACCAACCTCCGATATTGTTACTTGAATACCTGACAAACCCACGTGATCTCGTAACGCCTGGAGCGTATCGCGGGCTCCCGCAGCTGTGCCCATCATGCCAGTGCTTACACGAATCCAGGGGCGAGTTTTTAGATCAGCCCAGCTATCCGTGGCGACATCGAGCAGGCGTTCAAAGACCTCAGTCATTCTTAGCCTCCGCACTCCGCTGCCGACCGGCTAAAGGCACCTGGTCAGCTGGAGCAGGCTCGTTTTCACTTTCAGCGGTAATGGCTGCATCGGTGGCCTTGATGCACTCAACCAAATGGATTGCTTTGTCCAGCGACATGTGCCCAGCGAGTTCTTCGTCGAAGCTCATAGCTGGTCCGTGTGCGCAAACACCCAAGCACGTATTGAGCTTGAGTGAAATCAACCCATCTTCGGTCTCGCCTTCGTTGTTGAGCCCTAAGTGAGGGAGCAAGCCTTGGAGCATATGCTGTGCACCAAGAATATGACACGTGGGGCCCCAGCAAAGCTCGACTTTATGACGATTTGGAGGCGTGAACCGGAAGTTGGGGTAGAAAGAGGCTATGCCCCATACGGCATTGGCACTCGCGGTCATCCGGTGCGCGACTTCGTCGATAGCCTCAGCAGGCAGATAGCCAAGTTCATCTTGGACAGCTAGCAGAGAGGACAAAATGGTCACAGTGGTTGCTGGCTGCTTCGAAATTGCATCGCGTGCTCGCCCTCGAAGCGAATTGCTCGCTCCGTCCGTGTCGATCCCGCTCGAAGCAGGGGTATCTGGCTTGGACATCATTGTCCCTCAGCACGCCTAGACAAAGTTCGTGAATTTCTGCACTAATGACACACTCGAATAGTAGCACGCACATCTGAACACTCACAAGGTAAGTGCGCTCGAGGCGTGGCTATGCCCCGCGAAAACGGAGCTGCGTGGCCACCATTAACTCTTGATGGACCAGCTTCACGCTAGTCATACCCGGGATTGCTTTGATATCAGCGAGCATAGCGTCCGTGAGGGGGTCATCGAACCCAACGACCATGGTTGCATTGCCTCGCGGAGAGTCTCGGCCGACCTCCATGAAGCTAATGTTGGCGTCATGGGAACCTGCGATGGTGCCGACCCTACCAATCATTCCCGGTTGATCAACCTGTGAAGTGAATAACATGTAAGGAGCGTTGGGCTCCATGTCCAAATAGAAGTCATTAATCCTCAGGAGGTGCACTCGCCCATTTGCGGACGTACCACCAAGGTACATCGTGCCTGTACTCGTACGAACTTCTACACCCACGTAGTTAGAGTACACAGCGAGAGCTTCAGATTCGCGCTCTTGCACTAAGTTGATGCCTCTCTCCTTGGCAATTAAAGGAGCATTGACGAGATTAACCCGAACGTCAGAACTGTCAGCGAGCACTCCTACAAGGGCCGCAGCGCCAATAATTGATGTGTCATGCTCTGCGATATCGCCCACGACATTGATAGAGACCGTGTCTAGTTGGCCTTCTGAAAGTTGGATTGCGAGACGTCCCATAAGCATTGCCACGGGAATATAAGGACTCAGAGCCTCACGCACCGCTGCAGGGACGAACGGTACGTTAATAGTGTACGGAGCAGCTTCTCCCTTGAGCACAGCCATGACCTGGTCGACAACCTCAATGGCTACCTCAACTTGGGCTTCCTCAGTAGAAGCGCCAAGGTGAGGAGTCATAATCAAGTTATCGTTGCTGAGCAGCGGCATTTCTTTGGGGGGTTCGCTAGTAAAGACATCCAGCGCTGCGCCCGCGACATCGCCATTCTTCAGTGCAGTGTTCAGCAATTCCTCATCAACCAAGCCGCCTCGGGCAGCGTTGATAATCCGTACGCCTTTCTTTAGCTTCTTGAACTCAGGCGCACCGAGGAGGCTTTTAGCACCTGCAGTGAGCGGAGTGTGAATGGAGATGTAATCCGGCTCAGAAACCAATCGGTTCATATCAACTAGCTCTACCCCCATAGAGCGTGCACGCTCCTCGGCGACATAGGGGTCGAATGCCAACACGTTCATACCAAAGGCAACTGCCCTCTTGGCAACCTCGGAGCCAACTTTCCCAAGCCCGATGACACCGAGAGTCTTGCCGCGAAGCTCAACTCCCATGAACTTACTGCGGGTCCACTCACCACGGCGCATCGAAGCGTCTGCTTGCACGACGTTACGCGACAGCGACATCATCAGTGCGAATGCATGTTCAGCAGCAGCGATGGTATTGCCAGTGGGGGCATTAACTACAGCGATGCCGTGACCAGTTGCCGCGTCAAGGTCGATATTGTCGACTCCAACCCCCGCACGACCAACGACCTGAAGGCGCGTAGCCTTCTCGATGATGGACGCAGTGACTTTAGTTTCGCTGCGGACAATCAGCGCGTCGTATTCGCCGATGATTGGTTCGAGATCTTCGGGTTTGAGGCCAGTTTTAACGTCGACCTCGTGGCCAGCGGCTCTGAGCCGCTCCACGCCCGCGTTGTCAATTGGATCTGAGACTAGAACGCGCGCCATGTCTATCTCCAGGGGAGAGGATTTTGGGGAGGAGGAGGGGGCTCTCTAGACCTTCGCTGGCTCGTAACCCAGCTTAGGCAATGCGTCCTTAAGGGCATCAAAAACGTTGTCGATGTCCGCTTTAGACACGTAACCCATATGGCCGATGCGGAACACGCGGCCGGCGAGCAAGCCCCGTCCCTCAGCAGCGATGATGTCGTAGTCGTCGCGCAGCGAAGTGAGCAGCGCTTCATCAGTGATTCCTTCGGGCACGAAGCAAGCCGTCACCGTATTGGATGCATGCTTGTCGTCCTTGGCCACCAGTTCAAGGCCCATGGCAGACAGTCCTTTGCGTGTGTAGCTAGCGATCTCCTCGTGGAACGCATACACCTCTTCCATGTCTCCTCGTGCGAGCATTTTCTGAACCGCGAAGTCAAGGCCGAAAAGCAAAGAGACTGCCGGGGTCCAAGGTGTTTGTCCTTTACCATGGGCATTCTTTGCTTCAGTGATGTCGAAATAGAACTTTGGCATCGTCGAAGTCTTCGACGCTTCCCACGCACGGGCGCTGAATGAAATCATAGAAAGCCCTGGCGGGCACATCCAGCCCTTCTGTGAGCCAGCGACTACTACATCCAAATCCCACTCATCAACGAGCAAGCGTATGGAACCGAGAGAGGAGATTGCATCGACCAGCAAAAGCTTGTCGAACTCACCTTTTACGATACCTGCAATGGTTTGAATATCGTTCGTGATACCAGTCGAGGTTTCGTTGTGCGTAATCAAGACTGCAGTGATTGCCGGGTCGTCCTTCAGCGCGGTGCGGATTGCCTCAGGGTCGGCTGCCTCACCGTCAGGGAATTTGAGTTCATTGACGGAAGCACCGTATGCCCTCGCAATTTTGGAGAATCGGTCACCAAAATTCCCCACGGTAACAGCAAGCACTCGCTGCCCAGGAGAAAGGGTGTTGACCACCGCCGCCTCCATCGCGCCGGTGCCAGAGGATGTAAGAACGAACACGTCATTCTTGGTCTCGAACGCCCTCTTCAGATTCTCACCGACTCGTGTGATGAGCTCAGCGAACTCAACACCACGGTGATCGATCATCTGTTTACTCATTGCCTCGTAAACATCATCAGGCACGGGCGTCGGGCCGGGAAGGCGCAGGTTCGCCATCAGTTCCTCCTACTAAGTCGTCGAAAAGGCCGAAAGGCTGGACAGGGCAGATGTCAGATTGACCAAGTCAATTATAGGGTCTGACAGGGGCCTGGTTCAACCGGCAACATCGAGTCTGTGAGTCAATTCACAAGCCTTACGTCAGGCTCCGTTGAAGCTCACATGGCTTTTGACTCACTCTAAATTGCCCTCAGCTTTGTAGTTGAGCGCCAATTTGATGTACTCATCGGCATTGATAGTAACTAGCTCGTAATGCTTTTTCAGCATAGGCCCGATGACCTTCCCGGGAACACCGGCGAAGATGCTGTTATCTGGAACCTCACGCCCCTCTATTAGCACGGATCCAGCAGCGACGATGCACCACTCACCCACACGCGATTGGTCATTCATCGTGCTGTTATTACCAAGCAAGCAATGATCACCCACTGAGCGAGCGTGGCAGACTACCGAATGCCCAATCGTCACGAAACCACCGATATCCATGTTCCCATCAGCGTGACAGACGGTCCCATCCTGAATGTTCGTGCCCTTCCCGATGGTCATCTTCCCGCGATCTGAGCGCAGCACAACGCCAGGCCAAATAGACGCGTTGGGCCCAATCTCAATATCGCCTATCAAGTAAGCCGCTTCGCTCACAAATGCTGTCGGGTCGATCTTAGGGGCCTTGCCATTGAGGCTGCGAATCATGTTAGTCCTTGCCGAGGCAGAGCCAAGCCCTCGCATGCATTGATTAGGTTCCTCGCCGCACCGAATCCTTGAATGTCTGGCGGGCGTTTCTCTATGATACCTTCGTTCCTGGCCCACTTTCCCCGTAACCCCGTCAACCGTGCGGCAACAGCATGGCCAGTTGAATGGAGACACAGATGCCCCTTTACGATAAAGATGCCCTCGATTCCGCACGGGCGAACCACGCGAGTGGGGGGCACGATGAGTTGAGCACCGTCGCCAATAAGATGACAGAACCACTCGACCAATTCCAAACCATCTCAGGCATACCTGTTGAGGGCGTTTACACTCCACAGGACAATTCTGCGCTCAACTACGACAAAGACTTGGGCAATCCTGGGCAATTTCCATTCACCCGTGGCGTCTACCCCACCATGTACCGTGGGAGGCAGTGGAGCCGAAGACAGATAGCAGGGTTTGGAACAGCTACTTCGACGAACGAACGTTTCAAATTCCTTATGGCCAACGGCCAGACAGGTTTAAGCACCGACTTCGACCACCCTACCCTCACCGGCTATGACTCGCTACACCCGTTATCTGAAGGGGAAGTCGGTCGCCTAGGTGTTGCCATCGACACGCTCCCTGATATGGCAGAGCTATTCAATGGCATTCCCTTAGATGGGGTAAGCATCTCGCTCACCATTAACCACCCTGCGATTGTTCTACTTTCATTCTTGCTTGAGCATGCGAAAGATCAAGGAGTCTCCTGGGATCGGCTGCGAGGGACGGTTCAGAACGATTCATTGAAAGAGTTCCACGGTCAGAAAACCTTCGCCGTGCCTCCGCGCGGTGGATTCCGGATGACGATGGATCTGGTGGAGTACTGCACCAAGCACGTTCCTGCCTGGAACACCATCTCCATCTCGGGGTACCACACTCGTGAAGCGGGGTCAGATGCCGTCCAAGAACTGGCTTTCACTCTAGCCCAAGGCATGGCATATATTGAAGGTGGCCAAAGACGAGGTATGAGCGTAGATACCTTTGCCCCGCGCCTTTCATTCTTCTTCGGCGTCCATATGGATTTTTTCGAAGAGATTGCCAAACTGAGGGCAGCCCGACGGCTATGGGCGCGGATTGTCAAAGAGCGCTACGGCGCGACCAACCCTCGAGCGATGCTCTGTAGATTCCATAGCCAAACCCTAGGCTCAACGCTGGTTCGCAATGGAATGCTCAACAACATCGTCCGCGGGACATCTCAGGCCCTCGCAGCCGTACTCGGCGGCACCCAGTCACTCCACGTTAGTGGCTATGATGAAGCCCACGACATCCCATCAGAAGAAGCAATGCGAATGTCCCTCACCACGCAGAGGATTCTCGGTTCTGAAACTGGAGTTCCTGACACTGCTGATCCATTGGGTGGGTCTTTCTTCATCGAGAACCTCACCAACGAGATTGAAGAGCGAGCAATGGCTCACATCAAGAAAATCGACAACATGGGCAATGGCAGCATGCTTGACGGAATGTTCGCCGCCATCGAATCCGGTTACATCGAAAAGGAAATATCCGACGCTTCCTACAATTACCAGAAGCGTATCGAGAACAAGGACTATGTTGTCCTTGGACTCAACGAGCCCATCCCGGACGCAACACTTCCGCCAAAGCTCTACGAGCACGACGACCTTGAAGAGGAGCGCCAGAAAGAGCGCCTCGCCAATGTCGTTCGGAGACGCGACCCACAAATCACAGCTGGCGCACTCGACGCGCTCCGGGAAGGAACGGCGGGAGACGCTAACCTGATGCCGCTGGTGCTTGATGCCGCGAGGTCACACGCAACTGAAGGAGAAATTATGGGAGTGTTTCGTGAGATCTTCGGTGAGCATCAGGACCCAGGTATATTCTAGGCCGTCGAGTTTTTACGGAAAGTCCAAAAGCCGTAAACCAAGAGAGTTAGGAGTCAACAGTGGACGACCCACGCCCCATAAAAGTACTGTTAGCTAAGCTAGGCCTAGACGGCCACGATCGCGGTGTCAAGGTTGTCGCCAGAGCCCTCCAGGATGCGGGCATGGAAGTCGTCTACATGGGCATGCGGGTAACGCCAGAGACCGTGGCCAGCCGTGCTGAGGAAGAAGCAGCCGATGTCATCGGAATCAGCCTCCTCTCTGGTGCTCACAAGAAGCTCATGCAAGCCATGATTAAATCAGTAGAAGAGCGTGAGATACGAGATGAAGTACTCATCCTCGTTGGTGGCACCATCCCCGAAGGCGATGAAGAAGAGCTCGCCGCCATAGGAGTAGATGGAGTGTTTCCCGTAGGGTCCAGCCTTTCAGACATAGAGCATTTCATCCGCGAACACCGCAAGCCGAGGGCCTAGCCATGGCCACTTGGCCACCGAAGTACGACGACACTTACTTACCCTCTAATGACGAAGAGTATTGGTTCCCCGAGCTAGAAACCGAATCGCCCGAAAAGCGCATTGCCCGGGTTCTCGAAAAGCTCCAGGGCCAGCTGTCCTGGGCATACAAGCGCTCCCCGTTCTACAAGCGCATTTGGGATGAAGCAGGTATTTCCCCTAGAAATATCAAAACTCTTGATGATTTCCATCTCATCCCGATCATCACTAAAGAAGACCTTCGCGAGGACCTAGTCGCAAACCCGCCATTCGGGAGCAACATCTGCGACGACTGGTCGGACATTGAGCGTATCCATGGGTCTAGCGGAACCACAGGCATACCCACAGTGTTGACCATTAGTCGAGATGATTGGCAACGCATTGGCAACGCCCATGCTCGAGTGATGTGGGCTGCAGGCATCAGGCCTACCGATATGATATTCATGGCATCACCCTTCTCGCTCTACATGGGAAGTTGGGGAGCGCTCGTCGGATCAGAGCGCATCCGTGCCCGCTGCTTCCCCTTCGGTGCAGGAAGTCCAGGCCAAACCAAGATGGCTGTCCGCTGGATACAAGCCACAAGCCCAACCGTCTTCTATGGCACTCCTTCCTTCGCTCTGTACCTCGCGGAGACCGCCCAAGAGCAAGGTATTGACCCTAAGACCTTCGGGTTCCGCACTCTCTTCTTCTCGGGTGAGCCCGGTGCCTCCATTCCATCGACGCGCGACACGCTACAAGCCACCTTCGGCGCATCTATCGTCGACATGGGCTCGACCGGCGAGATGTCCCCATGGATGACCAACGGAGGATGCGCTCACAGTCCAGGAATGCACCTCTGGCAGGACATAGTCTTCACCGAGCTTGTCGATCCTCTGACGAAAGCAGTTGTTCCCTACGGATCGGAGGGCGTTCCTGTCTACACGCACTTGGAGCGCACCTCGCAGCCACTCATACGATTCTGGTCAGGCGATATTTCACGCTGGACGGACGAGCCATGTAAGTGCGGTCGCACGTACCCCCGGTTGCCCATGGGTATCTACGGCCGCGTGGACGATATGGTCACCGTCCGTGGTGAGAATGTTTACCCCAGCGCAGTGGAGAACGTCGTTCGTGGAATGCCAGAACTCACGGGCGAGTTCCGAATGATCATCACTCGTCAGCGGGTCATGGATGAATTGACCGTCCTTGCCGAGTATGCAGGCGGACAGGGCGCATCGCTAGATGACATCAAATCACGCCTCGAAGCGACCCTTGCTGCCACGTTAGGTATCCGTGCCATCGTAGATCTAAAACACCCTGGTGAGCTTGAGCGAACCCAGTTCAAGGCAAAGCGAGTGATAGACGAACGCGACATACTGGCCTAGTCGAGCTTAGCGGTAACTCCCAGCTTAATTAGAGATAAAGGAAGGTCGCCGTATATCACCTCGTAGAAATCAAAATGCCGCTGAGGGTCAGCAGTATTGCGACAGCTAGAATCAACAATCGCACAATCGAATGACTCGTTCTTGACGGGGAAGCCCAGTGCATCACCAGCAAATATCGCTACGCTCAACGCACCCGAAGCGTGGCGATGCTGCCGCTTTCGCGGCTCGCTTCTGCCAAGGCTAATCGTCATCCAGGGTGAATGATCATTTTTTAGCAGTCATAGCGAGGAGCGATTGCAGCGAAGATTACAATCGCCTGAGGAGCCTTCGGGGAGCAGGATTGCTCCTTGGCGCAGAATACCCATTGCTTCGCAGGGTCGAGAGGTCCCTGTGGTAAACTTTTCCCTGCTGTGGCCTGTGTTCAAACGAGGTCACGCAGCTCATAACGACCATGCGCAACGCTTGAATCGCGAGGTTCGATATCCATGACTGAAGGCCGCATTTTCTCTGGCATGCGCCCGTCGGGGCGGCTGCATCTAGGCAACTACTTCGGAGCGCTTTCCAACTGGGTAGCGCTCCAGAGTCAATTCGCTCAATGCTTCTTCGCAGTCGCGGACGTCCACGCCCTGACAACTCTGCAAGGCACGGACCAAGTCGCAGAGATCAAGCCCAACACCCATGAGATGGTCCTCGACTGGCTGGCGGCGGGCATGGACCCTGAGCACAGTGTTCTCTTCGTGCAGTCTCAGGTACCTGAAGTCCTAGTTCTAAATTCCTTGCTGAGTATGAGCACCCCGCTAGGCTGGCTCATGCGCGTTCCCACGTTCAAAGAAAAAGTGCGCCAGATGGGTGCTGATGAGGAACACATTCCCTATGGCCTCGTTGGCTACCCCGTACTGCAGACGGCAGATGTCATCCTCTACAAGGCTGACAGGGTCCCGGTTGGGAAGGATCAAGTCCCTCACATCGAAATCATGCGCGAGATAGCGAGGCGCTTCAATCACCTCTACGGTGAAACTTTCCCTGAGCCACAAGCGATGCTCACCGAAACGCCCTTGATTGCAGGCACTGACGGTGCAGCCAAGATGAGCAAGAGCCTGGACAATCAGATTGAGCTCGCAGCAGGCCCTGAGGAAACCAACAAGCGCATCAAGCGTATGGTGACCGACCCGCAACGCCAACGTAAGACTGACCCAGGCAGGCCTGAGGTCTGCAACGTGTATGCGCTGCACAAGATATTCAATCCAGACAAGCTTGACGATATTTACCACGGCTGTGTCACAGCAGGAATCGGCTGCGTAGACGACAAGCAAACACTCGCAGATGGCATCAACACTTATCTCTCGGAATTCCGAGAGAGACGCCTGGAGTTCGCTGCGAAGCCTAGTTACGTCGACGAAGTCCTCGCCGACGGTGCGGCGCGAGCGGGTGCAGTCGCCCGCGAAACCATCCGCGAGGTTTACGACAAGATGGGGTTGTCCTAGCAATGGTCCCGACGACGCTACCTATCTCAGCCAATGGCCAAGGTGCGTTCGAGGTAGCCGAGCAGGCCGTACGAGCATCGGGCGTAGAAATCATGGCCCATCTCTCTCATATGTCGCTGCCCGTAGCGCAACGCACTGTTCGCGTCTCCAACAAAGGCGGTTGGAACAACATCGTCACCGACGTTGATCAAGCCGCAGAAGAAGCAATTCTTTCCATCCTTGGGGGCGCTTTCCCCGACGACGCCATCCTCGCCGAGGAATCCGGATCCCGGGGTGGCACAAGTGGGTATTCCTGGTGCATAGACCCATTGGATGGCACACGTAATTTCGCGTCTGGTATCCCTCATGTCTGCGTCAATCTTGCACTCTCTTACGGCGACCGCATTGTGCTGGGCATCACCTATGACCCTGTGCGCGACGAAATGTTCCACGCAATCGAAGGCGGTGGCGCCTTCCTTAACGGTCAGTCCATCTGCGTCTCCGAAGAAACGGAGATGCGAGAGTGCATAGTGGGCACCGACATGGGCTACAAAGGCGATGAGGGCAAGATGCTCCTAAGTATGCTTGCGGACCTCTGGCCTGGGGTACAGTCCGTCCGAATGATGGGGTCCGCAGCATTAGGGGTGGCCTACGCCGCGGCTGGTCGGTTCGAGATGTACGTCCATCATTACGTCCAACCGTGGGACATTGCAGCTGGCCTGCTCCTCGTTCGCGAAGCTGGTGGAATCGCCACCAACCTTCAAGGAGGGTTCGGGGACCCACACAGCGGGTGCATCGTAGCTGCGTCATCAGCAGTACACGAGCGGTTCATGCGGGCGACCGAAGGCAGCGAGTGGCGATCGGCCCAGCCCTAACAGCACCGGTCGTAATCCGCAATCTAATCCACTCCGATTAGCAGCATCTCTCTCCTTAGAATGCGGGAAGTAAGGAGCAATTCCTATGCGAAAAGACGCAGTACGGGTGCATGATCGTTTCAAGGAGTGGGTCTACTCTCTCTCAGCGCCACCTATAATCCGTAGTCTAGTAGAGTTGATTTTCCGGGTGTTTAGGAACTTCTCACGCGACGACGGCTCTCACATGGCTGCTGGAGTCGCCTATTACGCCATATTTTCCCTGTTCCCATTAGCGCTTGGTACGATTTCCATTGCTGGCCTATTCTTCAGCGCCGATGACGTACGCGAAAACGTCGTCACTTTCCTTGCCAATCAGATAGGGGTTGGTAGCGAAGCACTCGTAACATCCAACATCGAAGCCCTAGTAGATGCACGCGGAGCAGTCGGCATCGTAGCGTTGATTACCTTATTTTGGGCGTCACGTGCTGTATTCGGAGCTGTCCACCGGGTCATGAATCGCGCGTGGAAGGTCAGCGAACCGCCCCATTTCCTCAGCTATCAGCTCGCCCAGATCAGTGCTGCATTTGGAGTAGCAGTTTTATTCATGGCATCCGCTACGGTAGGCCCAACTGGTAGGGCTCTTGCCTCACGCACCGAGTACCTATTCGGGCTCCAAATCCCTTGGGGTATGTTGTTCACTGTTTTGCCCTTGCTTCTTAGTGCCTTCTTATTCCTACTAATCTTTCGAGTAGTCCCGGATGCGAAAGTGCGCTGGCGCGACGCTATTCCAGCCGCCGTAGTCTCCACTGTACTGTTTGAATTGGCGAAAGCAGGTTTTGCATACTACCTCTCAAATCTCTCCAGCCTCGATTTGGTCTACGGCAGCGTGACAACCATTGTGGTGTTGATGTTGTTTTTGTACTTGGTCGCTATGGTGCTCGTTTTCGGTGCAGAGCTTTCCAGCGAATACAACAAATCATCAAAATCCGGAATCTTCATTATCCGAGGGCACTTGAAGCCTGTACGTAGTGGCTTCGCTCCGTTGGAGCACCGCCAATCCCGTACTTCTCAGTCGAATCTAAACAAGCCACGCACAATGCCTCCTATGCCATCGAGACGTGAGATTGAAGAGCACGTTGCGAAGATGGATTTGCCCGCCACTCCTGGCAGGGGCGATAGGCGATCGGGGGGCTAATCCAGTGGGTTTATCACGAGGCCGCTAGGAAGTTTAGGATGGAAATAGGTGCTCTTACGCGGGAGCCTGATACCAGCCCCTACCACCACTTCAAAGACATCCGCAGGCACTCCCTTAATGAAAAATGCAATCTGCCCTTCACCCGACTCGACCATCCGCGCAGCCTCCACGGGGTCGTGGACATAGGCCACGTTCTCGGGGAACATGTCCCCCATTACTGGGCGAAATAGGAGTTCCTGCAGAACGTTGGCTTCAACAGCCTTCGCTTGCTCAAGCGGAGTGAGCATAGGGTCAGGTGCAGGAACCGTATCGTCGGCCGGCGTTAGCAATAAGGGCACCTTCCCATACTCAATGACCCCGAAAGCCACTTGATCCTGGGCGAGATTCGCAACCGCCGCATCCAGTTCAGCTGGAGTCGAATCAAGCGCCGGGATTGATGTGAACAACGTCGCCAGTCGGTTCTGTATCTGCGCGAGTTTTTCATCGTCCAAGCCATGCACCACGCGGTAATACGGTAGGATCAACAAGCCAGGGTCATCAAAGGAGATGAGGCAGGTCAGGACGGTCTCAGCACCTCCTCCTGTCTCCTTGCCGTATCCCACAGCAGTCTCATATCGGTGGTGCCCATCGGCGATATAGGTTGGCTGGGATTTCAGTGCATCACGCACGGTCTCCACGTCGACAACCTCAGAAATCACCCAGAGGGTATATCCCTGTCCATCCACCATAAAGTCAGCTTCCGGGTTGGTGCTGATTACTCTCTTCGTAACCTCAGCGATGCGAGCGTCGGCGTCCCTGAACAACATCATAATCGGGCTGAAATTAGCGGATGTCGCCTTCATCAGCGCTAATCGGTCCTCCTTGGGGCCTGCGGCGGTGTCTTCGTGGGGCAAAACCGCACCACCAAGTTCCTCAAGTTTAAGCGCACCGAGCAATCCCAATCGATCCTGTTGCACCCCAGCAACAGCGAAACGCTGCCGGAGCAAGTAGTAGGAATCTAAGTTGTCCTGCTTGAGTGCCTTTTCTTGCTTCATCCGCGCGAATTCGCTAGCAGCCCGCTCATAGCGATCCGCCGGTGGAGGACCTGAAAGCTCACTAAGTTCAAGGCGAACCATATTGTGAGGATTACGTGCCAATAGCTGTTGTTCATCATCAAGTGAAATGACATCGTAAGGAGGGCAGATTAGGTCTGCCAAGCTACCAGCTGAACGGTCGTAGCGCACGCCACGAAAAGGACGAAAATCGACCATAAATTCACCTGCTCCGGGAATGTGAATAGTATAGAGGTGTACGCTCCCGAGAGCGACCAAGCCTGCCCGGCCATCGTTGACAACTAATCTCTACAGAGGACAATACATATATTGATTGGATAAGCGCTACGGCGTGGAGGCGAGCATGGCAACAGCACCAGTAAAGACGCTCAAAATCGACGGTGATTCCCATTTCTTCCCTCCGATTGATTTCACCGATGTCGCAGAGAACGCTGGGTTACCAGAATCAGCAGTCGACATGTTATTACGCGATACAGCAGTCTTCGCTGACCGCGAAGCGCGCCGCGGAGGATTCCGCGCAACCACCGCCGGCAAGCGCGTAGCGGCAGTGAATCCCACTGCCGCCTCAACGCAGCAAGGAAACGGCCCCATGGGCCACGGGGCGGCGGAACAACGTGTCCAATTGCTACCCGACACAGGCTTCGATATGCAGGTGTTGATACCTGACGGTATCTTCGCCAACGCTTTCGGCTCACCCATGGGACGAGAATGGGGAGAGGGGTTACACCTCGCGCTCAGCATGTCCTACAACAATGCCGCCGCCGCCGCGCAGAACGCCTACCCCGATCAGCTGATTGCATGCGGTGTCGTGCCTTTCGGGACCGAGTCATTAGAGGTAAATATCGCCGAAGCGAAACGCGCCGTGAACAAGCTCGGTGTGAAATCCTTGATGGTCAACTCCAACTGGCGTGGCGCGAACTGGGATTCGGTTGACCTTTACCCGTTCTGGGATGAGATGAACAAGCTCGGAGTCCCTATCTACGTGCATGGCAATCCTTTTTCCTGTCAAGTACAAGACCATGTCCCGACAAATTGGACCATCGGCTGGGAGCGCATGCGAAGGCTCCATATCTCCAACTACCTCGGTTTCGGTTTTGAATACATGATCAACATGGCCAGCATGACACTTGGAGGATTACTCACTGATTTCCCCAATTTGAAATTCGCTTTCTTCGAAGCAGGTGCCTCATGGTTGCCTTGGGTGATGTACAGCCTTGATCGCGTTTACGCAATCGAGCCCCAGTGCGCGCGCTGCGAAGTCAAACCGAGCGAGTTGATTCTGAATTCAAGCTATGTAGCCGCAGAGCCCGATGAGGACGCAATCGTAGGCGCAATCAAGACTATCGGTAACCAGAATTTCATCGTAGGCAGCGACTATCCTCACCCGCCAAGCACTTTTCCCGACACCGCAGCCGGTATCCTGAATATGCCCGGGCTGAATGACGAGGACAAAGAAGCCCTGCTCGGCGGCAACCTTAGGCGCCTATTCAACATTTAATAGTTGACGTCCAGTCGTAGAATCAGACCGCGAACGAACATCAGACTCTAGCGGAGTTTTCTTTTGGCAACGATCAAAGCAGATGTGTATTTCGATTTCAGGTGACCCTTCGTCTTTAATGCAGCCGTCTGGCTGGATCAGGTCAAAGAAGCAAGAGAAGCAAGAGAAGCTCCCATAGAGATCACATGGAAGCCATTCTCGTTGCAGCAGGTCAACCAGAAGATTGGTCCCGACTATAAGGCTTGGGAGGAACCGGACGAAGACTTGGATGGCAGCCTATGGGGACTCCGCGCAGGTGTTGCCGCGAAGCGCCAAGGCGAGGACGCCATGCGCCGCTACATGCCCTTGCTACTGAACGCACGACATGAAGAGCGTAAAGACCTCGGCGACAAGGAGGTGCTCAAGGAGTTAGCGGTACGGGCAAATCTAGATCTTGAACGATTCGCCAAAGACCTTGATGACCGTACAGCCCTTGACGAAATAGCGGCAAGCCATAAAGAAGCCGTTGCGGAGCATGGAGTATTCGGTACCCCCACTTTCATATTTGAGAACGGTGCGTCGGCCTTCCTCAAAATCATCCGGCCAAAAACTCTCGCCGAAGCGGAGAAAGCCTTCGATTCACTGGTTGATGTCATGACGAACAATCTCTTTATCGGTGAAATCAAGCGACCACAACCTCCTTGGCCTAGGGGCGTTTTCGACTAAAAATATCGAGGCCCAGGCGTATGCCTGGGCCTCTTTCTAGGTACTTATCTCTTGCTCAACAAAAACACTCCATCTCTCATGAAGCTCCAACGCGCCATCGGCGTGAAATTCGAAAACACGGGCCTGCTCAAGCAAGCCTTAACTCATCGCTCATATCTCAATGAGCACCCCGGAGAAGGCTTCGAAGACTACGAACGCCTGGAATATCTAGGCGATGCGTTTCTTGGCTGGGTGATTGCCGACGAAATCTATCGGCGCCATCCCGCTTTCACGGAAGGCGATCTCACTAGGGGGCGTGCAGCCCTTGTGCGAGGAGCAACTCTCGCGCAAGTAGCACGAAGTTTCCACGCCGGCACCTACATCACCATGGGCTCCGGGGAGGAAGGTACAGGCGGCCGAGAGCGCCGCGGCACGCTGGCAGCCATCGTCGAATCGCTCATCGGCGCAGTTCTCTTGGATAAAGGAGATAAGGTCGCCCGCGAGCTCGTACTCCGGTGGCTTGGTCCAAAGATTGAAGCCATGGATCCCGCAGGTGCTCCTCGAGACGCCAAGAGTGCATTGCAGGAAACGTGTCAAAGGAAGGGGCTGCCCTCTCCTACCTACGAGCTTGTCGATGAAGAAGGTCCCTCGCACAACATGACCTTCGAGGTACGGGTACTCATCGATGGCGAAATACATGGGCACGGCAAAGGGCGGCGCAAGGTTGACGCCGAGCAAGCTGCAGCGGCGGAAGCCTTGGGCGAAGGAGCTTCCTCACTCGGCTAACGTTGCTCTGTTCTGCTTGTAGGCATCCTCCTACGCAAGTATCCTGCGGGTAGATGATTTCCACGTTCGCGCCTCTGGCATAGGACTTCTCTCTACCCATGGTCTTCAGACTCTTCCGGCACAAAGAAAAAACCACAGAAGCCCTCGCTAAAACTCGCAAAGGTTGGGGCGGGGGGCTCAGCGCTTTGTTCCAGGGAGCAACTCTCTCCGATGAAGCTTTATGGGAGCAGGTCGAAGGCGCCCTCATCTCCGCCGATGTAGGCGTCAACACTTCCCTTGCATTGGTGAATCGAGTCCGCCAGCGCGTGCGCGACGAAAGCGCATTCGACGTAATCGAAATGTTCAAAGAAGAAATGGCGGTCCTTCTCGACTCCAAAGACAAAGCTGTATGGGATTGGTACGACCAAGAAAATCTTCCAGCCAAGCCCTTTGTTCTCATGGTCGTTGGTGTTAACGGTGTCGGAAAAACCACTAGCATTGCGAAACTTACCAAGCACTACCAAGAGCTTGGTAAGACGGTGATGGTCGGGGCTGGTGACACCTTTAGAGCAGCTGCGATAGAGCAAGTACAGGTTTGGGGAGAGCGGCTGAAAATCGATATCATTGCGCACCAACAAGGATCGGATCCCGGTGCTGTGGCCTACGACGCTTACCAGGCTGCGGTAGCTCGCGGAGCCGATGTTCTCATCTTCGATACGGCTGGGCGCTTACACAATAAGGGCCCGCTCATCGAGGAACTGCGTAAGGTTCGCCGGATATTCGAGCGCTTCGACGAATCGGTACCCCACCAGACATTGCTAGTCCTAGATGCAACCACTGGCCACAACGGGCTCGAGCAGGCCAAGGTCTTCCAACAAGCGGTGGGCGTAAATGGAGTATTCCTGACCAAGCTCGACGGCACCGCAAAAGGAGGAATCGCTGTTGCAATTGCTCAAGAGCTTGACCTGCCTGTCATCTTCATCGGCACGGGGGAAGGGATAGCCGATATTTCTATGTTTGATACCGACGACTTCGTCGATGCGTTGTTCGGCGATGAACCCGCAGCGAAATAAGCCATGTCGATAATCGGCGACTCCTTGTTGTGGCTCTTGGTTCTCGAAATATTCGGGATTGCGGCCTTCCCTATCGCCTATCAAGCATTCTCCAAGATGCCAGACCGCGGCTGGGCGTTCAGCAAGCCTTTAGGTCTGCTCTTTGTTGGCTTCAGCACGTGGGTTCTAGGTCTCACGCACACTCTTCCTAATTCTCGATGGACAGTGCTGATAGCCCTTCTCATTACGGTTTTAATCAGTTGGGCGTCATCCCGCTCATCCCGCGATGCAATATTCGCCTTTCTGCGTCGCAATCTCAGTACAGTTATCACGACTGAGTTGCTATTCATCGCCGTATTCTTCGGTATGACTCTCTTGCGAGCGGCCGTCACATCAATTAGTGCCACTGAGCAGCCGATGGACTTCATGTTGCTAAACGCGGTAACCACGAGCCGATTCTACCCTCCGATGGACCCCTGGCTGGCTGGCGAACTCACTTCCTATTACTACCTCGGCTACATCATGATTGGCGCTGTGACCATGCTCTCAGGCATCGCAACTCCAATTGCTTACAACCTTGGTCTGGCGACTGCCGCCGCCATGGGTGCCATCGCCGCCTTCGGAGTAACATTCAACCTCGTCCGACTCGGCCGTGGCTCGAACGACGGTGCGGTGTTCGCTGGAATCGTTGCTGCATTTCTCCTTCTGGTAGCCAGCAATTTGGTGGGGGCTCTTGAAATACTGCGGGCTGCGGGTATACAGAGCGAGGGTTTCTGGGCCGTAATCGGAATCAATGGCTTCACGGCTCCTGTTGGCGCAGCCATTTCATGGCGGCCGGATGAAACCCACCTCTGGTGGTGGCGAGCCAGCCGCGTAGTACCTCCTGCACACATCAACGAGTTCCCGTTATTCAGCTTCCTCAACGGTGATCTCCATCCTCATGTGATGTCCATCGGCTTCGTTTTGTTGACTACTGGCGTTTCCATACAGCTCTACTTGCAGCGAGGCCTTATTCGGTTCCGCCGGAGGTTGGGTGGAATGGGTTTAATCATCGCGTTCCTAGCACTTATAACCATCCTCTTGTCAGTCGTGCTAGGTGTGAATTCCCTTTGGCTGCTGCCGCTGTTAGCAATCGCTTCAACATCACTCCTTGGACCTATGTGGCCCTTGGGAGTGACCGTGCTCATCTCAACCGGCGCATTGGGAGCTATGAATTTATGGGATTTACCTTTGGGTATAGCGCTAGTCATTGGCGCCATTCTGCTGGGGGCCGCTCGTAATGAACGCTCCTTCGGGTACGGCTCTGCAGTAGGAATCTCAGGATCTCGCGTAATCGCAGGCGTCCCGAACGAATCGACACTCCAACCGGGGTGCGGGGCTGCCATCCTGTACGTGAACAACGACGGCAAATGGGAAAAAGAAGCCACGCTACGCCACATCTCTAACGCGCCGTACGCCAGATTCGGGTCGTCCGTGGGCATCCATCGAGATATCGCGGTCGTTGGTGCACCTGGTACCGAATCAGCGCTCGTCTACCGTCAAGTGAATGAGCACTGGGTTCATTGCAGTACTCTTCGGTTGCCAGACGGGCAACACGCCCAAGGCTTCGGGAAAAGTGTTGCAGTCCACGGTGAAGTGGTGGCTGTTGGCGCAGACGGATTGGTATTCGTATTTAGCTGTGTCGCCAAGACCTGTGGGCTTATCGCAAAGCTAGCTTCACCTATTTACCAGTCTGGTTTCGGTCATGCCATCAGCTTGTGGGAGGATTCATTGATTGTAGGGGCTCCGGGAGCGAGTGCTGCGTTCACCTATCGTCAGAGTTCCCAGGGCTGGAATCTAGAGCAGCGCCTAGATGGCCCCAGCCATTTCGGGAGGTCCATTTCCGCAGGCGAAGGACGGATCGCAATCGGTGCCTACGAAAGTGCCACCATCTATCGATTTTTGCTCAGTGGTTGGCAGATTGAAGAGAGATTAACTCCGGAGCTAGGAGATGCCGGATTCGGATCATCCGTTGCCATCCAACGATGGTTCTTAGCTGTGGGTGCTCAGGGCAGAGAAGATGCCCGTCGAACCGGATCCGTTTCAATTTATAAAACGAACGGAGAAAAATGGGAGATTCAGAACCGCCTGAGCCCTCAAGGCCTGGCCGCCGATTCATCCTTCGGTAGCGCGTTGGCCCTATCAGAAAATTCCGTGATAGTAGGCGCAGCGGGCCGGGGTCATGGCGCGAGTTATCTATTCAACCGCGCTCTAGATCAGTGGAGTCTCAGCAAGCGATTCGCTTCGCAGTGGCGACTCGGCCCCAGCATCGCAAGCTCCGGCCTGCTTGTTATAGCCGCAATTCTTGCATTCATTCCATTTTTCACCAATTTCGACAGCAATACCGGCGGGGTAGCGCCTCTTTTGAGTCTACAAACTCGCCCGCTCCATCTCGTACTGTTATGGGGCGTACCGGGTCTCTTACTTCTACCTTTGCTAGCCATTGCACTTAAACAAGTCTTCATCGCTGGGAATTGGAGCACAAAGCGCATCGGAATTGCCTTCTTCGGAGGGTTCTCTCCAATCGCGTTATGGCTCCAGCCCCTCTGGGGGGTGCCGGTATTAGCCATTTTCGTGCTCATGTTCGCGTTGCATCAAGCCGGTTACCGCATGGCCCGCGCTGACGAAACAACCTTCGCATATAACCCTAAAGCCACTCTCGTTGTTGGTGGCACCATCATCGTCGTAGGTCTACTGTGGGATGCAATCAGGAATGTCGAGCGAGGGATTAGCGGAGAGCTTTTAGCCGTAGATCGGCTGCTGGTGACCGTGCCCATGGCACTGGTAGTTTCGCTCGCAATATACGGCGCATGGACGATTGCCCATCGGGACTCCGAAGCACTACGAACTGCACATGACCCAGCCACTGCCAAAACCACCGGTGATGCTATGGCACCTGCGCTGGGGCTACTCGCTGTCGCGGCGGCTCTCGTTATGGGGGTGGAGCTATTCCATGTGGTCGATATTTTCAGTGGAGACTATCGGCGCATTAATACCATGTTCAAGCTGCATTACCAAGCGTGGCAGCTATTCGCTGTTCTTGGAGGATTCGCGGTCTGGTTCGTCACAACCCGCTGGAACAAGAACGTTCTAAGCGGCCGCATCGGTGTAACCGTGTGGGCAGCGCTCCTAGTGCTTGCGCTTAGTGCCGTTAGTTACTACCCTCTGGCAGCTATCACCAGTCGATCGGAAGGCACTAGTGCTCTCAATCTCGACGGCCAAAGCCATGTCAAGCGAAGCGCACCTGCTGAGTATGCCGCTATTCAGTGGATTCGTGAAAACCTCCCGCGCAATGCGGTAGTCGTGGAAGCCGCAGTGGTGCCCTGCGCCAACGAAGTGAATGGCTGCCACTCCTACACAGACGCTGCTCGAATATCGAGCAGCACAGGCAGACCCACCATCATCGGCTGGTTAGGCCATGAACGTCAGTGGCGGCGAAACTCGATGCATGCAGAACTAGACCAGCGACTCAGCGACGTTCGCCTTATTTTTCAGACGATTGACGCTCACGAAGCTGCCGGGCTATTAGCGCGCTACGGGGCCGACTACGTCATCGTGGGTGCCCGCGAGCGAAATGCCTATGGCACCCAAGGAGTGGCTAAATTCTCCGAGTTCGCGACCCCCGTCTTCTCCGACCTGAGCACAGGACAAGGCGTCGTTATCTATAAAATAACCAAGGGCGCACTCCTATGACCATTGACTGGGTACGAGTCAAAACCCACCACTACTTTGATGAAGCAAAACGAACGTTGCCCCGACCAACCACCCCGGGGGCCATAGGTTGGCTTTGGTTAGCTATCATCCTGATTGCGCTGGTCACACGCACGTGGGACCTAGGCGGGCGCGCGCTGCACTATGACGAAATACTCCACGCGTGGTATTCCTGGCGATTTGCTGAAGGCATGGGCTACGACCACACGCCACTAACTCACGGCCCATTCCTATTCCATGGAGCAGCGGCCATGATGGCCATCTTCGGCTCCAGCGACGTAACCGTCCGCTTATTGCCTGCTCTATTCGGTACTGCCCTCGTCGCCATGCCGTACTTACTACGTCGGCAAATGGGGGTGCCAGGGGCTCTCGCCACGTCCGTATTCCTAACCGTATCTCCCTCGCTGCTGTACTTCAGTCGGTTTATCCGAAACGACATCTTCATGGCTGTTTGGGCACTCGGGCTCTTCATAATTCTCTGGCATTACCTTGAGCGCCCAAGAAGCAGCCTCCTAGTGGCGTGGGCTGCCATCTGGGCGCTCGCGTACACCACAAAGGAATCCGCATTCCTCCTAGCAGGTTCGTTCGGTTTATTCCTCATCATGCTCACGCTTCCCGATCTTTGGAGATGGGCGAAAGGCTCGATGCGTCTCGATGCTATAAGGCCGGCGGGGGACCTGCTCATAGTACTTGGCACGCTCTCGCTACCTATGTGGGCACCGTTTGTGGGGTTCTTTCAGCGATTTGTCGGCATCACTTTGGTGAATGCCGACCCAAACGACCCTCGCATTGCTAGCGGGGAAGTTATCCGTGCTGCCGTAGAAACAGGCGCACCCGCAGGTGGCGCGCTGTACATTGCGCTCTTCCTCGTATTTGTACTCGTTGGTATATCCATAACCCTAGGCTTGATATGGGACAAACGTCGTTGGCCGTGGCTCGCAGCGTTATTCATAGGCGTCACGCTGCCCCTTTTCACCAGTATGTTTACCAATGGTACTGGCTTCTTCACTGGGTACTGGGGGTCGTTAGGCTACTGGATTGCCCAACATGCCGTGGAGCGCGCCGGCCAACCCTTGTACTACTACGCCATCGGGTTATCAATATATGAATTCCTTGTAGTTGGCCCCTCGCTAATCGGCGGGTTATTCCTGTTTTTCAAAGGTACTCTATTCGACCGAGCCACCGTGAGCTGGGCCGCTATCACGTTCGGCTTGTTCAGCCTCGCTGGCGAGCGCATGCCATGGCTACTAGTGGGCATAACACTACCGATGACCCTAATCGCAGGCCGCACCGTGGGCCTGATGATTGGGCATATAAAAGGTAGCCGGTACGCACCGGCAGGAATATTTGGCGGTCTCGGGCTGATGCTGGCCGTACCATTCATGCTTCTCCAGACCCTTCGCGCTGATGACGTCACATCCAACGTCTCCTTTTGGATGACTATTGCCCTCGCCGTGATTGTCGTCGCAGGCACTCTCGTCTTAGTACTCCAGCTCCGGGTGAATCCTGCGGTCAAAGCGGCTGCTAACGCCCTTAGCACATTAAGCCCTGAACGACACTCCACCATCCTGGCAGCAGTCATGCTTGGTGGGATGGTCACCTTACTAGGATTCACGATTTTCATCGGCTGGCGAGCCACTTACCCATACTCGGGATTGGAGCGCCCAACAGAGCTCCTTGTATACTCACAAACCGGGCAAGAGACCAAGTACGCCTCTGAATGCATCAACCACATTGCGGATAAGACTGGCCTCGGCAAGGACGGCCTTCGCCTTCTCATAGGCGAGTCCGACAACTTCGCATGGCAGTGGCGATGGTATGCCCGCGACTACAAGAACACCGAGTATCTTTTTATTAAAGACAACCCCCCCGAGGAACCCCTTAATGCTGACGTTGTACTGGTCAGCAAGTCTGTCCAGGGCAGCCTAGCCACCGCCCTAGAGGGTTACACGGAGGCTGGTGATATCAGTCATCTCTGGTGGTTTCCCAACACCGCATACAGCAATATATCTTTCACTTCTTTGTTAACGGATTTACAGCGACCCGAAAGCTGGAGGATAGCGACCGATTATTTCCTTGACCGTAATTACGAAGGGAATATGTATCAATCCCATGGGGTAATTTTCCTCGCTGACCGCCATTCCGCTTTTGCTGAAGGCTGCACTAGCCTAAGGGCCACTCCTTCTGAGGGTAGTGGGGCCGGCTGATACACTTGATGGGTTTACCAGCGGAGCCGAGTCAGCGGAGGTCACGTTGTTCACCAACGTTAGGTTCTGGATAGGGGCCGCCATCACGGCGGTCTTTCTTGGGCTGCTGGTCCTTCGGTTCGACTTCGATGAGATGCGCGAATCCTTGGCGAGTGCCAATTACGTCTACCTCATCCCCGCCGTCGGTGTTTACTATGTCTCGCTTTACTTGCGGTCGTTCCGCTGGAGTTACGTACTACGCCCCTTTGCCTCAACCCGGACGAATCGACTCTTCCCTGTCGTCATGGTTGGCTATACGGCTAATAACGTACTACCTATGCGCATCGGAGAGTTAGTTCGAAGCTACTACCTGTCGACCCGCGAGCCCGTGCGAGGCTCCACCGCCTTGGCCACCATCCTTATCGAGCGAGTGTTCGACGGCCTGACGCTCCTCTTCTTCCTAGCGATTAGTACATTGTTTCTTCCGGTAAGCGGCCTCACTGAACGGATCAGTGAGAACGTCGACTTACCGTTCGGCATTGAACCCTCAGGCGCTCTCGTAGGAGCGGTCGTAATTACCCCGTTTATCGGCGTACTAACGATGATGGTGATGGCTGCCTTATACCCTGCAGCTTTCATCCGATGGGCAGGCCGCTTCACCACTCTCGCACCTGAGAAATATCGGGCCTCCGCGCTCGGCCTAGTCGTGCGCTTCATAGGAGGGTTCGAAGGATTGCAGCGTCCGAGTCGAGTGGTCTCTGTTTTCCTTCTCTCGGCACCAATTTGGTTAGCTGAAGCCACCATGTACTACATCGTAGCGCTCGGTTTCAACCTGCAGGCTGAGTTCGATACCGTCGCGCTGATGGTAATAGCAATGCTCGTGGTCACCTCGGTTTCTAATCTCGCCACATCAATCCCGTCATCCCAAGGCTCCGTCGGACCATTCGAATTCTTCGCTGCGCTGTCACTGGCGTTTCTTGGGGTCTCGACCGGCCTCGCCTTCGCCTACGCCGTCATCCTTCACTTAGCTTTGCTATTGCCGGTCATCGCCACGGGGTTCCTCCATCTTGCGTTACGCAATGTCAGACTTTCAGATCTCACGCGCCGCCGCCTCGCGGACGCCCCGGAGGAATAATCATGAAGATTGGCATTATCGGCGGCGGGGCTGCAGGGCTAGCAGCCGCTTATGAATTAGGGCTCCGCGGGCACACAGCGGAAGTCTTCGAAGGCGCGCCTTTCCTTGGAGGCCAGGCCTCGACCTTCGATGTCGGCGGCACCCCGATTGAGAAGGGCTACCACCATCTCTTTCGCAGCGACACTGCGATGATTAACTTAACAGAAGAGCTAGGCATAGGTCACCAGATCAGATGGATCGATTCCAACGTGGGGTACTTTGTCGCCAACCGGTTGTGGAAGTTCACTTCGCCACTGGACCTCCTACGCTTCAGTCCCCTCCCGCTGGTTGACCGGATCAAATTAGGCCTAATGACTCTTCTACTTCAGCGGCGCAAAGAATGGCACTCGCTCGAACAGGTCACGGCAACTACATGGCTGAAGAAGCACGCAGGGCGAAAAGGCTACGAGGTGATTTTCGAGCCCATGTTGCGAGGAAAATTCGGCGATTACCACGACCGCATCGCGATGTCTTGGCTTTGGAACAAATTCGCACTCAGAACAGCCTCACGCGGCAAAGGCCTGCTCGGGCGATTTAAAGAGCAGCTCGGCTACCCCATAGGATCATTCGCTGAGATATTCGATGCCTTGGCAGAGCGCATCCGGGTCCAAGGTGGTCAGGTACACATCGGTGCCAAAGTCCAGGCAACCATTGTCGAAGATGGCAGATGCGTCGGGCTGACCGTCGCGGTCGACGGTGGTCCTCTGGAAGCGCGAAACTATGATGCTGTGCTTTCCACCGTGCCGTCGTACATCATGCCGCACATCGCGACCGACTTGCCGAAGTCCTACGTCGACCACCTCACAGACAAAACCTATCTCGCAGCAGTGCTTGTCATTCTCGTACTAGATAGGCCTTTGAGTCGCCATTACTGGACCTACGTCGGTGATCGCTCGATTCCATTCCTCGGTATCATCGAACACACGAATTTCATCGCCGCTGAAAACTATGGTGGGGGGCACATCGTTTACCTAACGAACTATCTGGCGCGCGATTCGCAGATGTACCAGATGAGCGCCGAAGAGTTGTACCACGAATACCTTCCTCATCTAGCACGGATCAACCCGGCATTCAACGAATCCTGGGTGAGGGAGTACCATCACCACAAAGTAGACGCTGCCCAACCGATCGTAACCCCCGGCTACGCGGAAACCATACCCGACCACCGCACGCCCATAGCAGGGCTATACCTCGCCAACACTACGCAGATATACCCCGAAGACCGCGGCACTAACTACTCGGTCCGCATGGGTCGCCAAGTCGCCGCACTGATAGACGAGGACGTCACCTAGTCTTCGACAGCCGCTTTAGCTTCAACCGCCTCTGGCTTCACCGGCGGCGTAGCGAACGACATCGCCAGCAGCATCACGAAGAAAATTCCGCCGAATATACCGTAGGCGATACGATAGCTGCCGGTTGTGTCGAAGATGTACCCCGCAACGGTCGGGCCAACTGGAGAAAGCAGCCGGAACGGTGCGGTGAATCCTCGGATCTCGCCCATATGGCGGCGCCCGAAGAAGTCCGACCACAACAGCGTCTCTACTAGCGACGATCCTCCCACTGCGAACCCGAATACCAGGCCGAACAAAATGGCCATTGGATACGTATCGGCAATCAGCAGAACACCCATCGACAACAGCAGCAGCCCGCTGATAAGCATCGCGCCAAAGCGGATATGTAATTTCTCGAATACGAACCCCCAGGGCACACCAGTAAGCGCAGATGTAGCTGCGAAAAGAGACAGGATACTGACGGCTTGAGCTGCACTGAGGCCTTTGTCTTGAAAGCTAATGACTAAGTGTAGATTGATTGCCCCCAGTGCAAAGCGATCCACCGAAACAAATGTAACAATCATCCAAAAAGCTCGTGTACGTCGAGCCTCCTTGAGCGTCCATGAGATATCGCGCACGTCACGCCCGAACCCGCGTGGTGCAGCACTCGCCGTATTGGCAGGTTTTTCTCCATCGGGGTAAAGCCCCAG